>CAJUJU010000001.1 GCA_910586835.1 uncultured Acetatifactor sp.
TTAACCAACTATAACATATGCTTCAAATTTAAGCAATTATTTTTCTACAATTCCTTAGCTGGCACTCCCAAACTATTTCGACATTCCAACCAAGCGACCGCAACTCCTGGTGTTTTTTTGCGTCTCTCGCCTTATTTGTACTGATTTTATTATGCCAGAACTCAGCATTGTTTTGCGGCCAGATAAAGTATTTACATCCTTCATGTCCATGCCAAAAGCATCCGTTTATGAAAATAGCAGTTTTGTATTTTGGCAAAACTATATCAGGTGTGCCTGGAAGATGTTTGTCATTCTTTCTGTAACGAAATCCTCTTGAAAACAAATATTTCCTTACAATTTCCTCTGGTTTGGTGTTTTTGCCCCGAATTCGGGACATATTATAACTTCGTGCATCTTTTGATTTAATATCTGCCATACTACCATATCCTTCAAACATGAGCTACAATGCACCTAAACAGCACTTTCAGAAACGCTGGAGATGCATTCACGAATTCGAGTTTCAAGTCGCTTCATTGTTGCTCCAAAGTTATCCTTGTTCAGTTCACACTTCCATACGATCAGAACATGCCAGCCTTGCACAGCTAATTCTTTGTGTGCTGCATGGTCTCTTTCTGCGATGTCTTTTATTCGGTTTCTCCAGAAATCCCGGTTTTTTTCAGGAATGCTACTATTGTCACAGTTATGTCCATGCTGAACACAATCATAGATAAACAAGGCAACTTTATATCGCGGAAATATTACATCCGGGCTTTCAGGGTATTGACCTCCCGGCTTGCGGCATCGAATGCCATGTGCAAACATAAATTTTGTAATCTGTTTTGCATGTACCTTCTTTACAGAGTGGCCGCCTGAAACAGCAAATGAACACTGCCTGTAATCTTTCAAAAGTGCGTCAATCTTCATGATCTGAAGAAAAATCCCTTCAAGTAATTTTACCGGAATACTGTTACCTGCCAAGCGGATTATTTTATCACGGGTGAAGAGTGCATCTCCTTTATGGAATTCAAGATTATTGGTGGCCAGATTTATATAATCCCTATCAGTGAATCCCATAAAAAGAAGACATTCCCTTGGGGTAAGATACCGGAACTTGCTTCTCCCGCTTATTCCACAATCAAAGTAGAGATTGCCAGAATTGGGATTTCTGTCTTGCTTTGTAGTTATGGTACGGATCATGTTTATCTTCTCATTGAATATGTTGCCTTGAAGGATAATCTGCGGATTATCCTCCCATATTTTTCTGCGTGATACAGTGTCATTCGGCGTACACTCAATTGCTTCTTCAAACACACTCTGTTTGGTGTAATCTGTCCTAAGCAAATCCTTTATTGTCCATTGGCGAAAGAAATCCGAATGATGGTAATCCTCAATCACCTTTTCTGCAGTTGTGTTTCCGAAATACTCATGAATCAGTTCAATTTCCCCTTTGTTATCTCCAACAAAAACACTGATCATCAGCAATCTTGGGCGGTTCTGTGGAAGACCGAAATCAGCCGCATTCAATGGATAATACTTGCTGACATAGCCGAGGCCCCTGAGTTGCTCTATCCAGGCACTGAAGTTTGGAAAGTGTCTTTCAGACAAAAGTGTTGGAACATTTTCCATCAGCAGGAAACGCGGCAATCGTTTATTGCTGTTCTGCAGTTCTGAAAGAATACGGCCTACTTGCCAAAGCAGACTTGAACGGCTTCCGGAATCCCGGTCAATGCCAAGATTATAACCATGAAAAGCCCCGACATTGGATAGGTCCTGACACGGAAACGAGTATGTCAAAATATCAATGTTATCAGGAAGATTGCCACCATCCATTGCATTGATATCAACATAATTTCTGTTACGCCTGATTGCATTCAAAAGATGTCGCAGAACATCAACAGAATATGTTTTTAAGGAAGTATAGTCCAAAGCTTCCTTGCCAGAATTACTGAATGTAAATTTGTTTAATTCTTCCAAAAGTGATTCTTTATTCATTCTGGCAATATCGTCAGGAATGACAGCATCATTATGAATCAAATCATAGGCAATAATGGCATGGACATCCCATTCACATGTTGCAACTACTTCTGGTTCCGATCCAAGATTCTGCAACGCCTTCAACTGACTGCCGATTCCGCTGAATAGTTCTACTATATTGTACATTGGTGTTCATCCTTATGGTTGTAGTTGGTTTGACCCATTAATTCCTGCCAAATCCAAGGTGTAAGTTATCTTCAAAATGCGAGGAGGCATACGGTCATCCTTAAAGGATGCCTCTGTTATGCAAGGAAAGTCCTTATCTACCGGATACCTCTTCCATTCAATCACCTTGTATTTGATATTTCTTGCAACACATCCAGATTCAAGGCCCGCCTTGTCAAGGGCAGATTCCAAGGAATCTGCGTCATAACCCAACTCTTTCAAACTCCTCGCAATATCGTCCAAACTCCGTCCTTGTACAGATTTTTCAAAACGGATAAAATCAAGGTTCAATGGTCTGTCCATTGATGGACGCATCTGGTAGATGCTGCTCACCGTAATCTCATATCCATATCGAGCTACTGTTGATTTGACTTCTATGCCGTATGTATCAAGTTCGATATCATGAGTTGCCCGTTCGACACCCGACCATCTAGGATTTTCTCCGCTTTGTATGAGCCTCTCCAAAACCAAAAGTTCGCCCATAACATTATAGGAGGATCTGTCTGACGAAATATTGCCCAGCATTTCTTTCCAACGTTTCCACCATGCTTCTGGTGAAGCAGTCAACTCTCGCCGGAAGTTCCCATCTTTGCCTGGTTCAACAAAATGAGCGCACATCAATGCAAATTCGTTTCGGGATTGCATAGTGAAACATTGGAGTAGAAGCAAGTCGTAGGTCCTTGAGCCGATTTGAACATTGGCTTCTGTACAAATTCTGACTTGAGAGAACTGCTCTGAAAAGGGAATATATGTCTCGACAGGAACTGCTACACCTACCCAACCATTTCCCTTTAGCGTCCAGGCTGGATGCTCATTGGGAAGTTCCTGAATATCCATAGCTTTCCCGAAGTACCCTTTGCTAAAGTTGTCCTTAATTCGTTCGACAAGATCCATATCAATTCTCCGTTTATTGGAAATAGTTGTACAGAGTTTCCACATAGCCACGGTTTCCACCTGTGGTCAACTCAGGCTCCAAGACCTGTACTCTTGCGGTATTCAAGACCATCATTTTCCGGAAAAGCTGATTTTTCCTTCGTTCAGCAATTTCAACCAGTCCGTTTTTTCTCATCAATTCACGATACAAATCCACCCGGTATCCACCACGACCACATCTGTCAACAAGCTGAAGAATTTCGTCCGTACTGTTCTCTTTAAGCGTCTCTATTGTAGCGTCTTCCGATCCTTGCCAAGAGAGATAAATATACCACCAAAGCACCCGGAGCCACAAACGTTTTGATTTTTTCCAGAACCTGTCCGGATGATCTTTTCCATATCTTTTTGCTACAAGGTCAGGAACGACGCAAACGCTTAAAAATCTCCATACTCCTTCAGACGATGCCAGCCTAACATCCATTCCGTATTTTTGGTTCAATGTAGTATAAAGCTTGATGCCAAAGAATAAGTCCAGTTGGTACGAGTTGTTCTTTTGGGAAATTTGCTCTTCAGTGATTCCAATCCGATTAAGTGCATTGGAAAACAACAGCAAGATATCTTCCCTGAGAGGAATATACTGATCCGGGCAATTGATTTCGTCTGAATCACAATAATAATCGTACATTTGATGGCTTTCATCCCGGCTTAACTCTTTCCAATCCATTACAAACTCCTCATTTTTTTGTTTCAAAAAACTTTTTGATGGAACCTGCCAATTTTGCTGACGTACTCACATCCCACTGTAAATGAGTAACAAAAAAATTTATTGCTTCCGCAATAGAACCCGGGTCATATCCGATGCCATTCAAGACATTGTTCCAATCCTCTCCAAGTGAGTCTTTTGCTGCCTCAACAATCACGAACATTGCAGAAGAAATAACTTCAAGGAAAAGGGTCGATTCTGTCATTGATGTTTCAATCTTCAAAGCATCAAAATCCGGATGTGCCTTATTGAGCCGGATTTCAACATACTCCCCGTTGAACGGGTCCTGCAAGGGATCAGCGGTTTCGTCATAGTATACATTCCACAACGATTTGCCCGGTGCATTCACTATCGAAATTGGAAAGACTGACCCATTGCCATCAATGAATACTTCGGACTGATCAAGAGTGCCAAGAATAGTTCCAGGCCGAAGAGCAAAGTACATTTCAGAGGCTGCAGGCGTTCCAGGATCTTTCAGATACAAAACAGTTTGAAGTTTCAAGCTTCCCTTCAGTATGCCTTTATTGAACCGGTACTCCGCAGAATATGTAGCAACCGAATCTGTCCGGATTATTTCCCCGAAGGGGATTACACCTCGTTCATCAGATTTGCTGGATATCCACCTGACAGCCAGCCCAAGAACCGCATTTGCAGGTGCAATTCCGTTTTTTCCAAACAGGCTGTATGCCGATGTTATTCTGCATACTTTGGAAAAAATCAAATCGTGTGTCGAGGGATACCAAGCGCAGCGCGGGTCTGTCAGCTTTCCGCTGAAATTAACAGTATTACCTCCGGAAACATCCAATTGCAAAGGGTATTCTTCAAAGTTTTCTGTATACCGAAATCCGGGCATTTCTGTTACATACCCAATTTCAATACAGTGGTTACTGTTCAAAACGGGATATGGACTGAATGACTCGCTCATTTGTCTGTCTCCTTCAATTCACACATTCCCTTTAAGGCTGGGTCAGAAAACGAGAAAACAAGGTTTCCGGTGATTATACACCCGGATTCACTGGGTACAAAATGTGCATAACCCAAAGTAGAGAAACGGGAGGACTTTAAAAATTCAACAGAAACATCCTTATTGTTTCCACCTCGCGCAGAGCCTGTTATCAAAATGTTGCAATCATATCCAACACAAGATTTTTCCGCTGCCTTCCTGATGTGTGTAATGGTCAACTCTTTGAATTCCAAAGGGAATGGCTTCCCGATTTCATCTTCCTTTTCCCAGGAATCTGC
Organism: uncultured Acetatifactor sp.; assembly: GCA_910586835.1. Classification (GTDB taxonomy): domain Bacteria; phylum Bacillota; class Clostridia; order Lachnospirales; family Lachnospiraceae; genus Acetatifactor. The sequence goes on from CAJUJU010000001.1 coordinate 5,057, forward strand.
CTGATATCGCTTGAAATCTGTGAGAACCTGTAAAGACAGTATACATGGTTTTCCCTTCATAACAATTTCAAATTCATATTCAACTGAGCCATTGGAATATTGTGGATTACCAAATATACGGAAAGTACTTTTCCGAGCATGTATTGGCCTTTGGCCCCTGCCTCCGTTGTTTGGATTCGGTGGAACACTTGCATCGGTTCCAAAATCGGACTGAGGAAGCAACATATCAGCAAGTGCATGAGCAAGCCCCGTGTTCTGTCGCTCAAAAGTTTCCCTTACTGGCTCAGAGTATTTCTTCTTGATCTTGCTGATTACATGCTTTTGAATGTTGGAAATAATGCGAAAGTTGTTTCCTGCAATATTCCTGTCTGACCATGATGCGTGGTCGGCTTTTTCACCCTGTCGAATATACTCTTCCAGAGACATTAATGATCCTGTTTTCGGATCAACTATACTCTTCAAGGTGTTTTGCGAATTAGCAACAAAAAGTCCCAGTATGAACTCATCCGGTGCGGACTTTGGCATCCGGTGTGTCCAGGTTCCATCATAGTCATATCCAACAATCATACCAGGACGTCTAGTGTACATGACAATTGGGCCGTTTCCACCCTCCATTTGAACCGCAATATTCAGGATTTGCTGATAAGGCGACCTTTCATTTGAAGGTGGTTCCATTTGAAGCTGGCGGCGATTGAATTTCGCATACGCAAACTTGCCGGACGAAGTGGATGAGAGAACCCCTCTAAGGTCAATACTTTCAACAAACCAGGAAATACCTGCACTCTCAATCAATGATTCGCTTTCGAGGGTCCCTGTTGTGGCAAGAATATACAACTCCCGGACATAGCGGAACAACGAGAGCATCCCAGAAATTTTGACCTTTGTTCCATTTACACTGGCCGACAGGTATGCGCCATACGGATATGAAATATTGTTCAGCCGGGGCGAATACCACCTTTGCAAAGCAATATTGAGATAATCTGCTATACTCCCAACCCAATAGGGCTTGCTTTCTGCTGGTTCATTTATTGCATAAACTTCATTGAGTAATGCTTTTTCGTCAATGTATGGAATAATAATTGTGGTACCTGTTTCTGAATGCGTATACGGTGAGAGACCAAATATACTCAGAATCTTCACAATCTCAAGCTCATTGTCAACAGGGATGGTGGATCCGGCTACAAGGCCATCCCTTTTCCCCCACCATGCAATACCACGCTTCACTCCGCCCGCATGTGGAATCAATGCTTCTTTTTTTGTTTCATCCTCGACAAGACATGCAACAAGCCTCGACTGATATTTTCCATTTTGCCTGATCCGACTGTAATAAAGAACAAGACCTATTCCCAGGCGGAAGTAAATAGTCTTTCCAAGCCCCCAAGAACCTCCTGCGCCTTCGGTGGACTGGGGTTTACATATCTCATATACCAATTTCAGGAGATTGCCAAATGAATTATTCCTGACATCCTTGTACCGAACAGGACCGGTCAAACCGATAGTATTAGAATCCCGTACTGCAATAAAGTTTTGACTTACAGACGAATATCGCCGGTTCAACCTATCTTCAATTTTTTCAAGATGTCTGTTCAGTGCTGCAGGTTTGAATGTGCCTGTGACCATATCTACATTCACATATTCGACATCGCTGGCCGCTGCATCAAGTGAATTTTGCACAGATTCTCGGACAAAGAGGTCCAATAATGGCATATCTTGATTTTGAATCAAACGCAACAGTGAACTGCCGCTCTCGCTCATGCGGCCATGCTCTGCTACCTCGATCTTCATTCGGCATCCTCCACTTCTTCCTCTCTGTCCCTTTGTGGAATTTGAATCGTAAGCCTTTTGCAGAACTTCGAGTTTATCTGGTCACCTGGGATACATATTTGCAAGCCGATAATATCACATTCCATGCCCAGAGTGGTTCGTTCAGCGCTATTTCTGAGTGGCTTTGAATCCTTGTCAATGCGATAGATTATAAGCATTGGAATACTTTCCACTCCTGCGGCTTTCCTGATTGCGTCTACCTGTTCCTGTTTGGTCAGCGGCTCAACCGGGATAAAGGCTTTATCAACATCGGCCACAAGGTCTTTGAGCGCTCTCAAAGCACCGATATCAATGTCTGCATCAATATCACCCAAGGGTCTCCGCCGACTACGGTTGACCTTCTTGAGCTGATATCCGGAAATGACCCAATGATGTGAATCTTCGGGTTCGGAAACACCAGCCCTTACTTCATCTGTGCCAGCGACTACAACACTCCATTCTTCAAGCAAATGATCTTTGGACAACTGCTTTATCCAGTCACAGAATGCGCCGATTTCATTGAATACACGTGAGCGGGGCGAAAACGAAAACTGATTAATCAAAAGCTGTTCCATAATCAATTGCAAAGAAACATTTTTCCAGAAGATGCCTGTATTGTCTGCCGAAACATTAGGTGTTCCAAGACATTCAATAAAGTTTTCTGCTATTTCGATATTGCATCTTTGTGTATGGCTGTTCTTCTCAAAAATTACTGTTTGCGGCCTGGCACCCGAAAAGTCCATCTCTGCTGCCTTGGCATTTACTGAATGCCGTTTTGAAGTCAGTTTCAACCAAGACACTTTTGGTGAGCAGAGAATCCTCGGGCCGTATTCAATAGGGGTTATCTCAGACCGCATGTACTTTTTCAGATCCTCCCGCAAATCGACTTCAAGCTCTGACAGAAATCTGAACTTCGCAATAGTATCCAAAGTCATCCAAATTCTTGGAAGGAGTTCATAATTCCTCCGGTATCCAAACCAACGCCCCATTTGCATAAGAGTATCCGCTTGACAGGATGCGCGAAGAAAGAATGTGCTTACAAGTCCTTCTATAGTCAATCCACGGGACAATGTGCTGCCACCAACTATGATGAAAGCAGGAGCAGGACTGGGATACGGAATTATATCCGGATCAGGGTAGGCCAGCCGGATATGCTCGTTTTCACTGGTAGTTCTGTTTTTTGAGCAGTTATCAATGACAAGATGGAGACTGCGCCTGTATTCAAGATCCCCTGATTCAGACAGCTTGATGTGGCTGATTTTTTTGGAAATAAGAAGGCTGATTTCCGGAAGAATATCATCAAACTGAGGATAATCATGTATTTCACTTTCCGGAATTCCATAATCACTGAACTGACTGCACCATTCATGTTTGGGAAGGCGGGTTGTCTCCACTTCATAAACCAACCGACAACGATTTATGAATGTATTACTTTTTACGGAATTGCCAATCCAGCAGGATATCGCATTGGCTACTGCGTCGTGGTTTGCCTGTTTTTGACTGGTATGCACAAGCATACTGATCGGTTTCTTATATTGCCAGTTTCTCATTACGGCTACAGCACAGACAAACCAACAGATTGCATCTTTCATGCTCTCTGGAATTTCGCTTCCACTTCCATCGTAAAGCGCAGCAATTTGATCAAGATCTTCGTCGGGAATCCACCGTTTGATGTCTAACCCATCGGGCTTTCCGGGATCATTAAAACCAAAGATTTGATTCGGGCCAATATACTCGTTAGGCGTTTTCAGAGTCCAAATAAAATTTCTTGGATACAGGGAATCCACTGTGCTTTCATTGAGGAAGTTGGCATAGGGGGTTGCAGTATACATGACATAGTTCATTGCCCCGGCTTTACCACATGTCCGATCTTCCTTATAATGGGTATCCTCAACAAGATGAACAATCAACTTATTGATACCCTTCCTCTCGCGCTGCTCCCTTTGATACTCTACTGCCGTATTACTGATGCTTGCTTGATCTGCCTCATCGTCTATGAGCAAAATTTTCATCAGATCATGAGATGTTCTATCCGCATGAATCCAATCTATCAATTTTTTCAATCGACTGGTATTTTTAAGGCAAACTGTAAAATATCGCATCTGTGAGCCTGGCCTAAAATTGAAATCCTGTGTTCTCTCGCCATACTGAGATCTTTTGGATGGATGTTCCACACCTCTCCAAATGAGATTTCCTTCCTGATTCAAATCTTTTTGCATCCTCCTGAGAGTCTGCAATCTTAGACTTTCAATTGTACCGGACAAAACGATAAACATATTCCAGCCATGATCGGCCGCCATTGCCATTAATGCTTCCATATTAGCTGTTTTGCCGGACTGAACATGCCCGATCACCAGTCCTTTGATGGAACCAGTATTACTGGTATCGATATTCAGTCGTCGAAGGATTCCAATTGTCGCCTCTTCCAAGTCCTGAATTGATTCCGGCTTCCATCCAAGAGATTTTTTGTAAAGTTGCCAGCATGACCTTTCATTTTCCGGAACCTGCAAATTATTATCCTGATTTTCATCGAACAAAGCACCATCATGTCCATGAAAGATGAAATCGCGCTGTTTGCTTTCGTATTCCTCCATTTCGGCAACCAGTTCTTTCCATGCATCTGTGGAAAAAGGCGGCCAGTCATCCTCAATTTGACGTGTGCGAAGGAACTCACCCAATGCACTATCGGTCGATTTACACGCATAGCGAAGATCAGCCCATGAAATTCCTCGTTCACGTTTTTTCTGAATCCACCGCCGGGTCTCATCGTAAATCGGGCTATTATACTGTGACATGACAATACTCCCTTATGAAAATTCTATCATACTCTCACTGACTGTTAAGGAAGGTACGGAGAGTGTACAGTTTTACGGTTCAAACGTACAGGCATACAAACACATTATATTATACCATAATTCGACACGATGCGCAAACTGAATGAGGAAATTAACCGACAGGAAGAACAGGCAGAGAACATTGAACGGTTCATCAGCAAGGTGCATGAGTATCTCGACATGGACGAACTGACACCCGCCGTACTGAATGACATGGTGAAAGCAGTTTACGTCCATATGCCGGACACTTCAAACGGACATAGGGAACAGCAGATTGACATATCCTATGACCTTGTGGGAATACTCCCTGCGTCCCTGTTGAACGACTTACAAAACGGGGAAACGGCATAGCCAACGCTACGCCGTTTCCAAAAAACAAATCTAATACTGTCTTACGAGTATCTAACTTATGGGCGCCTTTTTTGCAGTTGGCAATTTTTTAAAATCAGGTATATAATATCTTTATAAGAATATTTTTGTGTCAACCGAAAGGAGTCGCAATATGTCTGAGGAAAACAAAATAATTATTTATGACAAGGCATATTATGAACCGGGATTTGATGTGAAGCTGTGCCGTCTCTCCGCCGAATCGGGATACGCCCCCGCACAGGACGAAATGGGCAACTGCTATAAACGGGGCTGTCACGTCCAAAAGGACTATGCCGCTGCCGTCGAATGGTTCAGAAAAGCGGCCAAACAGGGCAATGCCGCCGCACAGCGCAGTCTGGGCTACTGCTATTCCGAGGGAGAGGGACTGGAGCGGGATCTGGAGCAGGCCTTCTACTGGTATACAAAGGGCGCGGAGGGCGGCGATGCCGACGCGCAGCGAAACCTGGGCCTTTCCTATCTTTATGACAGGGGTGTGGAGTGTTCCCCGGAAAAAGCCGCGGAATGGTTTGAAAGAGCCGCATTACAGGGCCATGACGACGCCATGCTCAATCTGGGCTTCTGTCTGGAAACATACCTGGGCACACCGCAAAACCTGGAAAGGGCGGTGAAATGGTATGAACAAGCCGCAGCGCTTGGAAATGCCTCGGCACAATACAATCTGGGAAACTGTTACAACGCCGGCAGAGGCACTGCAAAAGACGATAAAAAAGCGGCCCAATGGTACGCAGCAGCTGCCAAAAACGGCAACAGGGACGCTCAATGCAACCTGGGAGCCCTCTATGAACTTGGAGAAGGCGTGGAACAGGATCCGGAAGCAGCCTTTTATTGGTACGGCCTGTCAGCCGGGCAGGGCAATCTCCAGGCTATCCTGAACATAGGGTACTGTTATGAAGACGGAGTGGGTGTAAAACAGGATCTGAAACTGGCCACTCAGTGGTTTGCAAAGGCTGCAGAACTGGGACATCCCGCCGCGCAGTTCAGCCTTGCCTACTGTTACGAAAGCGGGCAGGGAGTTGACAGGGATCTCGCCAAAGCGGCCCAGTGGTATGAAAAGGCCGCGGTGCAGGGGCATGCCGCCGCACAGTTCAACCTGGCTGTCTGCTATGCAAACGGCTCCGGAGTACCGCAGGATTCGACGCTGGCTTTCACCTGGTATGAAAAGGCCGCGGAACAAAACGATGCCGACGCCCTGTGCAGCCTGGGACGTTGTTATGAACATGGCATAGGGGTCAGCCAGGATCCTGTACAAGCCGTCTCCTGCTACGAAAAGGCTGCGCAGCAGGGTAATGCCCGTTCCCAGTACATGCTCGGGCTCTGCTTTGACAACGGCTTGGGAGTTGCACAGGATTCCGCACAGGCTGTCCTTTGGTATGAAAAATCGGCAGAGCAGGGTAATGATGACGCACAGCTTCGCCTGGGCTATTGCTACGACACGGGAACCGGCGTGGAGCAGAACGACGAGACCGCTGCCCTATGGTATCGGAAGGCAGCAGAGCAGGACAACGCTGCCGCACAGTTCAACCTTGGTCTTCTCTGCCTGAATGGCCGCGGCGTCCCCCAGGATATGGAACAGGCTGCGGAATGGTTCCGCAGATCCGCAGAACTGGGAGACTCCTCCGCGCAGTTCAACCTGGCAATCTGTTATGAAGACGGCAACGGCGTGGAACAGGATATGGAACAGGCTGTCAAATGGTACGAAAAGGCAGCCAGACAGGGTCACGCGGAAGCTCAGCTCAACCTTGGTCATTGTTACACAAACCGGGACGGCATAGAGCCGGATGACGAAAAAGCCGCCATGTGGTATGCAAAGGCGGCAAAACAGGGCAATATAGATGCACAGTTTATGCTGGGATGCTGCTACGGCGACGGCGAAGGTGTGGAACAGGACTATGGCAAAGCGGCAGAATGGCTGAAAAAGGCCGCCGAACAGGGACACCCCCGGGCCCAATACAACCTTGGCGTTTACTACATGAAGGGAAACGGCGTGCGCAAAAATATGAAACAGGCTGTCAAGTGGTTCCTGGCCGCCGCCTCCCAGGGACACGCAAACGCCCAGAATAATCTGGCCGTATGCTATATCCAGGGACAGGGCGTGGAGCAGGATACACAGCAGGCGCTGGTATGGTTTATGGCCGCCGCTGCCCAGGGACATCAGGGCGCTATCAACTCATTACATAAGCTGGGCTATTAAGCCGAAAGCGTCTCCGCCGGTTCCTCCGTGCGGAGCGCTTTCTTTTTCCAGTGCCCGACCCGGTACATTACCGCGGTAGCCAGCGCCCCCAGCAGCCAGCTGCTGAGCAGGGAAATGAAAATACACTCCTGTCTGCCGATGGGATATTCCGGCGAGCGGGTCAGATATGCGATGCCGTAGGCCACCGGAATTCGCACCACAATCGTTGTAAATACAGAAATCCACATGGGCGTCATGGTATCTCCCGCGCCGCGCATCACACCGGACAGGGACTGGGTGACGCCCATTGCCAGATAACCCAGCGCAATAATCCGCATCATGTTCATACTCAGATCCACCAACTCCGTGGTGTCAGTAAAAATCCCCATCAAATATTTTCCGAAAAGAAGAATGATTCCCGTGATGACCGCAGAGGTGCCCACAGCCATCAGGGTTCCCTGCCTGGCCCCTAGGGTAACGCGGTCATATCGCTTCGCTCCCACATTTTGTCCCGCATAGGTGGTCATGGCCGTGCCAAAGGAGAAATTCGGCATCATAGCAAACCCGTCCACACGCATGACAATCACATTTGCGGCGATGAACATTTCCCCGAAGCTGTTGGTCAGAGACTGTACCACAATCATGGCCATGGAAAAGATAGCCTGAGTGATACCCGAGGGAACGCCCAACCGGATAATATTTCCCATACTCTCCCCGTGGGGTCTGAAATGTACCGCCTTCAGTTCAAACAGATCCTTCATCTGAAACAGTTTCCACAGGCAGAGCAGTGCGGAAATCCCCTGTGCAATCACCGTTGCAAGGGACACTCCTGCCACCCCCATATTCAGACCTGCCACAAACCAGATATCCAGCACAATATTCAGCACGGTGGAAATCAGCAGGTAAAGAAGCGCCGAAAAGGAATCACCCAGCCCTCTCAGAATACCGCTCAATATGTTGTAAAAGGCCATGCCCGCCATCCCCCAGATCAGAATGTTCAGGTAAGAGCGGCACCACTCAAAGATAGAATCGGGCGTGTTCAGCAGATGCAGCAGCGGCCCCGTGACAAAGGCTCCCGCAATCATAATGAAAAGAGAAGTCACCCCGCAGGCCACCGTGCAGTTTCCGATGGTCAGCGCCAGGTTTTCCCGGTCTCTCGCTCCGAAATATTGGGACACCATAATACCCGCCCCGGTGGAAATTCCGATAAAGAACACCAGCAGCAGGTTGACAATAGGGCCCGCAGAGCCCACTGCCGCCAGGGCATTGTCCCCCACATAGCGCCCAACTACGATGCTGTCAACCGTATTGTACAGCTGCTGGGCAATGTTGCCAATCAACATGGGCAGCGTAAAGATCATGATCTGTCTCCAGGGCGCCCCCACCGTCATGTCCGTGGCCTGAAAAAGCTTTTTTATTTTTTCCATATGAGATTATCCTTCCTCGTCAAGATACAACCGTACACGGCGCCGAATCATTTCTGCCGCCGTAAATCTTTAAACACCCTTCACACATTTTTCAGAATCCACTATAGCCCATCCGTCTCCCCCTGTCAAGAAAGCGAAACTGTCAAACCGCATTTTCCCAATTGTTTCAGGCTTCTTAACAACGACCTGAAACCTACCGCTCTCACATGTTTCCTGTTGCATAATATGATCGGCTTTTATATAATGAAAGAAAAGAAGGTCACTTTCAAACATAAGGAGGTACACTATGCAATTCGGCTATTTTGACGACTCCAGACAGGAGTATGTAATCACCACCCCGAAAACTCCCCTGCCCTGGATCAATTACCTGGGCTGCAACGAGTTTTTCAGCCTCATTTCCAACACCTGCGGCGGCTATTCCTTCTACAAGGACGCCAAGCTGCTGCGTGTCACCCGTTACCGCTATAATGACGTTCCCGGCGACGTCAACGGCAAATATTTTTACATAAAGGACGGTGATACTGTCTGGAATCCAGGCTGGCAGCCCTCCAAAACGGAGCTTGACAGCTATGAATGCCGCCACGGTATCGGCTACAGCCGCTTTACCTCCTCCAAAAATCAGGTACGCGCCAGCCTTCTTTCCTTTGTGCCCATGCATGACAACTGCGAAATACAGAAGCTGACTCTCACCAATGAGTCCTCCGCCGCCAGGTCCCTCTCCCTGTTCTCTTATGTGGAATGGTGTCTGTGGAATGCGGATGACGACATGAAAAATTTCCAGCGCAACTTAAGCATCGGAGAAGTGGAGGTAGTGGGCTCGACCATCTTCCACAAGACCGAATACAGAGAACGCCGCAATCACTATGCCGTATATTCCGTCAATGCGCCCATCGTGGGCTTTGATACCATCCGGGACGAATTTCTGGGCGCATACCGCGGCGCGGAACTGCCCCAGGCAGTGGAGAACGGCTCCTGCACGGGCTCCATGGCCAGCGGCTGGGCCCCTGTGGCCGTCCATCAGCTGAATGTGGAGCTGGCCCCCGGGGAGAGCAAAACCTTTGTCTTTGTCCTCGGCTATCTGGAGAATCCCCAGGAGGAAAAGTGGGAATCCCACGGCGTCATCAACAAGACGAGAGCCTGGGAGCTTCTGAAAAAATACGACTCCGAGGAAAGCGTAGACGCAGCCTTCGCACAGCTGCAAGCCTACTGGAAACAACTGCTGGCAAAATATACCGTGGAGTCGGCAGACGAAAAAGTCAACAGAATGGTAAACACCTGGAACCAGTATCAGTGCATGGTGACCTTCAATATGTCCCGCTCCGCTTCCTACTATGAGTCCGGCATCGGCAGAGGCATGGGCTTCCGGGACTCCTGTCAGGATCTGCTGGGCTTCGTACACCTGATCCCCGACCGCGCCAGAGAGCGCATTATCGACATTGCCTCCACGCAGTTCCAGGACGGCAGCGCCTATCATCAGTACCAGCCTCTGACAAAGAAGGGAAATTCCGACATCGGCAGCGGCTTCAACGATGATCCCCTCTGGCTCATCGCCGGAACCTCCGCCTATGTCCGTGAGACCGGTGATACCTCCATCCTGACGGAGGCGGTTCCCTTTGACAACGACATGAGCGCCGCCGTGTCTCTCATGGGACACCTGAAACGTTCCTTCGATTACACAGTTAACCACAAGGGACCTCACGGCCTGCCTCTCATCGGCCGGGCAGACTGGAACGACTGCCTGAACCTGAACTGCTTCTCCGCCCATCCCGGAGAATCCTTCCAGACCTTCGGTCCCAGCGAAGGCCCCGTGGCGGAGTCCGTATTCATTGCCGGCATGTTTGTAAAATACGGCGAGGAGTACGCTCAGCTCTGCGAGCTTATGGGAGACGCTGCGGAGGCGGAGCGGGCCCGGAAGGAAGTGGAGGTCATGTATCAGACCATTCTGGATCACGGCTGGGACGGCGACTGGTTCCTTCGGGCATACGACGCCTACAGCCAAAAAGTGGGTTCGAAGGAATGCAGGGAAGGTCAAATCTACATAGAGCCACAGGGCTTCTGCGTGCTGGCCGGCGTCGGCGTAAAGGAAGGTCTTGCACAGCGTGCCCTGGATTCCGTGAAGGAACGATTGGATACAAAATACGGTGTGATGATCCTGCAGCCCGCCTACACCGAGTACCACCTGGAGCTTGGCGAAGTTTCCTCCTATCCCCCGGGATACAAGGAGAACGCAGGTATCTTCTGTCACAACAATCCCTGGGTCTCCATCGCTGAAACTGTCATCGGACGAGGCGACAGAGCCTTTGAGATCTACCAGAAGACTTGTCCCGCCTACATTGAGGATATCAGCGAAATTCACCGCACCGAGCCCTATGTCTACTCCCAGATGGTGGCAGGAAGAGACGCAAAATTCCACGGCGAAGCAAAAAACAGCTGGCTCACAGGCACGGCAGCCTGGACCTTCGTCAACGTGTCCCAGTACATTCTGGGCGTATCCCCCACCCACACGGGGCTTTCCGTTAACCCCTGTGTTCCGGCGGGCTTCGGGGATTTTAAGATCACCAGACAGTTCCGGGAAGGTGTCTATCACATACAGGTGAAAAACCCTGACAATGTACAGAAGGGCGTCGTCTCCATGACCGTGGACGGTGTCCCGGTAAACGGACATATTATCCCTTATGTAAAAGGCAAGGCGGAATACAATGTGGTTGTAACCATGGGCTAAAAAATTGCCTCTTCGAGGCAATTCGGCACTTTGTAAAATCGGCATGCCGGGCGTCTCTGCCCGATATGCCGATTTTGTTTGTCAGACCATATTCCAGTTTGGATCCGGTGTTAACGGATTAAAATACCCTTTTATGCAATTCGGATTAATAATACATAACTGTGTATGCGTTTTCTCCATAATTCCCGAATCCTCATATACCGGACTTCCTTCTACAAAAACACCGCGAACACTGTCATAAGCTCTCTCTTTCGTTTCCCTGTTATATTGATGAATTCTTTCAATTACGGCACAGTCCAGTTCCCTCAACAGCAGATCCTTATTCCCCAGAACATTGCGATTTATTGGCAGTGGTTTTCCAAGTAAAGACAATTCATATTTCAAAATTTCATATCCTGTTTTTAAAATATGAGAACTGCCATAATCCGTTAAATCCAGACAATGACCCAGACTTATTACCGCTCCAATGACGGCAGGCTGTTTAGGCTCACTGCCAGGATGTTTGCGATTATATCTTTCGCAATAGGCAATCGCCCATTCCTCCGCCCGATCCAGACTATTTTCCCAAAAGTATATCCCATTCCCCAGCCAGTCATAAGAATTATGGCTGGCCAACAGTCGTTCCTGCCGATAAAGAATATTACGCCAAGTATCCAAATCACAACCATGAAACCCTATAATCAGGTTTGGTAAATTGCTGTACATATGTTAATCCTCATACTCCGTATGTAATCTGCTATATCGATACCTGTCCGTAAATTCACCGTCTTCCTGTATTATATTGCTGCTCTCAAGACTTTTTCTGGACCGTTTTACCGCTTCACCGTTGGTCATCGACTTAAGCTTTTTCAAGTAATCCTTCATACCTTTTACATAAGCAACTCTTTCACACTCCACTGCTTCTATTGTAGGCATACCATCACCCTCCGTATCTTTTGCAGGTATACTTCCTTTTTTTTCTTCTATCCCCATATCCCCGTTCTCCTTCCTGCAAAGAAAAGTTTATCCACTTTAACAGAAGAAAAACGTAGAAACAAAGCCTGGAATTTACAATATTATAATATAAATTTCCTTCAACAACAACAAATTTATCCAATACAGAACATTTCTTTAAAATATTTTACAGCACACACCGCCGCCATCCCTCCCGCCGCACATGCCGGGTTACTCAGGGTTCCATCATAGACCGGCGGCGTTTTCCTGCATCCCGCCAGCCGGGTGCAGCGGCTCAGGCATTCCATTACACGTCTGTCCGTACAGTGACAGAGGAACGGGAACCGGATATTTTACGCGAATACGCATAAAATAGCAGATGGGAATTACGCTTTCGCAGCCTTGACGCGATACGCGGCATGCTATATACTGATTGCGTCATGTACCAAAACAGGAGGTATCCGTATGAAGATATTATTTTATGACACCAAAAGCTATGACAGAGAGTCCTTTCAGAACACCTTAAAAAAATTTCCGGGCATCGAAATCGAGTACACAAAATCGGACCTGGATGCCAGGACAGCCGCTCTGGCGGCCGGTTTTGACGCCGTATGCGCCTTCGTCAGCTCTGACCTGGGCACACAGACCGTTGAGATCCTTCACCAAAATGGAATCCGGCTGATTCTGATGCGCTGCGCGGGTTTTAACAATGTGGATCTGGACACCGTCAAAAAACACGGCATCCGCATCATGCGCGTGCCCGGTTACTCGCCGGAGGCCGTTGCGGAGCACGCCATGGCGCTGGCCCTGGCCGCAAACCGTCGGCTTCACAAGGCTTATAACAAGGTTCGGGAAAACGACTTCAGCCTCAGCGGACTCATGGGCTTCAATTTTTACGAAAAGACCGCCGGAATCATCGGCACCGGCAAGATCGGCGCCGCAATGTGCCGCATCTGCCGCGGTTTCGGCATGAAAGTGCTTGCCTACGATGTCTATGAAAATCCGGATCTAAAGGAGTTTGTAGAGTATGTCACACTGGAAAAGCTTCTTGCCGACAGTGACGTCATCTCCCTTCACTGTCCCCTGATGGACTCCACCTACCACATCATCAATATTGACACCATCCGGCGGATGAAGGACGGCGTCGTTCTGGTAAACACCTCCAGGGGCGCACTGGTCAAAACCGACGATCTCATCGAAGGAATCCGCATGCATAAATTTGCGGGTGTTGGCCTGGATGTCTATGAAGAGGAAACCAACAATGTCTTTGAGGACCGCTCCGACGAGATCCTGGAGCATTCCACCACCGCAAGACTCCTCTCCTTCCCCAATGTTATGATTACCTCCCATCAGGGCTTCTTCACCCGGGAAGCGCTCAGCGCCATCGCAGAGACCACTCTGCAGAACGCTCTGGACTATCAGAACGGGAAGGAAAGCACAAACGATGTCATTTAATCGGCCGCCACAATATTGTTGACCCAGACGCCCTTCTTTACCAGCACAAAGCCAATGGCACACTTGATCAGATCCAACAGCTGGCAGCTTAAATAAAGTGGGATGATGGGCAGCCCCGTATATCTGCTGAGCACGAAGGCCACCGGCGTAGTCACGGCCCAGAGAAAGACACTGTCAAACAGAAAAGTGACAATGGTCTTTCCGCCGGTGCGCAGCGTGAAATAAGTGGAGTGCATAAAGGCCCAGATGGGCATACAGCAGGCCGCAACCTGAAGCAGTCTCATGGCAAGCGTCCTCACTGTGTCCGTGGTATTGTAAAGCCTGGGGAAAAAGGGCGATGCCAGAAACATAATCCCGCCCAGCACCAGACAGGAAAATACGGAAAAGGCGATCAGCTTTGTGTCCGTATCCCTGGCCTCCTCCATCTTGCCCGCGCCCAGCAGCTGCCCAACAATAATGGAGATGGCGCTGCCCATGGCCATAAACACAATATTGAACAGATTGGAGATGGTGGAGGAAATATTCAGCGCCGCCACCGCCTCAAGCCCTCTCATGGAGTAACACTGGTTGAGGGCTGCCGTTCCCGCCGCCCACAAAATCTCATTTACCATCAGCGGCATTCCCTTGGCAATAATGTTGCCCGCCAGCTGACCGGGAATTTTCCACTCCCGGTAGACTCCCACAATAAAGGGCATCCTGTCCGCATGGGTGTGCGTCCACAGGATAATGATCGCCGCCTGTACATATCTGGATACCACGGTAGCTGCCGCCGCGCCCACAACCCCCAGCTTCGGAAAACCTAATTTACCGAAGATCAGCAGATAGTTCAGCACCAGATTCACACAGACCGCTACGACTCCGGCTATCATGGGCAGTTTCGTCTCACCGCACTCTCTCAGGGTACTGGCATAGATCTCCTCCACGGTAAAGGGCAAGAGTCCGATCAGCATCACCAGAAGATACTGTCTGCCGAAACCAAGAGTCGCCTCCAGCGCCGCCTCATTGCCTTCCCCGTGAAGATACAGCAGAATAAGCCTTTCCCCGCCGCACAGAAAAATCAGCACGCCCAGCAAAACAATGGCTGCACAAATGTACAGCTTAAAGCGAAAGGTCTGCCGCACTCCCTTATGATTTCCACAGCCGAAAAACTGCGCCCCGAAAATTCCCGCTCCGGAGATGGCTCCGAAAATGGCCAGGTTAAACACCAGCAGAAGCTGGTTTACAATGGCGATTCCGGACATCTGCTCCGTTCCCACTCGCCCCACCATAATGTTATCCAAAAGGCTGACAAAGTTCGTGATACCGTTCTGAATAATGATGGGCACAGCCACCCCCAGCACCATGGCATAAAATGCCTTATCTCCAAACAGTTTTTTTCTGATACTCATATCTTTACCCATCCGCGCACTGCGGTGCGCATATCAATCAATCGCTGAATATGCCTTTTTATTCAGCCCATTTACACAATGACTTTTATTCTACACCACGAAGTTCCACCTTGTCTATGTATTTTCTTGCCATTTCTGCTATTTTTTCCATCTCATCCGGCAAAAAGGCGCAAAAGCCCTTTTGAAGCACCTCCCCGCTGTGGCGAAAGCTCTGCAGATAGTACACCCGGCTCCCCTCCAGCAGCTGCCCCACAGCATCAAACTCTTCCACCGTGTGAATTCCTTTCACCACTGTGGTACGGAATTCATAAGAAACCCTCCCGCTCTTCAGAATCCCGATGCTCTCCCGGATACGGGACAAATCCAAATCCGGGCATCCGGCCGCACGGGCATAGTTTGGCAGAGATGCCTTCACATCCATAGCCACATAATCCGCCAGTCCTTCCTCCATAATTTCTCCTGTAATCCTGGGATTGTAGCCATTGGTATCCAGCTTGACCCGATACCCCTCCGCCTTCACCTTCCGCAGGAACTCCTTCAGATCCGGCTGCAGGGTGGGCTCGCCTCCCGTAATGCATACTCCCTCCAGGATCCCCTTCCGCTTTTTCAAATAAGCCAGAACCACTTCCTCTTCTATCGGCCGAATCTGATCCGGGCAGAGCACCAGGCCGCCGTTATGGCAAAAAGGACAGCGAAAATTGCAGCCACCCGTAAATATGGTGGCTGCAACGTGTCCCGGATAATCCAACAGAGTTGTCTTCTGAAATCCGTATATTTTCATGCTAACTCCCAATCATCTGCAGCAGGCGTCAAATCAAGCTCTGAAATGCCGTACTTCAGGCATTTCTCGGTGTGAGACTTAGAACTTCTTCGCGAAGCAGCCTTTGCCGCGAGCGAAAATTGCCTTTGGCAAATAGAAGTTCTTCTCACACTATCCTGCCGTAAAGCTTTGTCATATCCCTGATCTCCTGGGCCAGCTCCCTGGTAAAGGCATCCTTCTTCATCCGCCATTCCCAGTTTCCGCCCAGGGTAGAAGGCGTGTTGATCCGGGCCTCAGAGCCCAGCCCCAGATAATCCTGCATGGGAATTACCGCCAGATCCGCCACGCTGGAAAGCGCCGCGCGTATGAACTCCCACTTCACTGCCCTGCTGTTTCGTCTGCCCAAATTCAGATAGCGCCTGCAGAATGCCTTATCCTTTTTCGCCAGCTTGTCGTACCAGCCAAGGGTGGTGTCATTGTCATGGGTTCCCGTATAAACAACACAGTTGTGGTCGTAATTATGAGGAAGATAGTCGTTTTCCTCCCTGGAGTCAAAGGCAAACTGCAGCACCTTCATGCCCGGATAACCCGTTTTCTTTACCAGCTTTATCACGGAGGGCGTCAAAAAGCCAAGATCCTCCGCAATGACGTCCTTCTTCCCCAGTTTTTTCTTCATGGTCTCAAAGAATTCATAACCGGGCCCCGGCAGCCACTCTCCGATCTCCGCCGTCTTCCTTCCCGCCGGGATGGAATAGTACTCGTCAAAGGCCCTGAAATGGTCAATGCGGACAACGTCATACATCCTGTAGCAGGCTTCCAGCCGCTTCATCCACCATTCATAACCGGTCTTTCTGTGATATTCCCAATCATACAGGGGATTACCCCAGAGCTGGCCCGTAGCCGAAAATGCGTCCGGAGGGCAGCCTGCCACCGCTACGGGATTGCACTCCCTGTCAAACTGGAAAAGTCTGGGGTTTGCCCATGCGTCGGAACTGTCAAAGGCCACATAGATGGGAATGTCCCCTATGATTTTCACGCCCTGTCTGTTGGCATGGTTCTTCAGATCCTTCCACTGAAGATGGAACATATATTGCTGGAACTGGTAAAACTCCACCTCATCCGCAAATTTTTCCCGGTACGCTTTCAGCGCTTCCGGTCTGCGGGTTTTGATATCCTCATCCCACTCCACCCAGCACACATTGCCAAAGGATACCTTTACCGCCATATACAGGGCATAGTCCTCCAGCCAGTGGGCATTTTCCTTCACAAACCGCTGAAAATCCGGCTCCTTTGAAATGCCGCTGTTCTTCCACGCCTCCCGGAGCAGCAGAAACCGGCTCTGATATAGCCTGGCGTAATCAACGTACTCTTCGTTATCACCAAAGTCATAGCCGTCGCATTGCTCTTTTGTCACGAATCCCCTTTTCACCAGATCCTCCGGATCAATGAAATAAGGGTTCCCCGCAAAGGTGGAGAAGGACTGATAGGGCGAGTCGCCGTAGCTGGTCGGTCCCAGCGGCAGAATCTGCCAGAAGGACTGCCCGGCAGCCTTTAATTGATCCACAAATTCATACGCTTCCCTGGAGAAGCAGCCGATCCCGTATCGGGACGGCAGACCGGAAACCGGCAGCAAAACACCGCTCGCTCTCATCATGATACCTCCTTGTCTCCTCTTCGCTTTTTGCGTGCAACCGCCCCAAACAGGATTCCTACCACGGCAGCTGCCGTCACGGCGCAGACCACAACCACCGTAACATTGCTCCCTCCCGCTTCTTCACTCGTTTCGGAAGCCTGTTCCGAATCGGAAGGCTCTCCCTGGAGAGTGCTTTCCTGGGAAGCGCTCTCTCCGGGCTTTCCTCCTTCCCGGATCAGTACCATTGCGGAAATCGGCTCCACCGCAACCGTGCCCGTTACGGTCTCCAGGCATTCCGTACCTGCCTTGTTCGCGTTCACATACACGCCCCAGGTTCCCTCGGGCAGCGTGAGGTTTGTCTCCTCCTCATTGGGGTTGAAGACGATAAACATCTCCTCCGCCGTCTCGCCCTCCACACCGCCTGTCAGATGCATGGCCAGCACATTTAAATCCGTTCCGCTTATCTTTTCCACATGCTCCTTTACCGTGCCCATATCATTCAGACGCAGCACGCTGTGGGCTTTGCGGAACGCGATCAGCCCCTTATAGTATTCCGCCACGTTCTGATATTCTTCCTCCTCCAGCGTGCTCCACTTAATGCTGTTGAGAGCGTCTCCCGACTGATAGCTGTTGTTCTCGAAGCTGCCGTCCTCCTTCACCTTGGTTCGCAGCATCTCCTCCCCCGCCTGCAGAAAAGGCACGCCCTGAGAGGTCATATACACGGCGGCCGCCAGATTATTCATGCGGATCAGTTCTTCCCTGGAAGCGTCCTTCCGGGACAGCTGCAGCCGGTCAAACAGAGTCAGATTATCATGGCAGGAAGCATAATTTATGGTCTGAGTCGGATCGGTACACCAGGTGGAATTGCCCATAAACGCCCGGGCAATGTCATAGGTAAGCCCCATGGCTCCGGAGACATAGCCCTTCTCCGTCTCGTTGAACACATTTCCCTTCAGGCCGTCCCGGATGCTGTCATTAAAGTAGGCGAATCCAGGTGTCTTGGCGGAATTCAGCTGTGTAGCCAGCGTCACTCCGTCCTTGGTCACATTGGTGGCCATGCTCCAGCCCTCTCCGTAAAAGATCACATCCGGATGAGTCTTATGTACCTCCTCCACGATTGCATTTACGGTGTCCACATCCAGAAGCCCCACCAGGTCAAACCGGAAGCCGTCAATGTGATATTCCTCCGCCCAGTAAGACACGGAATCCACAATATATTTCCTGACCATACTCCGCTCGCTGGCCGTGTCATTCCCGCAGCCGGAACCGTTAGAGTAGCTCCCGTCGTCCCCCATGCGGGAGAAATAGCCCGGCACCAGCTGATTGAAACAGAAATCCCCGGCACTCTGCACATGGTTGTACACCACATCCATCACCACACTGATCCCCTCTGTATGCAGCGCCTGGATCATCTGCTTCATCTCGTTCACACGCACGGCCCCGTCATAGGGATCCGTGGAATAGGAGCCCTCCGGCACATTGTAGTTCACCGGGTCATAGCCCCAGTTATAGCCGCCGGTTCTCTCATCTACGGAACCGAAATCATACATGGGCAGAATGTGCAGATGGGTGATCCCCAGCTCCTTCAGGTAATCCACTCCCGTCACCGCGCCGCCGGGGGTTTTTGTCCCCTTCTCCGTAAACTGGAGAAACTTTCCCACATGCTCGATCCCCGCGCTTTCATCAGCGGAAAAATCCCGCATGTGCAGCTCATAGATCACGGCATCCGTTATGCTTTCTCCCGCGTGAGGATTGCGGTCGTTTTCCCATCCCTCAGGATCCGTCCCGTCCAGGTCAATCACCATGGCCCTGCTGCCGTTCACACCGGTGGTTCGGGCGTAAGGATCGCAGGCCTCGCTCTCCACGCCGTTGTGCGTCACCTGATAACTGTAATAAACGCCGTTTTGGTCGCCTTCCTTCTCCGCCACCCAGGTGCCGTTTTCGTCCGCCGTCATGGGAAGTATCTCCGGCTGCTCTTCCTCTTCCGGATCTCCCCACTGGTACAGCTTCACGGATACCGCCTCCGCCGTGGGAGCCCACACTCTGAAGACAGTCTTCTCCGGGGTCCACACAGCCCCCAGATCATCTCCGGTATAGGTGTAAGCCTCCTCAAATTCCGCTTCCGAATACATCACGGGCATACTGACGGCGTACTCCGTCCCCTCGTAAGAGACGGTATAGGCGCCGAAAGGATTCAATTCCTTCTCTGGAACCGCGATATAAAGATAATCCGCCTCCTCCTGGAGACTGGTGATCCCGATCTCACCCGTCTGGTCAGACAGAAGAAACGCACTGGACGGATCCTCCGGAGTTCCCGTCATTTGAAGTCTTATGACACCATCGTCATAAACTGCGCCTCTCAGCTTGACTCCCACTTCCACTCCGTCGCCGTATTCCTTCGTGTATCCCTCCACCTGAGATTCCACATAAATATGCACCGTTCCGGACGTCACCTCAGTGATGTCAATGAACTGGTCCAGATCCACATCCTTGCTCCAGGACTCCGTGCGGATAATAAATCCCACGCTGGTGGTTCCCGGCGACACTTCCATGGTTGCCACCTGTTCTCCGTCGGTCTCCTCAAAGAAATAGTCCGCTCCCTCGCCGCCGACCTCCCAAAACCATACCCGCCAGGGCTCGTAGTCCCCGTCCGGCCGGTTATAATGCAGCTTGATGGTCACTCCCTCATCCGCCCACACGGTGAACGCGGTGCCCGGCATTCCGAACAGACATGCAAACATTGTCACCGCAGCGAGAATCAGGCCCGATATTTTCTTCCACATAGCTTATGCTCCTTATTTCAGTTTCCAGATATCTCTGTTATATTCCGCAATGGTTCTGTCGGAGGAAAAGAAGCCTGCCCTGGCGATGTTCACCAGCATCATCCTCCTCCATTTTTCCCTGTCCTCATAGTCCGCAAACACTTTGTCCTTGACGGCAATATAATCCTCCAGATCAAGCAGGGTCATAAACCAGTCCTTGTTCAGAAGCTCCCGATAAAGCCGCTGCAGGTTTTCTTTCTTCCCCACGGCAAGCGCCTTCTTTCCGACTATGAAATCCACCGCCCTTTTGATGACAGGGCTCTTCTCATAATATTCCCTGGAGACATAGTCTGCCTTTGCGTAATGAGAAATAACCGTATCGCTGTCCTGGCCGAAAATATAGATATTTTCATCCCCCACCAGCTCATGGATCTCCACGTTCGCCCCGTCGCTGGTACCCAATGTCACCGCTCCGTTCAGCATGAACTTCATGTTGCCGGTTCCGGACGCCTCCTTGGAAGCCAGCGAGATCTGCTCGGAGATATCACAGGCAGGGATCAGCTTTTCCGCATAGCTCACATTATAATTTTCCACCATGACGAGCTTCATATAAGGACTTACCTCAGGGTCTTTGTTGATAATCTCAGACATCACCAGGAGCAGATGTATGATATCCTGCGCAATCACATAGGCCGGCGCCGCCTTGGCGCCGAAAATGAAGGTCATGGGTCTCACCGGCTTTTTGCCATCCTTGATCTCCAGATATTTGTGAATGATATACAGCGCGTTCATCTGCTGGCGCTTATACTCGTGAAGCCTCTTCACCTGAATATCAAAGACCGAGTTCGTATCCAGCCGGACGCCTTCCTTCTCCAGAATATAAGCGGCCAGCGCCTCTTTCTTCTGCTTCTTGATATCCTCAAGGGCCAAAAGAACTTTCTCGTCGTCCTTCTTCGCCAACAGCTTCTCCAGCTCGTCGGCATTCTTTTTGTAGCCGTCCCCAATGGTCTCGGTCAGCAGAGCTGCAAGCTCCCGGTTGCAGGACAAAAGCCACCGGCGGAAGGTGATTCCGTTGGTCTTATTGTTGAATTTTTCCGGGTAAAGCTGATAAAAGCAGTTCAGCTCCGTCTCCTTCAAAATATCCGTGTGAATCGCCGCCACACCATTGACACTGTAGCCGTAGTGGATGTCAATGTGGGCCATATGAACCCTCTTTTCCTCATCGATGATCTGCACCTTGGGATCCTTGTACTTCTTCGCCACCCGAGCGCTCAGCTCCTTGATAATGGGAACCAGCTGAGGAACTACCTTTTCCAGATAGGCAAGCGGCCACTTCTCCAGCGCTTCCGCCAGAATCGTGTGATTCGTGTAGGCGCAGGTTTTACTCACCACCTTTACCGCGTCCTCTATGGTAAAGCCTTCCTCCCAGGTCAAAATACGAATCAGCTCGGGGATCACAAGCGTAGGATGGGTATCGTTGATCTGGATTGCCGCATATTGGTCCATGTGGTGCAGATCACAGCCTTTTTCCTTCAGTTCCCGGACAATCAGCTGAGCTGCGTTGCTCACCATAAAATACTCCTGGTAAATGCGCAGCAGATTGCCTGCCTCATCGGAATCGTCCGGATACAGGAACAACGTCAGGTTTTTATCCACGGCCTCCTTGTCAAAGTTGATTCCCTTCTTTACCAGCTCCTCATCCACACTTTCCAGATCAAAAAGATGCAGCTTGTTGCAGCCGTTCTCATAACCAATGACATCAATGTCATAAAGCACGGATGTCACCTTTCTGTTTCCAAATGCCACCTCAAACCGGATTCCGGTATCCGTAAGCCAGGAATTTTCCTCAATCCAGTCATTCTTTTCCGCCTTCTGCAGATGCTCCTGAAACACCTGTTTAAAAAGTCCATAGTGGTAATTCAGACCGATTCCGTCCCCGGGCAGCCCCAGCGATGCAATGGAATCCAGAAAGCACGCCGCCAGACGTCCCAGGCCGCCGTTTCCAAGCGACGGCTCCGGCTCCGCCTCCTCGATTACCGAAAGGCTCTTCCCGTTCTTTGCAAGCACCTTCTCCAGCTCCTCATAAATTCCCAGATTGATGAGGTTATTTGACAGAAGCTTTCCGATGAGAAACTCCATGGAAATGTAGTATACCTTCTTTTTTCCGCCGATAACCGGCTTCTCTGCCATCTTTTCCTTTGTCATCTGCAGTACGCTGTTGTAAAGCTGTGCCTCCGTACATGCGGCGATGGTTTTGCCGTACATCTTACCCGTCAGTTCATTCAACTGCTGTTCCAGGTTCATATTCTTGCCTCCTTGTCTGCGTCGGGAAAGACGCCTTCGCCTCTCTCCCACATCTCTTCACAGGTCATTTTTTCCAGTTGCTGACAGAATATCACAGGAAAACGTTTTCCGCAATAGGGAAATTTATTTTTGTGCAACATGGCTTAACATATAATATCCTTATAGTACATTTTCACGATATTGTAAGGCATCCATACCTGTTGTCCTTCCTGCCCGTCCATCAGAGATTTGGCTTCTTCCAGGGCTCTGCTGGAAATATCATAAAAGTCCTGGCGAACCGTGTTCATCTGCTTTCCCACATATCCCATGAGAGTGATACCGTCAAAACCGCATACCGGACGGAATATATCCAGATCGATCAACGCATTCATGGCTCCGATGGCCATCAGATCGGAGGCACAGACCACACAATCTTTGTTTTTTGCATACTTCAGCGTCATGTTCCGGGCTGCCAGCTCGCTGAAATCCCCCTGGCGCACCAGCATGGAAAAGCCAATCTCCCTCTCCAGGCGCCGCATTCCCCTGATTCGCTGCTCCGTGACGTAGCCGTCCTTCTTCCCCGCAATATACAGTACACTTTTACACTCGTCGTCCAGGATCGTCTTTTTTGCAACATCATACTGTGCCTGTTCATGGTCTATGGCCACAGATGTGGTACGCGCGTTGACAATGGGAGCGTCCACCACGACGCAGGAAAAATTCTGCTCCGCAATCAGCTTCTGCAGAACCTTATCCTCTTTTGACAGCCCATAGATAACTACCGCCGAAATGCTCTGGGACAGAAAATATCTTGTGATCTCTTCCGTTGTCATTCCTGCAATCATGGACATAAATACTGTGACCACTTCCACATTCAATTGCTTTGCCTTATCCAGGGCCCCCAGCAGGTACTGCATGAAAATCTGGTCGATGGCCTGGGTCTGCCTCTTTGGATCCAGAAGCAGCGCTATGCGGCCAAACTGCTTGGAAGACAGCGCCGACGCTATGGAATTTGGAATGTAATTCAGTTCCCGGATCGCCTGATTGACTTTTTCCTTTGTCTCCTCACTGATGTTCGGATAGCCGTTTAACACCTTTGATACCGTGGAAATTGCCACCCCGGCATGTTTTGCAACCTCTTTTATAGATACCATTCCGTGTTCCTTCTGTCTCCCGCGTTATTGTGGCTGGCTGTAATCCTCAATCCGGCCCGGCGTCTCATTCCTGACAATGCGTTTTCATTTGACTGCCTGATGCTTTGCCCTTATACTATTAATGTTATATTATACGCTATATGACAAAATGTCAATTTTTCTATCAAAAAGGGAATAACAGATCCTGTTTTCTGCTCTTGCAGAAACATTCGGAACCGTCAGGAGGAAATCAATGGCTCCAATCACAAGTATTCAGGAAAAATATATGAAAGAGGCCCTGAAACAGGCAAAGAAAGCATATTTACTGGGTGAAGTGCCCATCGGCTGCGTCATTGTGCATCAGGGAAAGATCATCGGGCGGGGCTACAACCGCCGTAACACGGACAAGAACACGCTGGCCCATGCGGAGATTACCGCCATCAACAAAGCCAGCAAATATATAGGTGACTGGAGACTGGAGGAATGCACTCTCTATGTGACGCTGGAACCTTGCCAGATGTGCGCCGGCGCCATTGTGCAGGCCCGCATTCCGGAAGTCGTTATGGGATGTATGAATCCCAAGGCCGGCTGTGCCGGATCCATCCTGAACATACTGGATATGCCGGACTTCAATCATCAGGTATCTGTCTCAAGAGGCGTGCTGGAACCGGAGTGCAGCGGTATGCTGAAGACCTTTTTCACCGAGCTTCGGGCCCGGAATAAGGCAGAAAAGGAAAGCAGGAAACTGACAGCCAGCCCTTCTTCCGATCAGAATAATCCATAGCCCATGGCCACCCTGGCTCCCTCAGCTGCTTTCCCTCCGCAGCTTATACAACTCTTCTGCTGCCAGTCTGGTCTTGGCCACCACATCTTTGCCCTCTGTTGGAAAACAATAATAAAGTACCTCGGAATTTCCGACACAGATCATATCTCCGATCTCATACCAATAATAATCGGAATAGAGACTGTAGGACGCAGAGGGCTTCTGATTATAATCCAGCTTTCCGTCACAGCCTGTGAGATGAAAGCCCTCTGCACTGTGCCGAAGCCTGCCGGAACCTACCCGATAAATACTTTTTGTATCAACCATCATATAGATGTCCACTGCGATATCCAGCTGATAGACGCCCTCCTCCAGTTCTCTTCTGACACATTCCCGTTCCCAACGATACCAGTCCGGAACATGACTGAAGAGTGCCTTACGCCGCCCCTGCGCCTCAACTGTCCCCTCTTTTTCAAAAGATGGCCCTGCTTTCTCAAGCCGAAGATATCCGTATTCATCCAGCTCATAACGTACACCGCAGTTTTCGCAGGCAATGACGGTTCCCCTTCCCACCATTTTCCCTTCCATATTGCAGTGAGGGCATTTATAGAGTACCCTGTTCAGGCAATCTGCCCGGAAAGCCTCCTCAATGCGGATGCCGTTTTCCTGCTGCCACCGGAAATTGTCAAAGGTAAATTTTTTCTTCAGTATTTCATTGAGTTCCTCCACACTCTTCCCCGCTATATCCGCCGGGGAGAGCAGATACTCCAGATCCGCCGACACATCCACCTTGCGCTGCTTCAGATTATTGTACAAAGGATCCCTGGCAAAAGCGCCGTGTGTATGGATCATCACCACCGGCAATCCCATTATCTTCAGGCATTTTCCCAGACTTTCCGGAAGCGGCGTGGCCGTGCCGTCAAAGCTGTAGCTGGCCTCCGGAAACAACAGGACGGAACTGCCCAGCTTCTTTGCGGCAAACATCATATCCCGCACCAGCACCATATCGGTGACAAACTTTTTCGTGGGTATACACCCTATCGCCCGCATCAGCCAATTTTTCCCCACAAAGCCATCCCAGGTACACACGGTATTAAACGCTCTGGGATAAAGAAGCACAGCGGCTATTTTCAGATCAATAAAACTGGAATGGTTCATCAAAATAAGACATGGATCGTTTTTTCCCAATCGCTCCATGCCTGTTTTTGTGCAGGTAAAGTTGGTCGCCTTCAGCTCCGGCATTGACAATACCTTCAGCATCGTTCTGAACAAAATGCCGGGACGCCTGGGAGGCCGGTGCCGTTCCGTCGGCCTCGCCAAAACGTCTTCATACGCCATTTCCCTAACTTTTATCTTCAATGTTTCACTATCCCCGCAGACAGATCAATCGCCTTGATAAGTAGGTGCATTTTTAGGGCTCTTCCCCTTGATCACTTTATGGTAGTACGCGTATGTCATGGGATCGTCCTGCTTCAGCACATCAGCGTCCACAACTCTTCCCAAAAATACCGTATGGCTGGAGGTCTCCAGTTTGTCAATCACCTCGCAGACCATATAGGCGCAGGCATCCGCCACAACAGGCATGCACTCCTTTATCACGGATTCCACTTTGTCATACTTATCGGTATCTTTTCCGCTGTAAAAGCCAAATGTTCCAATGATGCCGGGATCCGTGTGTTCACCCAAAACAGAAACGGTAAACCTCCCGGTATCCTGAATACATTGATTGGTGTAATTGTCATGATTGATGCTCACTGCAATAGTGGCCGGATCGGATGTAATCTGCATGGCACTGTTGGCCGTACACCCGGTAGCCCTTCCCTGATCCCATGTACTGATTACATACACACCATAGGACAATTGATAAAGTGCACTTTTGTTCATTGTTTTGCCTCCTTTGCGCCGTCCTCTGCATAAACTCCGGCGATCTCTGTCTATTTATTTGTCTATTCTGCCCTCCAGCCATTGAAGCACCTTCCGCGCCGAATAAGTCCATTATAACATAAATTGCCTCGCAGTGCATCCCGTCTGCAATGAATCTACAGTTTCTCCTGAAATTCTTCTACACTCCCCGCAGACAATACTGCCTGAAACCATCTTTCCAATGTTTCCGGATCTGTTTCTGACAGCAGCTCCCTCTTCAGCTTCTCCGGGATTTCACCAAGCCTGCGTGCCACCTGCAAAATGCACTCTGCTTTTTCTGCTGCTCTTCCCTGTACTATCCCTTCCTCTCTTCCTTCCTCTCTTCCTTCTTCTCTTCCCTCCTCTCTCGCTTCTTCCCGCACACGCTGCTCTCTCTCAAAACTTTTCATATATGCCAACCCCACTTCTGCGTCTCTTTTGACTGCCTGCACCATTCCATGCAGCTTCTTCAGCTCCTGTGTCTGCGCATTCTCCTCCAAAGACTTTTCCATATAACGCAGAAGCAGCCTCAGCTCCTCCGGCGGTTCCCCCTTCGTACCTCTGGTATACAGAAACAGCGTTTTCGCTCCGTCGTCATAAACCAGCTCAGGCTCCTCCACACAACTGTTCTTCACCGTGTATACCATCCTCCCCAGTCCAAAAGGATCATAGGGTGTGATAAAAATCACAATCACGTTCCTCAGATTCCGATAGTCTTCCCCTGCCGCCAGATTCCCTGCATCTATCTTTGCATGATAAAAGCGTACCCTTCTGGGCAATGCCGTAATTTCCTCTGCTCCTCCGTTCCTGTCTGGCTCCACATCAAAGATTTCACCGTCTTCCTCATCCAGATATACATCCAGTCGAACGCCGTGTTTTCCTGTGCTCCCTCCCTGCCAGAATCGTTGGGGCACCACTGTGAGACGACCAATCCTGCGCCGGAAAATACACTCCAGAATATACCTTGCGGCCGCCTCTCCGTACAATCTGTGGCCGGTCAGGCTGTTTACCAGAAAATCATCCAGCAGATTCATTTCCTCCAGTTTCTTCATCAAACCTCCTGTTTCCGCAGAAGGTCTCTCGAACGGTCCGGAACCCTCTGCACTTAAATTGTAAATTGGGATAAAAAGCACAGATTTTCCGAATATAAGCGTTAGAATGACAGAACTGTCACATTATTATAAACAAGAAAGTAATATGCTTTATAAAGATATGATATCATAATTTATACGTTTGTCAACACTATTTTTATCCTTGACAAACGAAAGAAAAACCGCTACACTGATAAAGCCGTACATTTGTGGTATGATGATGAAATTCGGTCTTACGCAATGGGAACTGCGAACCGTGTCAGGTTGGGAACAAAGCAGCACTAAGCAGAGCCTCTCATGTGCCGTAAGGAAGCCGGGTGGAGTCATACCCTTATGTACGGTCTTGTTATTCGTCTATCGTACAATACACTTTGCCGAATCCCTGAAACTGTGGAATCGCAAGGAGCTTTCCATGAATATGACTCCCGAAAAAATAAATTCTCTTCTGTCGGACTGCACACTTTGTCCCAGGCAATGCCATGTCAACCGCACCCTGGGACAAACGGGGTTCTGCGGGCAGACCATGGAGCTCACTGCGGCCAGAGCCGCCCTGCACTACTGGGAGGAGCCCTGTATTTCCGGCTCCTGTGGTTCCGGCACCGTATTTTTTTCCGGATGCAGCCTGCAATGTATCTTCTGTCAGAATCACAGCATTGCTGTGGGCAAATCCGGTATCTCCCTCACTTTGGAAAGATTGACTGATATTTTTCTTAAACTTCAGGAGAAGGGCGCTGCCAACATCAATCTTGTGACTGCAGGGCATTTCCTCCCCCAGATCTGCCATGCCCTGGAGCAGGCCAAAGCATGCGGTCTGCACATCCCTGTGGTCTACAACACCGGCGGCTACGAAAAAATCTCTTCCTTGCAGCTTCTGGAGGGACTGGCAGATATCTATCTTCCCGATCTGAAATACTGTTCCGCAGATCTCTCAGCAAGATATTCCCAGGCCCCTGATTATTTTTTCAGAGCAGCCGAAGCCATCTCGGAAATGCTCCGACAGACCGGGCGCCCCATAATCGACCCTGCAACCGGCCTGATGAAGCGCGGAGTTATCGTGCGTCATCTGGTTCTTCCCGGCCAGACCAGAGACTCTAAAAAAATACTCCGTTTTCTCCATGAAACCTTTGGAAATGATATCTATATCAGCATTATGAACCAGTACACACCCATGGCGCAGGTATCCGGTTTCCCCGAACTGAGCCGTCCCGTCACCCCGGAAGAATACCGGCGGGTACTGGACTTTGCGGACAAGATCGGCATAGAACAGGGCTTTTTTCAGGAGGGCGGTACTGTCTCGGAAAGCTTCATTCCCTCCTTTGACGGGGAAGGCCTGTAACTCCTGCCCATGGGCCTGCTGCCCACGGAACAACATTTCCTCATACTTTTACCCTCATCATATAATAACCGAAATCACCCTGCTGCGCCGGCTCCTCTGCACATTCAAAGCTTTCAAAACCGAACATAACTGCCACCTGCTTTTCTCTGTCATAATAATTTCCGGGAACCCCTGCATAATAAAGAATTTCCCCTCTTCTCTCCATCCGGGTAAGAATCAAATGATGATAATTATAATATCCATGCAGCAGAAAACTGTTGTTTACGGCGCGATAGGATTCTTCCGAGAAAATCACAAAGTCTGACGGTCCGATGGATAAATAATCCCTTTCGTCCCGAAAAGGACGTATATGAGGATAGATCTGTGAGAGCTGAAGCCATTTTTCCTCCAAAAGCTTTACCGTGCGCCCATTCTTTTTTGAGATGTTTCCGGCTCTGCTCACTTCCTGCCCCTCTCCCATCCTTTGCCTTGTATAATTTTCCTCTGTTTCCGTTCCCGATCTCCGCGAACTTTGTGAAACAGCGCCCTGAATCGTTTCTTTCTCCCTTCTCTGTGTATATGTCTCAGGATTTGTTCCTTTCTCTTCTCTCTGCATAAAGGATTCCAGAACCGCCTCCTTCTCCCCGCTTTGCATAAATGACTCTGGAGCTGTTTCTTTTTCCCTTCTCTGAATAAATGTCTCAGGAGCTGTTTCTTCTTCCCCTCTCTGCATAAAGGATTCCGAAACCACTTCCTTCTCCCCGTTTTGCATAAATGTCTCTGGAGCTGTTTCTTTTTCCCTTCTCTGCATAAGAGACTCTGGAGCTGTTTCTTTTTCCTCTCTTGTCAAAAAAACACCTGAGCCTGCTCCTTCCTCTCCTCTCTGCCTGAACCCTCCCGAAGCTGCTTCCTTCTCCCCTCTCTGCAAAGCCATACCAGAAACCGTTTCTTTCTCCTCTTTTCGTCGAAATAAGCCTCGGGCCGTGGTTTCCTTTCCGACAGATATCTTACCCTCTTCTGCGTCGGTTCCCTTTTCGGCGGGCCATCTGCAGGCCGCCTCCATCCCCTCCCCAAGGGGAATCCGAATTCCAGTCAGTTCCCCGTATTCCAATTCCTCTCCGTCAATCCCCTTTTTCAGGTCTTCCTCGTATCGGAATTCCCCGCATCCGTTTTGTATTCCCATCTCTCCCAGCAGCAGTTCCTTTTCCCCCGCGCACAGGATCACGGAACCGGCCGTCCTGCCCGCTGCGGATACGCCCTTTAAGGTCAGTTCAAGCCGGAAACGTTCCCCCCTGATTTCCGTTCTGGCAAACCCTCCGTTTCTGACCCTCTCCCCGTTTCTGTAAAAGTCCAGATACCTTACCTTTTTCTCATAAAACATATGCGGCCCCTCCGAATCCGTTATATTCTGTTTCACCCGTATCAGAATTGTGAAATACCCTTTTCATCTTTTCACATTAACTCCCATCCGCCCGCCAAAGCGGGCGTACAGATCAGGATTGTGAAATGCTCTTTTCACATTAACTCCCACCTGCCCGCCAAGGCGGGCGTACAGATCAGGATTGTGAAATGCTCTATTCACATTAACTCCCACCTGCCCGCCAAGGCGGGCGTACAGATCAGGATTGTGAAATGCTCTATTCACATTAATATATTCGGAGGGTTGTCTCATTTATGCATGAACATTCCGCTTAAAGCCCACATAGGTTACAATAAAATAAACCAGATAAATTCCGAAAAACAAAACAATACTTTTCAGAAAAAAGCCGCCTGCTGCCACAGGTACTCCTGTCTCCAGTACAAATACCCTGCTGACATACAAAATCATCTTTCCGCTGATCACGACAGCCAGCAGGGCAGGGCACAGATAGTATGCTGCAAGCTGCTTCAGAATCAGCCCCCGTATCTGCCTTCGATCCAATCCCAGCTTATTCAGCACATCGTACCTGAACCTATATTTTGCAGAGTCACTCAGCTGCTGCACGGCCAACACTGTCATGGCAACACAGACAAATACCAATCCGATATAAAACAGCGGAAAGATCATTGAACCCAACAGATATTTCATCTCCGGAATCAGCATTTCCCTTGCCAGGCAAAGTCCTATATATACAATAATGTTGTCCGATCCGGTGCTGAAATCCACTTCCGGACGCTCCGCGTATTCCTCCATATAATCATAAAACTTTTC
This sequence comes from uncultured Acetatifactor sp., assembly GCA_910586835.1. Lineage (GTDB taxonomy): Bacteria > Bacillota > Clostridia > Lachnospirales > Lachnospiraceae > Acetatifactor. Next base: position 36,012 of record CAJUJU010000001.1, read on the forward strand.
CTTATCCTCCGACAGATCGTGCACAATTTGCCGAAGCTCCTCTGTCAATTCTCCCTTCACGTCCGCCACCAGTTCGGAATAATAGGGCGTCATTCTTCCCAGCACGGCATCCGGTACGATAATCAGGTAATCCGCTCCGTTGTGTCCGTCCTGTGAAAAGGGATCCGCCACAATACCTGCACAGGTAAGAATCCCCTCCCCCGACGCATTACCGATCTGAAGCTCCTCTCCTGCCTTTTGTACATCCTCATACAGTCGGGGTTTGATCTGCAGCAGATATTCTCCTGATTCCAGTGAGATATTGTCATAGCCCAGCATTTCCCGGAGACGGTTATAGTCCGTGATGCCCATATAGGTATCAAAGGGATAATAAATACTTTCGGTTTGAAGCATCCTTTCAATCTTCGGCATGTCAGGGCTCCCGTCCTCGTTGCGGTACATTGTCCCCCATGCCCTCAGATGAGTCAGAATCCATGCATTGACCTGTATCTGACGGTCCGTATAAATCCGATAAGAATAATACTCCAGCTCCGCTCCCCGGGCATCCAGCAGCGCCCGTTCCTTCCGGAAATCATCCTCCGCATCCGCACTGTACATCTGTATGTCAAAAGGAAATTTATCCTCCAGAACCGTATTCTCATAGGTACTGAACATCAGTGCAATGGAAGCTCCCATCAACGCCAGGGTGAACAGGGAGGTCAGTGTTCCCAGGGTAAACTGCATGGTGCGCACCTTTGAGGCGAACTGCCGCAAAAGGAACAGATTCTGCCCTGTGTAGATCCCCCTGCCCTTTCGACGCACATAGCAGATGATCCAGGCGGACAATCCAACGTAAAAGAGATAAATGGTGACCACCAGGCCAACCAGGAATAAAATGATTTCTCTCGCGCCGGAAAGCCTGCCAAAGACTGCCCAGAACAGAAAAATGAAAAAAACCGACAGCGGAAGAATGAGTCGCTTTGCCGATTCATGCCTTTCCCTGATTTCCTCATTCTGCCGCTTCGCGTTCATCAGACCATGAATGTTCATTTTCCGGAACCTGCGCCTGCACCGAAGAAGCGCCAGCAAATAACAGCCTGCATAGCAAAGCACCGTCACCAGGATGGTTCCCCGGTGAAAGGAAACATGCAGGTGGTATTCCATCCTCACCATGGAAAACATCACCGTAAACAAAAGCTGCTGAAACACCACGCCCAGCAGACAGCCAAACAGAAAAGACACACTGCCCAGAAGAATATTTTCCCGGATATACAGTCTGGATATGGTTTTCTTCCGCATCCCCAGCAGCAGATAAATGCCAAACTCCGTACTTCTCTTCTCCAGCATGAACCGAACCATGTAGTTGATCAGCCACGCCACGATCAATACGATAAAAAATGTGGCGAGTCCGATCATCACAGTCATGATATCCACATCCTCCAGCATATTGACCTGGTCTGCCAGTTCGTTCTGAAAAAACAGGCTGCCAAAGGAATACATCAGCGCGACAACTATCGTCATGGTGAGAGTATAAACCAGATAGTCTCTGGCAGAACGCTTCATATTGCGGAACGCAAGTTTACTTAACATCTGTCATTTCACCTCCCGTCAGAGATAGCACATCCAGGATTTCCTGCAAAAATACTCTGCGGCTTCTGTCTCCCCGAACCAGCTCATGAAAAATTTTCCCGTCCTTCAGAAACAGAATACGCCCGCAATAGCTGGCGGAAAATGCGTCATGGGTCACCATCAGAATCGTGGCCTTCATGGTGTGGTTTAAGTCGGTAAAAGTCTCCAACAGGGTCTGTGCCGCCCTGGAGTCCAGCGCTCCGGTAGGCTCGTCAGCCAGAAGAAGCCTGGGATGATTGACCAGCGCCCTGGCACAGGCACACCTTTGTTTCTGTCCGCCTGACACCTGGTAGGGAAACTTCTCCCTCACATCCTCAATTCCCAACAGACGCAGGATCTCTTCACAGCTCTGTGTCAGTTTCTTTTTCCGCCCAATGCCGCTGCCATCCGCCCCCTTCCTGTCCTTCTGCAGCGTCAATGCCAGAATAATATTCTCCTCAATTGTCAGCGTGTCCAGCAGATTATAGTCCTGAAACACAAAACCCAGATTGTTTTTCCGAAAGTCGGACAATGCGTTTTCCGACAGCTCCGTGATATCTGTTTTCTCATAGTAGATATGTCCGGCTGTCACCCGGTCGATGGTGGCAAGCATGTTCAACAGCGTTGTCTTGCCGGATCCCGAAGGCCCCATCACCCCCACAAATTCCCCCTGATCCACACAGAAGCTGACCCGATCCACCGCCTTTGTCACATTTGACTCGTTTCCATAGTATTTTTCCACATCACATATCCGAATATAGTCCTGCATTTTTCCTCCTGTCTTCCCGCTTCCGCGGACCTGCTCTGTGACACTCGCAAACCGGCCGGCATTCCCTGGCTGATTTCTTCTGCGTCTCACATCAGTCTACCGTCTGCCGCCATATTCTTGTATAAAAACAGATTGAAGTTATCTTAAATTTTCGTAAGATAACTTCAATCCTCTTTTTCACTGCGCCATTCTTCCAGGTTATTACAGATATAATTGCTGACAGGGAACTCCAGCGTCAGCCTTGTGCCCACACCGGAACGGGAATCTGCAGACAGACCGATTCCCAGCCTGTCACACAGCCTGCGACACAGATACAGTCCCATGCCGGTAGATCCCTCCCGGGCTCTTCCGTTGCTTCCGGTAAACCCCTTCTCAAAGATGCGGGACAACTCTTCTTTTCGGATACCGGTTCCGTTGTCCTCAAGTTCCAGCATCACACCATTTCTCTCTCTTCTGGAACGGATGCTCAGAACCGGGCTTTCTCCCCGGTATTTCACACTGTTCAACACGATCTGATTCAAGATGAAGGCAATCCATTTTTCATCCGTATAAACCGTATCCCTGCAGCTTACCTCCACTTTAAAGCCGTTCTGAATCAGCAGCAGACGATTCCTTTCCAGAACCTCGCAGACCATATCCTCCAGACAGACTTCCCGTATCATGAAGTCCCGATAGACCTCTTCCGAACGGGCGTAATATAAAATCCGCTCCACACAATTTTCGATCTTCCGGTTTTCCATACTGATGGTGCGCAAATCCTCCGCGCTGTACGGCCCCTCGGCAGACAGCCTCATTCCCTGCTGTGTTTCCACAGATTGACCATTCCGCCTGTTGGCACAGAGCAGCTCGATACCGGTAATCGGCGCTTTGATCTCATGCACCCAGCTTTCAATGTACTCCCTGTAGTCCTTCTTATCGTCCTCAACCCGGCGAATCCGCTCAATACAGGATTTGTTGGAACAACGGATCATCTCCCGGTACAGTCTGTCCTCCAGCCGAAAGGAATCCGGGAACAACTCCCCCAGAAGATACCTTTGATCCACCTTTTCCAGTATCCTTTCCGCCTCCCGGAAAAACCTTCTGCGCTGCAGAAAGGTAACTGCCAGCCAGACAGTCAGCAGAATCACCCACATGGTCAGAAACAGAACCGTGTTGGTCAGGCTGTAGTTGGTCAGCCTGAAAAAAAACGCCGTCATACACATACACACCAGATGAAGGAGCAATAACATTCCTCTGTCCTTCAGGAAGTCTGTCAGCTTCATATGCGGTATCCCATCCCTCTCCTGGTCTCAATAAAGTTCTGCGCCCCTATGGCCTTCAGTTTTTCCCGGAGCTTTGCCACATGGACGCTGAGTGTGTTGTCGTCGATAAAAATCCTGTTTTCCCACAAATATTCAATTAGATCCATTCTGGAGACATACACTCCCTGATGCTGAAACAACTGATGCAGTATCTTCATTTCATTCTTTGTCAGATCAGCATACCGCTCTCCGCAGGCAAGCGTGCATCTGGCTATATCCAGCTGCACACCGCCCTTTTCATACTGCGTGGCTTCTTTTGCCTCCATACCTCCGGTACGCTTCAGCACCGCCGCAATCCTTGCCAGAAGTACAGGCGCCCGGTAGGGCTTAAGAATATAGTCGTCTCCGCCCTTCAGCAATCCGTTCAGCTCGTCCATGGGATCCACACGCCCCGTCAAAAAGATTACAGGCACCTCTGTCTGTCGTCGCAGCTGCATACAGAGGTCAAAACCCGACACACCCTGAAGATTTACATCCAGAAGCACCAGATCCGGCTGCGCCTCCAACACCTGACGGACAACCTCGTCAAAGCATTCCGGCGCCGTCACCCGGTACAGCGCGTTTTCCAACAATATTTTCAGTTCTTCCCGCAAGGTCTGCTCGTCCTCAATCACGAAAATATGCATACTGCGCCCGCTTAATAATTCATATTATCCAAATACTTCATATAATTCACTACCATCAGTGCAATTTTGAAGGTCAGGGCATCGTCAAAGTTTCTCAGATCCAGGCCGGTGCTCTTCTGCAGCTTCTCGATCCGGTACACGAGGGTATTTCTGTGTACAAAAAGCTGCCGCGAGGTCTCCGAAACATTCAGATTGTTCTCAAAAAATTTATTGATGGTATTCAGTGTCTCTTCATCCAGATCATCGGGCACATTGTCTCCAAAAATCTCTTCGATAAAGATCCTGCACAGATTGATGGGCAGCTGATAAATCAGCCTTCCTATTCCCAGAGTGCTGTATGCCGCCACATTCTTTTCCGCATAGAAAATCTTTCCCACATCCAGCGCCATCTTTGCTTCCTTGTAGGATTTGGATACATCCTTCAGCTCCGGAACCACGGTGCCGAAGGACACTCTGACATTCAGCATGGCCTCCGCATTCGTCATTGCCACAATCGTATCCGCAATCCCCATCAGTTCTTCATGGCTGCCGCCCTGCTCCAGCGCTTTTATAAGAATCACATTGCTTTCATCCACCGCTGTAATATAATCGCCGGACTGGCTGGAAAACATTCCCTTCAGCAGCTCCGTGACAATCCCGTCCTTTTCCAGTGCCGTCTCCACCAGAAAAACTGCCCTGGGAACGGCTACTTCCACATGGAGCTTCTTTGCCCTGTTATAGATATCCACCAGTAACAGATTATCCAAAAGCAGATTCTGGAAAAAATTATTTCGGTCAAGCCGCTCCTTATATGCCACGGCAAGATTTCTAATCTGGCACACGGCAATTTTTCCAACCATGTATACGTCATCGCTGGTTCCCCTTGCCACCAGGATATATAACAGTTCTCCTTCGTCCGTAATCTTCAGCAGATGATGGATACCAATTACCTGGCTGTCCGCAGGCGAATTGGCAAAACCGCTGATCAGCTCTCCGCCGATCTCCACCTGACTCACGGTGGAGGCAACCAACGCCCCGAACATATCATATACACACAAATCTACCTTTGTAATCGCCTTCAATTCGTCAATACTGGTCTGAATTGTCTGATTAGAAATCATCTTTGTCCCTCCCTGTCCGTTTCATCGGACATCAATTCAGTGTTTGGATGAAACATCCTTTCCTGTCACACCAGACAGGCTGATAGATTCATCATACCTGATTTTCAAAACCTTCGCAAGTAAAAAAGCAAACGAAAAGGGGTGCCGTCACCAGCACCCCCATATGTTTCTGTTTAGTTGGTAATGATCTGCTCGGTTTCCTTATCGAACACATGAATCTTGTCGATATCAAACGCAAACTTGATAGCGTCGCCGGGTCTTGAAGTGGTACGGGAATCAACTCTTGCAGTGATCGGGAACTCATCCAGATCAAAGTACAGATAAACTTCCGCACCAAGCAGCTCGTATACCTTTACGGTAGAATCAAATACGCTCTGCTGAGGAGAAGATGCGATAAACGCCTCGGAGTCATATACATCCTCAGGACGAATACCGAAGGTAACTACCTTTCCGTCATAACCGCCATCGATCAGCTTCTTGGACTTTGCTGCCGGAAGAGGAATGCTGTGTCCTGCGATTTCCAGATGAGCAACATCACCGGAAACCTTAACGGTTGCATCCAGGAAGTTCATCTGAGGAGATCCCATGAATCCTGCCACGAACAGATTGCAGGGCTTCTCATACAAATTCTGAGGAGTATCCACCTGCTGGATCACACCGTCCTTCATAACAACGATTCTGGTACCAAGGGTCATGGCCTCTGTCTGGTCATGGGTAACGTAGATGATGGTGGTGCCCAGTCTCTGATGCAGCTTTGCGATCTCGATACGCATCTGTACACGCAGCTTTGCGTCCAGATTGGAAAGAGGCTCATCCATCAGGAACACCTTGGGATTACGAACGATTGCACGTCCCATGGCAACACGCTGTCTCTGACCACCGGACAGAGCCTTGGGCTTACGGTCAAGCAGAGGAGTCAGATCCAGGATCTTGGCAGCTTCCTTAACCATCTTGTCAATCTGATCCTTGGGAACCTTTCTCAGCTTCAGACCAAATGCCATATTATCATATACGGACATATGAGGATACAGAGCATAGTTCTGGAATACCATTGCAATGTCACGATCCTTGGGTTCAACGTCGTTCACTACCCTGTCTCCGATCTTCAGTTCACCGGAGGAAATGTCTTCCAGACCCGCGATCATACGGAGCGTCGTGGACTTACCACATCCGGAAGGACCTACGAAAATAATAAACTCCTGATCCGCGATTTGCAGGTTGAAATCCTTAACAGCTTCAAAACCGTTGGGATACACCTTGCAGACATTTGTCAAAGATAAACTTGCCATGTTGAAACTCCTTTCATATTTGCAATTACTTTATTAATTATCAGGTCACCTTATCACTGAACCTGAAATCAGTATACCTAAAATCTCTTTACAACACCATACCACTATTTCACAAAGATTTCTTAACAGATTGTATGTTTTGCTCAGAAACAGATAAAAAATTTTTCTTACATGTCACATTGCCTAAAATGCGCCCTGGAACTTGGTCAAATTATACAGCACACAGGTTCGACAGACACTTATTGGTTCTTGTCATAGTTCTCAAGGGCAGGGTCAAGCTCATCCCGGAAAATCCTCTCATCCTCCTCCGGCTCGCCCTCGGGGGCGCTCGCTTCCAGGATCTGGTCTTCCAGCTTTTTGAACAACTTGTTGTACAGCTTCGCGGATCCCCAGGCCGGGGCCGAAAGGCCAAACAGCAGAGACAGCGGCATAAGCTGCAGGACAAAGAAAAATACCACCAGCGGAACTGCGTACATGATAATCATCAGGATGGTCTTGGGAAACTGCATCAGGCTCATGAGAAACGCATTCTTCAACGTTCGAAAAATCGAGTTTTCAAATTTTGCCAAAACCGGAAAGACATACATGCAGGTAAAAACCACCAGCACCGCTGCCGCCGTAATTACTCCCCGAAGCAGAGCACCGAACTCGGCGGCGGAGCTTCCCATGATGAGAAAGTCTCCCACCAAAACAGCAATCACCGCCAGAATAATCAGCCAGATCAGTGTCGCCTGCCGGAAGTTTTCCTTAAAAGATTTGAAGAAACCCCGCGTAATATAACATTCCTCGTTTCTCGCAATCTTCAGCGCCATATAATTCATGGCGGTCAGAGACGCCCCGACGGTCACCACCGGCAGACAGCAGATCAGCGTCAGCACATTCAGCCACATCAGATCGGCCATTTTTCCCAGTCCCTGCATCAGAGGGCTGTCCAGACTCAAAAATTTCATTTTAACCTCCACGCCGCTGCCCTGCGGCAGCTCCAACTCCTGTTTGACCCGCCTGTCGCCCGGGCCCTTCCTCCTAAAAAAACACTTTTTCCATCTCTGTCACCCGGATTCCGGAATACTCCTCCTCCGGCCTGACTGCCCGAAATCCAAGCCTTCTGTAAAAATTCACGGCATAGGGCGCCGCCTTGAGTGATATATATTTTTCTCCGGCCTCCTGTTTCAGATAGTCACACACTGCCGTGAGAATGGCACGACCCACACCCATTCGGTGATAGCCCTCCTCCACAAACAAAAGGGAAAGGTGATTTCGATTCCGAATGGAGCCGGCTCCTATCACCTTCTGGCCGTCCAGTGCCACCATCAGCTGATATTCGCCTTTTAAAAATGCAACATACAGATCGTCATCGGTAATGAAATCATAAAAGTTCCTGATTCCCTCCCGCGTATAATCTCTGCCCTCAAATCTGAGAAAGGTGCGCCATATCATCCGCATGGCCGGCCCCCACTCCTCTTCCTTCGCCCATCGTACCTCAAACGGCATCTGCATTTTCACTGTTTCCATTCAGTTACCTGATGCCCTGCCGGAGCAGAGCACCGTCTCCTCCAGCCAGTCAAAAATATCCTTCATGACCTCTTCGCGGTTTGTCTCGTTCAGCAGCTCATGTCTTCCTCCGTCATAGAGTTTCAGCCGGATATTCTCGAGTCCCGCTCCTTTGAGACTGTCATAGGCCTTGCGGACTCCTCTGCCGTAATCTCCCACAGGATCCCCGTCGCCGGAGACCATATACACGGGCAGCTTTGCGGGGATCCGCGCAAGATTCCGCGGGTCATGCAGTCTGGAAACCAGTTCAAACAGAGTGGAGAATCCGTTCACGGTAAAGACGAACCCGCACATGGGGTCAGCAATATACTTATCCACTCTCTCTTCGTCACGGCTCAGCCAGTCAAAAGGAGTTCTGGGCGTCTCAACTTCCTTATTGTAAGCCCCAAAGGCCAGCCGGTCTATCAATCTGCCGACATGCTCCGGGCCGCAGAAAAGTTTCTGAATACCTATCACAATTTTGGACGCCCGCAGCAGCGCCGGCGGCTGCATTCCCGTACCCATGATAATCGCAGCGGAGATTCCAGTACCATAACGGAACATATAATTTCTTACGATAAAGGAACCCATGCTGTGTCCCATAATCACATATGGCACATTGGGATAAAGCGCCTGAGTGGCCTTTTTCAGCCTGTGTACATCCCGAACCAACACCGTAGCAGGATCCTGTTCACAGAAATAGCCCCGCTTGCCGTCACGCCCTACGGATTTCCCGTGACCCATATGATCCTCACCGGTGACCACACAGCCCCTCTCCGTTAAAAACCCGGCAAATTCCTCGTACCGCTCAATGTACTCCGCCATGCCGTGCACAATCTGCACTACACAGCGGATTTTCTCCGCATTGTCAGGAACATATCTCACGGCGTGAAGCTTGCTCTTCCCGTCCCTCGAGTCGTAAAAAAACTCTTCTTTTACCATAATTCACCTCATAATTGTCGAACAGGCAGCCTGTCTGCATCCTGTAACGCGAGTATAACGCATTTCCGGGAAAAGTTTAAGTACTTTTCCACAATTTTAATAAACATTTTGGATTTGTCAGCGCGGAAATCAACAGATCTCGGCGCCTGCAGGCATCTCCTTCTCCGGCTTCATCAGCGCCAGCCTGCCTTCGGCGTCCTCGGCACACAGCAGCATTCCCTCGGAAACCACTCCCGCCAGAGTGGCAGGCTTTAAGTTTACCAGCACCATCACCTTTTTCCCCACCATCTCCTCCGGGGAATAATACGCCTTGATGCCGGATACGATCTGCTTTACCTGGCTGCCGATCCTGACCTGGCTGCAGAGCAGCTTCTTGGACTTGGGCACCGCCTCACAGGAGATGATCTCTCCCACCTGAAACTGAAGCTTTGCAAAATCATCATAGGAGATTTCAGGCTTCACCTCAAGGTCTATGACATTGCTGTCGCTTTCTTCCTGTTTTTCGGCGGTATCTGCCGCCAGGGCTGCTGCCACCTCCTGCTCCCGCTTCTCCACATCCTTCTTATCCAGACGGGCAAAGAGAATCTCGGGCGTTTCCGTCACCCGATTGCCGTTCGGATATTTCCCGAAGGTCTCAAGCTCATCAAAATCACGGAGTTTCGTATTCAGTTGTCCGGCAATTTTTTCGGCAGTTTCAGGCATAAAGGGCTGCAGCAGGGAAGCGCCGATAACGATGCCCTCCACCAGATTATAAAGTACAGTGGAAAGGCGGTCCGCCTTTGCCTCATCCTTCGCCAGAACCCAGGGCTCCGTCTCGTCAATATACTTATTACAGCGCTTGAAGATACCAAAGATCTCCGTCAACGCGTCCGCTACCCGCATGGCAGTCATTTTTTCTGTCACCTTTGCATAGGCTCCAGTGACCACAGCCTTCAGATCCCCGTCTACAGCCCCGTCTTCCGCCCCTTTATCCGACACCACACCGCCAAAATATTTATTGCTCATGGATATGGTGCGGTTCACCAGATTGCCCAGCGTATTTGCAAGATCCGTGTTGGTCCTTTCCGCAATCAGCTCCCATGTGGCGTTTCCGTCATTTTCATAGGGCATCTCGTGAAGCATATAATAGCGCACGGCATCCACGCCGAAGAAGTCTGCCAGATCGTCCACATAGATGACATTCCCCTTCGATTTACTCATCTTCCCGCCGTTCATCATCAGCCAGGGATGACCGAAAATCTGTTTGGGCAGCGGTTCGCCCAGTGCCATAAGGAAAATGGGCCAGTAGATGGTGTGGAAACGGATAATATCTTTTCCGATCAGATGCAGATCCGCCGGCCACAGCTTTTTATACTGTTCCGAGCTGTTTCCGTCCGCGTCGTATCCGATGCCCGTGATGTAATTGCTCAGCGCATCCAGCCAGACATAGACCACATGCTTGTCGTCAAAGTCAACGGGAATTCCCCATTTGAAGGTCGTCCGGGACACGCACAGATCCTGAAGCCCGGGCAGCAGAAAATTGTTCATCATCTCGTTTTTGCGGGACGTGGGCTGAATAAATTCCGGGTGCTCGTTAATATGCTGAATCAGTCTGTCCGCATACTTGCTCATACGGAAAAAGTACGCCTCCTCTTTGGCCGGCTTCACTTCTCTGCCGCAATCGGGACATTTTCCGTCCACCAGCTGGCTCTCCGTCCAGAAGGATTCACAGGGCGTACAATACATCCCCTCATACGCTCCCTTATAGATATCGCCCTGGTCATAAAAGCGTTTGAAAATCTTCTGCACCTGCTTTTCATGCGCTTCGTCCGTGGTGCGGATAAATTTGTCATAGGATATATTCAGCATATCACACATTCCCTGAATAATCCCGGCAACCTGATCCACAAATTCTTTGGGCGTAACGCCGATCTCCTCGGCCTTCAGCTCAATCTTCTGGCCATGCTCATCCGTTCCGGTCTGGAAAAAGACGTCATAGCCCTCCTTTCTCTTAAACCTGGCAATGCTGTCCGCCAGCACAATCTCATAGTTATTGCCGATATGAGGCTTGCCGGACGTGTAGGCAATGGCCGTGGTCAGATAATAAGCTCCCTTGTTCTGCATGTCTTTCTTCTCCTTTCCTGTTCTTCGCTTCTGACTCTGCTTCATTGAATCAGCAGACTGTTCGCGTTGCTCGTCATAAGCTCTTCCCTGCCGATGCCTGTGCAAGCACGGCCTCGGCCGCTCTTCGCTTCTGACTCTGCTTCATTGAATCAGCAGACTGTTCGCAGTTGCTCGTCATAAGCTCTTCCCTGCCGATGCCTGTGCAAGCACGGCCTCGGCCGCTCTTCGCTTCTGACTCTGCTGATTCGCGCAAAAAAAGCCTGTCTTGCATGCGCTGCCGCGCAAGAAGACAGGCTCTGTGCCCGTGGTACCACTTCTCTTCACCCGACTCTCACAAGCCGGATCTCGCCGGGTCTTTCCTGACAATGTCATTCAAACCCTGTCCGCTGTAACAGGCGGAACCTGTCGCAGCCTTACCCTGTTCTCGCACATGACACCTTTGTCATGTTGTTTCGGGTTCGGTGCGCTGCTCGGAAGCCATTTTCCGTCTGTCCTGTTCTGTCCCTCTCAGCATCGGCTTTTCGCCTTCGGGACATTCTCTGTGTAACGGGGTGCAGACGTACTTTCTTCGTCATTGCGTTTGCTGTCTGTATTAAAGAGTATCACAAGATATGGCGCATTGTCAAGACGGAGCGCTTTCTTTGCGCATGATTGCGCTTCCTTGTTTGCTCATGATCGGGCGTTGACCGGCTGAACTGTTACAGTTCAAACTCTCCTTCATACTTCTTGAAAAAATCAAAATACGCCCTCACATTCCCCAGTCTGGTCCAGCGTTTCACATCCACCGGATCCTCATCCAGATCATAGATTCTGGCTCCCCGCATGGAAAGCAGAAAGGGGGAATGAGTGGCAATAATAAACTGACATCCGAAAAATCTGGCGGAATCCTCCAGGAACCGCAGCAGCTCCTGCTGCCGCTCCGGCGACAGGCTGTTCTCCGGCTCATCCAACAGGTAAAGCCCGTTCTCCTGAATCTTTTCCGTAAAATACAAAAATGCGCTCTCCCCGTTGGAATGCTCCCGCACATTATCCATCAGGTTTGCTCTCACATATCTGGATTGGGTCTTGGAACGAGCCTGCACCACCTTTTTCAGCTTCTCGTAATCCGCCAGGGAACGCATCTGAAAACTGTCATATTTATTTTCCAGGTATTCCTGAAATACGCTCTCCCGCCTGTTGTCGATCCCCTGGTTCAGCGACCGCAGGTTCAGCATGAAGTCAAACACATCATCGCTGGTGATAATTCTGCTGCCCTCCGGTACGGGCTCCCCTGTCTCTAAGCTGCACCGTTTGATATATTCTTCGAAAAAATTGCTGCGGTTATACAGCGTATCCCGCTTCAGCCCAAGGGCCTCGCCAATCACATTCAGCGCCGTGGTCTTACCGGAACCGTTTCCTCCATACAGGATCGTCACCGGTTCAAAATCCAGCATCCGCAATTTTCGTCGCGACAGGATCTGAAAAGGGTAAAACGAATCGTAGCAGGTACGCTTCTGCCCCAGAAAAAAATCAAATTCCTGCTCTCCCGTTGGAAAGGTAAACTGTGTCAGGTACATCATATACCGTCCTCCCTGTACTTTCTGCCTCGTGACAATCCGGCCTTGCCATTGTATGCCTATTTTCTGGTCGTCAGCTGGCTGTACTCGCCCTTTCTGTCATAGGAGTCCATCAGATAACTCTCATCCGTCAGAATACAGTCTATCTCCAGCTCGTCTTTTCTATACTTGCTCCGTTTCCTCAAATCCTCCTTCGGACGCTGCTCGGGCTTTGCCTGAAAAGAATTTCTGGCCTGGAAACGAAAAAAGTGTCCCGGCAGCTTTCCGGCCAATTGTCCCGTCACACCCTTCACCTTTGCGCGGATCCGTTGAATCGGCGTAAGTCTCACCCCCGGCCTGTTCTCCGGCATTGTCAGAAAATAAGGATTTTCCTGCATAACCCGGGTCTTTGCCTCCGCGCTCCGACTGTCTGAGGCAGCATCCTCTCTCATCTGTGCCATCACCTGCGCCTGCCCCGACTTTTCTCCCGGTTCCGCAGGATTGCTGACCTGGCCCGGCCCCCAGATACCCCTTACAAATCCTTTTCCTCTTCCCAGAAGCTTCTGCACCCAGGCAGACAGGGAAAACTGGGCGTCCTGCTGCTGTTTCTGCATCTGAAAGGACTGGGCGCTCATGGCCGATGAGGACGCCGCCCCTCCTTTTTCTTTTCTGTAGTGTGCATGCTCATGCATACAGCCTGTCACCAGATGAGAATCCCTGTCGTGACCGCCTTTGATCCCTCCCAGCTGCATAGACGCCTCCTTTCCCGCTTTAGGCATTGCTCCGCCTGCTACTGCTCCATTTTTTCCAGAAATCCTCTCACATTCTCTCCGATTTTTCCGTGAAACACTGCGGAGCCTGCCACAATCACATTTGCGCCTGCTTCCAGCACCCGGCTCACATTTTCGGATGTGATCCCTCCGTCCACCTCAATATCCACTGGAAGCCCTCTCTCCGTGACCATCCGGCGAAGCTCCCGCACCTTATCCAGACAGGAGGGGATCAACTTCTGTCCGCCGAACCCCGGTTCAACAGTCATGACCAACACCATGTCAACAAGCTCCAGATACGGCGCAGCCGCCGACACTGGAGTTGCCGGTTTTATCGTGATCGCAGCCTTCCTGCCAAGACTGCGTATTTTCGCAATGGTTCCTGCCACGTCCTCCGTGGCCTCCAGATGAAAATTAATCAGATCCGCTCCGCATTCGGCAAATTCCTGCAGATAACGCTCCGGCCTCTCAATCATCAGATGGACGTCAAAAACCAGATCCGAGACGCTTCGAATGGAACTCACCACCGGCATACCAAAAGAAATTGATGGCACAAAGCTGCCATCCATCACGTCGATATGCAGATATCCGGCTCCCGCCTGCTCCGCCTCCCTGATCTGTTCTCCCAGCCTGCCAAAATCCGCAGCCAATATAGACGGTGATAAAATATTCATAATGTCCTCCATACCAAATATCAGATTCGGCCCCGCAATTCACGTTTATGGCTCCGGCCTTCCTCCGGACAGCCGCATCTTGGTTTTATTCTAACAGAGAAGCCGGGATATCGCAACCTAAATGCAATATCCCGGCAGTCAATCGGTACTGACTTCGTCTTTATTCTGTTCGCGCCTGGGCAACGTCCTCCTTCAGTTTTTCCCATGCGTCCGGATGCTCCGTGTAATAGATCGGACACTTCTTTCCGCCGCAGTCATAATGGCGCAATATATCCTCTGCTTCCAGGTCATATACGTCCGTCAGCCACGCCAGAAGCGAGATCAAAGAGTCATATGTCTCCTGCGTAAAGGAACCGTCCGCCGCCTTAAAACAGCATTCAATGGAAATGGAGTCATAGTTGCGGCTCTGAACCGCATACGCAATCTCTGTCAAAGGCACACATTGAACGATCTCCCCCTCATAGCCAATGATAAAATGAGAGCTGACGCTGACCTCATGCGTGTCCTTCTGCTGCTCAAAATAGCTGCGGTTCTGTGCCGCACTGGTTCCCGGATTCGCCGTATAGTGCACAAAAATATTCTTTATCTCCGGCAGAGGCTCACCCGGCCTGGAATACTCGTTGGGTGTCAGGAAATCCTCCGTCCAATAAGGATGCCTGAGAAAGTCCGCCGCAGGCAGCCCCTGTATCGTTTCCTCCCGGGGAAGATCCGTCCCGGTTATCTCTTCCTGTCTGTTATCGGTGATAACATTTTGATTTCCTCCGGCAGCTTCAAGGCTTTCCGGCTTGATCATCAGGACGAGGAATACTGCAATTATGCCGCAGGCAAAAATACTCACTGCGATCCGCTGCCTGCGGATATATCTCTTCCGTCGCCGCGCAGCGGCCTGACGATTCCCCGCCCTGTTTACCGGTACTGTCTGAAGAGCACGCCGTTCTCCCCTATGGGAACCTGCTCTGCCGGAGGTTTCCGCGCTGCGGCGCGTTCCCCCTGTACTCCCCGCCGTGGGTCTGCCTTGCCGAAGCTCCTGATCATATCCGCCTGCAGACCTGCGGCTCCGTTCCCTCTGGCCGTACCCTGCCGGCTGTCTCACCTGCCGAAGTTCCTGATCGTATCCGCCTGCAGACCTGCGGCTCCGTTCCCTCTGGCCGTACCCTGCCGACTGCCTCACCTGCCGTCTGCCCCTTGTATCCGAAATGCCTGTCCTCAGCCTTCTCTGCTCTTCATAATCTACCAGATACGGATTTCTTCTGATGTCTATGAAATCCGGCTCCTGCCTCCTCTGTACTCCGCTGTTCTGTGTCATCTTCGCACCCCCGCACCCCTGACAAACTTCTTTCTTGTCCTTATCTGATTTACAGTATAAACAGAGATTGTATCAAAGTTGTTAAGAAAAGATAAATGTCTGACATTTTTTAAATACAATAAGCCGCGTAAAGCGGAATCGACCTTATTCCCTCTTCCTCCCCGAAGTTTTTACCTGAAACGCGAAGCGCATATTCCGGGGCATATCTCCTGCAAAACTCCCTCAAACTTTTTGAACGGACCCCTGTGTCATATTTCACTTCAACAGGAATCACCCTGCCATTTATCTGAATTACAAAATCAACCTCTGCCGCCGGAGCGTCAGAAGTCCAATAATAGAGCTCATAGCCCGCTGCCTTCAGTGTCTGCGCCACATAGTTCTCCGTCAGCGCCCCTTTGTAAACGCCGGATAACTCATCCCGCAGCACGTTTTCCGGCACCAGGTTTGCGCGCGCACATAAAAGCCCTACATCAGACAAATAAAGCTTGAACGCGGACACATCCCGAAAAGCGGCAAGCGGCAATTCTCCCACCGTCGCCAAATCCGATTGAATTGCCACTCCGGCCATATGCAGCCACATAATAGAATCTCCGAACATACCCGCAGTGGCTCCCTTGCGGATCAGCTTATACCGGAATTTTTTATTTTCCTTTGCCAGCTGAGCCGGAAGGGAAAGATATGCGCCTCTGATCCTCGTACTCTCACTTTCCGACGCATACTTTGCCATATCTGCAGTGTATGCATTGACGATCAGACTCTGTACCTCCGGCACATTCACCAATGATTTTTCCTCCAGATACTTCCGAACCGCGGCAGGCATTCCGCCAACATACAGATAACGCAGCCACCAGAGCCTCAGTTCGCTGTGTATCGCCTCCGGCATGGGTTCCATGGAAACAAAATGCTCCCGGATCATATGCTCCAGCCCCTCCTGTCCCATGGCCCACAGGAACTCGTCAAACCGCATGGGATACATAGTCTTCACATACACCTTGCCCACCGGAAAGGAATAGCTCTCCCTGCGGATCGCCACCCCCAAAAGGCTTCCCGCCGCTACAATATGATATTCGGGAGCCTCCTCACAAAAATACTTCAGGGAGGTCAGCGCTCTTTCACAGGCCTGAACCTCATCAAAGATCAGCAGAGTGTCCTCCGGGACAATCCTTGCACCGAAGTGCTCCTCCAGCAGCCGCAGCAGCCTGTCCGGTCTCAAATCTCCCTCAAAATATCCAGCCACTGCCGGCATCCGTTCAAAATTGATATAAATGCTGTTCTTGAAGTAATCCCTCCCAAACTCCTGCAGAATATACGTCTTTCCCACCTGCCTTGCGCCGTACAACACAAGAGGCATCCTGTCCTCCGTTTTCTTAGTCCCTCCTGTCACGCCGATAAGAATAATGTATCGAATGAATGATTAAAACGCAAGAAAAAGTCATCCGCAGATGACTTTTTCTCAAAAATAAATCATTTTCAAATGACTTTTGGGGACATTCCTTATACAAACTCCTTTACAGACTTGTAAACGCCCTCTGCATCCAGACCGTACTTTGCAACCAGCGCTGCCGCGGAACCGGACTCTCCGAACACATCCTGCATACCCAGTTTCTTTACGGGAGTGGGCAGCTTTGCGCACAGGCAATCGCAGACCGCACTGCCAAGACCGCCGATCACGGAGTGCTCCTCCACGGTCACGACCTTTCCCGTCTTCCTTGCACTGTTCACAATGATATCCTCATCCAGCGGCTTGATGGTACAGATGCTCACCACCTCGGCCTGAATGCCCTCCGCAGCCAGCTTCTCGGCTGCTCCCAGAGCGGAGTCCACACAGATACCCGTAGCTACAATCGTCACATCCTTGCCCTCACGGACTACGGAACCTTTTCCGATCTCAAACTGATAATCGGGCCTGTCGTTGATCACGGGAACTGCCGCACGACCGAATCTGATGTACACAGGGCCTTCGTATTCCAAAGCCGCACGAACGGCTGCCTTTGCCTCCACATCGTCTGCGGGACACATCACCACCATGCCGGGAATCGTTCTCATCAAAGCGATGTCCTCATTGCACTGATGCGTCGCGCCGTCCTCGCCCACCGTAATTCCCGCATGGGTTGCGCCGATCTTTACGTTCAGGTGAGGATAACCTATGGAATTGCGCACCTGCTCAAAGGCACGCCCAGCCGCAAACATGGCAAAGGAACTCACAAAGGGAATTTTGCCGGTCAGAGAAAGTCCGGCTGCCACACCCATCATATTGCTCTCCGCAATACCACAGTCAATATGACGGTCGGGATATGCCTTTTTGAAGACACCTGTCTTGGTAGCCGCCGCAAGGTCGGCGTCCAGCACCACCAGATCGGGAAACTCTTCCCCCAGCTCCTTCAGGGCGTTTCCATAGCTTTCACGGGTTGCGATCTTCTTTATCGTGTTTTCAGCCATTACGCTTCACCTTCCTTCTCTAATTCTGCACCGATCTTTTCCAGATCTGCCATTGCCACTGCATACTCCTCATCATTGGGAGCCTTTCCGTGCCAGTCCACACTGTTCTCCATAAAGGAAACACCCTTGCCCTTCAGGCTGTGTACAACGATACAGGTGGGCATTCCCTTGGTCTCCCGCGCCTCCCGGAAAGCGGCCCGGATGGCGTCAAAATCATGTGCATCCACATTGATCACATGGAAATTGAACGCCTCGAATTTCTGATCAATGGGATAAGGGGAGCAGACCTGATCGATAGGGCCGTCAATCTGCAGATTATTGTTGTCTACGATCACACAGAAGTTATCCAGCTTGCGGTGGCCTGCAAACATGGCCGCCTCCCAGACCTGTCCCTCCTCCAGCTCGCCGTCGCCCAGAAGCGTATACACACGGAAATCCTTTCCGCCCAGCTTCCCGCCCAGCGCCATGCCGGCCGCAGCGGAAATCCCCTGTCCCAGGGAACCGGAGGACATATCCACGCCGGGAATATGGATGCAGGGATGCCCCTGAAGATAGGAACCCAGATGTCTCAATGTCTTTAAGTCCTCAACCGGGAAAAAGCCCCTGTTCGCCAATGCGGAATAAAGCCCCGGGGCGGTATGGCCCTTTGACAGCACAAAGCGGTCTCTGTCTTCTTTGTCGGGATTCTCCGGGTCAATATTCATTTCCTCAAAATACAGATAAGTAAAGATATCTGCCGCGGAAA
The DNA here is from genome assembly GCA_910586835.1 of uncultured Acetatifactor sp. Classification (GTDB taxonomy): domain Bacteria; phylum Bacillota; class Clostridia; order Lachnospirales; family Lachnospiraceae; genus Acetatifactor. Next base: position 54,728 of record CAJUJU010000001.1, read on the forward strand.
GGGACCCGCCGGGATGTCCCGCCTTTGCACTGTGAACTGCCGTTACAATGCCTTTTCGCACGTCGTTTGCGTGCCTGCGCAGTTCTAAATTGTTCATCGTCTCCTCCATTCTGCCGCCCCAGCGGCACCTCATTTTACCGAACCTGTGACTCTTCGTCGATTTTTTGCCCGAATAAGCACATTATACCATAATTTCGTGCGCTTCGGCGCACATGGAATCAGAAGTTGACTCCATGTCCTTCTGAGTCAACATTGTAGCATAATTCTCCTGTCCCGTCCATACCCTTCTCCAAAAAATGCCCATTGTGCTCGAACACGGTTGCTGTTGACCCTTATCAGACAGCCCTGCGGCAGCGCGCGGAATCCATGTGCCGCAGGCGTTGGCAGTCCTTTTGAATCGCTTTTATTCTCAGCCGTTTCCCTGGCCGTAATAGGCGTTTGCACCGTGTTTTCTGTAATAGTGTTTATCCTGCAGTTCCTGGGGTGCAGGCTGAATGCGGGGATTGATGGTCTCGGCACGATAAGCCATCTTGGCCACCTCCTCCAGCACTACGGCGTTATGTACCGCCTCCGCCGCGTCCTTCCCCCAGGCAAAGGGGCCGTGATTCTTGCAGAGCACGGCAGGGACGGCCACGGGATCCTTTCCCAGCCGCTTAAATTCATTCACGATCAGATGACCCGTGTTTTCCTCATAGGCCTCCTCGATCTCCTCCTTCGTCAGACATCTCAGACAGGGCACTTCCCCGTAGATGTAATCCGCATGAGTCGTGCCGTAGCAGGGAATGCTGCGTCCGGCCTGCGCCCAGCTGGTAGCATAGGAGGAGTGGGTGTGCACCACACCGCCAATCTGCGGAAACGCCTTGTAAAGCTCCGCGTGAGTGGCCGTATCGGAGGAAGGATTGAAACGCCCCTCCACCCGCTTTCCGTTCAGATCCACCACCACCATGTCCTCCGGCTTGAGCCTGTCATACTCCACACCGCTGGGCTTAATGACAAAAAGGCCGCTCTCCCTGTCGATGGCGCTGACATTTCCCCAGGTAAAGGTAACCAGCCCATAGCGGGGCAGCTCCATATTTGCCTCATATACCAGTTGCTTCAGTTCCTCTAACATTTTACTCCTTTCCCGCGCCCGCCCACTGCGGCGCGGCTCCAAAATTGTGTCTGTTTGCCTCAAAGAGGCATTTTTACTCTACAGAAAATTACACCTCAGCCGGGGAAGAATGCGAAGCATTCTTCGAATTGCCTCAAAGAGGCAATTTTTTACCTTAGCCCTTCCACCGCAGCGTTCTCCGCGGGCAGGGTGCTCTTGTATTTTTCCACAAAGGCGTCGAAGCCCGCCACATCCTCCTGCACAGGTGCAATGGTAGTTCCGGTCTGACCTGCAAAGATTCTGTTCGTCAGATACTCCGGCAAGGTCTCCTGCTCACCCTTCTCCTGCAGGAACGCCGCCAGCACTGCCATTCCCCAGGCGCCGCCCTCGCTGGCCGTATCCATAACCGTCACGGGAGAGTCAAAGGCCGCGGCCATCAGGCGCTGCCCCACCACAGGCGTCTTGAACAGGCCGCCGTGCCCCATCAGGGAATCCACCTTCACATGCTCCTCCTTCAACAGGATGTCATTGCCGATTTTCAGCGTAGCCATGGCGCTGTAAAGATGACTCCTCATAAAGTTGGCAAGGGTGAATTTTGCATCAGGCATCCGGACGAACATGGGACGCCCCTCGTTCAGCCCGGTTACAGGCTCCCCGGAAAAATAGTTGTACGCCAGCAGGCCGCCGCAGTCTGCGTCCGCCTCCAGCGCCTCCCTGTAGAGAACACCGTAGAGCTCGTTTTTGTCCGCCTTTACTCCAAACCTTCCCGCAAACTCGTCAAAGAGATTCACCCACGCGTTCAGATCGGAGGTACAGTTATTGCAGTGCACCATGGCCACAGGATTTCCGTCGGGTGTCGTCACCATGTCGATCTCCTCGTGCACCTTCTCCAACGCCTTCTCCGTGACCACCATGGAAAAGATGGAGGTTCCCGCAGAGATATTGCCGGTGCGCACTTTTACGCTGTTGGTAGCCACCATTCCCGTTCCCGCGTCTCCCTCGGGAGGGCACATGGGGATACCTGCCTGCAGGGTTCCCGTGGGATCCAAAAGTCTGGCCCCATCGGAGGTCAGGGTTCCCGCCTTCTCCCCGGCGCACAGCACCCTGGGAAGGATCTGCTCCAGTTTCCAGGAATATCCCCTGGGGGCAATCAGCTCGTCAAACTGTGCAATCATCCTTTTGTCAAAATCATGTATGTCGGAATCAATGGGAAACATGCCGGACGCCTCACCGATGCCGATCACCTTCTCCCCGGACAGCTTCCAGTGTATGTATCCTGCCAGGGTGGTGAAAAACGCCACCTCCTTCACATGCTCCTCGCCGTTTAAGATAGCCTGGTAGAGGTGGGCAATGCTCCACCTTTGGGGAATATTAAACTGAAACAGCGGTGTCAGCTCCCTGCAGGCGGTTTCCGTCATGGTGTTTCTCCAGGTTCGGAAGGGCACCAGAAGCTCTCCCTCCCCGTCAAACGCCATATAGCCGTGCATCATGCCGGAAAAGCCGATGCTGCCGACAGAGGTCAGGCTCTCGCCGTATTTTATCCGGACATCCTCCGCCAGACTGCCATAGCAGTTCTGCAGACCGTTCCAGATATCCTCCAGGCTGTATGTCCAGATATTATTCTCCAGACGGTTCTCCCAGTCATGGTTTCCCATGGCCACAGGAGTATGGTTCTCATCCACCAGCACCGCCTTGATACGGGTGGAACCAAACTCGATCCCCAACGCCGTCCTGCCCTCCCGGATTGCTTTTTTGATCATTTCGCTCATTTTATTCCCTCCATGTTTGAAATTTCCCTTCATTTTTAAGTATATAAGCGATGCAAACGCAAGTCAATGCAGTTTTGGAGAAACGGCGATTTCATCTGCGCCTGCTTTGTTACGCATGGTACAGTCCGGTGATGCATACATTGTAGTAACGCTTAGTCACTCAGGTGGTTCTCCCTTGAAAAAACGTTCTCCTCTCACCATAAAACAGCTGCTGTTCATGGCGGCTCTGCTCGTTGGCTTCATAGCCCTGACCCTTTTCCTCTTTACATATAAAAAGGATGAAAAACGCTTCTCCAATATCACCTCCCGACTCTTTGCGGAGGAGATGGAAGCCAGTACTTTGAGTATGCACTATACCATTGCATTTCCGGCGGAATTCGGCATCTGCGATTACGCGCCTGTTCTGCCGGTGTACAGTGCAGGCGGCGCTTTAAAGGGACAGGCGGCGGTGGAAAACGCCTTGTCCGCCCTGAGGTCCATTCGCCAGGAACGGCTGAAGCCCTCCGACGCATGGCTCTGCAAGCTGCTGATCCGTTACCTGGAAAACTCCCTGTCCCTGGGCAGCTTCCTTTACTACAGCGAACCGCTGTCCCCCTCCTCCGGCATGCAGTCCCAGCTTCCCATCCTGCTGGCAGAATACACCTTCCGAAACAGACGGGATGTGGAGGATTACCTGTCCCTGCTGGATCAGACCGACGAATACTTTGCCTCACTGCTGGTCTACGAACAGGAAAAGGCGCAGGCCGGACTCCTGATGCCTGCCTCATCCCTCAAAAGCGTCAGAAAACAATGTGATGAAATCCTCACGGCAGATTCTCTGGAAGCGGGCTCCCACTTTCTTCAGACCACCTTCCGGGAACGGCTGCAGCTCCTCCGCAATGCCGAACTGATCAACGACAGGGAAATGCAAAAATACCTTGATACAAACGACCGGCTTCTGAAAACCGTACTGCTGCCGGCTTACACCGCTCTGGGCGACGGTCTGCTGCTCCTTGAGGATGAGTCTGTCCCTCTGACCGGGCTTGCCGCGACGCCTCAGGGAAGAGAATACTATGAGGCTCTTCTGATTTCCGAGACAGGCTCCCAGCGCACCGTCCCCGAAATCCAGGAGCTTCTGACCGCACAGTTTTCCGCGGAATACGATGCAGTACGGGAGCTGCTGGAAAAACACCCCGGGCTCATGCAGCGGTATAGCGAGGGCGATTCGGCGGCTTTCCCTCTCTCAGATGCGGAACAGATCCTGGCGGATCTGCAAGGCCGTATGAAAGGAAGCTTTCCTCCCGTCCCCGGCGAAAGCGCCTCCGTGTCAGTCAAGGCCGTCTCCCCCAGCCTGGAAGACTACTGCGCCCCTGCCTTCTATCTGACCGCCCCCCTTGACGACACCACACACAATGTCATCTATATCAATGGGAAAAAGACGCCCACAGGGCTGGAGTTTTATACCACCCTGGCCCATGAGGGCTATCCCGGGCATCTGTATCAGAACGTCTACGGCAACCGGCGCAGTCTGGAGCAGCAGCGGCCCGCCAGGGAGCTGCTCTGGTATGGCGGCTATCTGGAGGGCTGGGCTCTCTACTGTGAATTTATTTCACATGATTACGCTTCGGCCCTGCTGCAGGAGCGCAATCAGAGCCTGGAAGCTGCTCTCGTCCAGGTGGAAAAGCACAATCGCAGCCTGCAGCTGTGCCTTTACGCCCTTTTGGATACCATGATCCACTATGAGGGGGCTTCTCTCCAACAGATCACCCGGGTTCTGCAAGAATTTGGCATTGAGGAGCAGTCAACCGCCACATCCATCTATACCTATATCGCCCAGGAACCCTGCAACTACCTGAAGTATTATCTGGGCTATCTGGAGGTCATATCCCTGAGAGATCAGGCCAGAGAGCTCTGGGGAGAAGAATACACGGACTATCAGTTCCACTGCTTTTATCTGGATAACGGCCCTGCGGATTTTCTGTCTTTGAAAGAACAGCTGACCGAACTCAAACAGTGATATCACGGCGTGATGCATGTTGTTATTTCCCGGAAAATATGTTACTTTAATTTTGTCAATAAATACAGAGAGAAAAAAATTTTTAAGATAAAATGGTGTCCTTGGCTATGGAAAATTCTGACAGGAAACAGGGGAATATAACAGACAGGGGGTTTTGTAAGATATTTGTAAGGAAACCCCCTATTAATTTGTAAAAAAAGCAGGGTATTCTGATATCAGCCTTAGGATACAGCTTCGCAGTTTTGCTGCGGTATGGGGTGGCAGAAGAAAGATCCGCAGGGAGGTTGGCATGAGTGAATGTATACTGGTCGTTGACGACGACAGAGAAATCGTAAAAGCTATCAGCATCTTGCTGGAGGGAGAAGGGTATGAGGTGCTGAAGGCCTACGACGGACTGCAGGCCCTGGACATCCTGGCCTCCCACCAGGTTCGGCTGGTGCTGATAGACGTGATGATGCCGCGGCTGGACGGGCTTTCCGCCCTTCTTCGCATCCGTGAAAAGCAGAATATCCCTGTCATCATCCTCAGCGCCAAAAGCGAGGATACCGACAAGATACTGGGATTATCCATGGGAGCGGACGATTATGTGGCCAAACCCTACAATCCCCAGGAACTGGCAGCCCGGGTTAAAAGCCAGCTCCGCAGGTATACCTGTCTGGGGGACATTCATGCTGTAAGCCGCATGGACGAGCTCCGAAACGGCAGACTGCTTTACCGCACAGACGAGAAAATCCTCTACGCGGACGGGGAACCCATAAAGCTGACCGCCAAAGAGACCGGTATCATAGACCTGCTGATGCGCAATCCCGGCCGTGTATTTCCCGCCGAGGAAATCTATCGCAGAGTCTGGGAGGAGGATGCCTTCGCATCCGAAAACACCGTAATGGTGCATATCCGGCGCATCCGCGAAAAGCTGGAGCTGAATCCGAAAGAGCCAGAATATTTAAAGGTGGTGTGGGGTATTGGATACAAAATGGAAAAACATTAAAAAAGCACTTGGGTTTATTATTTTCTTTCTGGGCGTCAGCCTGACAATCTGGAACGGTGTGCAGCTGTCGAAACGCCTGCCGGGCAGACCTGCGTCCTGGACTCCCGGAAAACTGTTTTCGGAGGATTATCAGCACTCTCAGCGTTTCCGGAATCATATTTCAAACCGATTGGAAATTTTCCTGACTATTGCGGCAGGAGGAGCACCCAGTGGTTGGATCTACGACAATGGCTGGAGATTTTACTCCGGCGACACTTTTTATGATGACCGTTATTATGATTCCAGCACAGATTCCATCACAGAAGACTACGGCCAGTCATGGCCCGGCAGCTTCCATGAGCAGGAAGCAATTTCCGAATACGGAACTTTCAGCCTCCCGAGAGATGTTGAATGGGACGACGACGAGTGGGGATACGACGAAACCTATCGACCGCTCACAGATGAACAAAAAGAAAAGCTTGTACAGCAATATTTCAGCGCTATCGCAGGGGATAAAAACCTGCTGTACAGCATCTCCTGCGACGGAAAACTCCTGTATACCAACTCTGATCTGCCGACAACAGAGGGACAGATGCAGCTCCCGGAGGGCTACAATTTCCTCCTTTACTTTGACGGGGAAAAGGTTCATATCACAAAGGATGGAACCGAGCTGGATATATATGGAGACGGATACTACCGCGATGAGGACAATGACTGGTATGTTCCGGGCTACCACAATTTTCCGGTGAGCGATGACATGAAAAATACCGCCGTCTGCATTGCCGCGGCAAAGGAGCCCGTCCTGTACACCCGGGGGATTTCCCGGGACAGCGGATACCGCCAGGAGGAAAACACTCTGTACTGGCTGCAGTACAACCTCCGTGCAAGCCGAACGCTTCTGCTTCGCAATCTGGCCGGTCTTGCGGCAGGCCTGCTGCTGCTTTTCCTCTCTTTCTTCTGCAGAAAACAGAAGAAGGAAGCCGCCCGGGGAATTGCCCGCCTTCAGGGAAAGGTATGGATAGAAGTCAAGATACTTCTCCTGTTCCTCCTGCTGTATGGAGTACTTCAAGAGTCCGCCGTCACATTTTTCAACAGCTACGGTTATGATGTATGGCAGGAGATCGCATGGATGTACAGCGACTATGCATATATTTCACCGGAACTGATTGCACACTATGGCGGCGCATTCCTGTCCTCTCTTTCCCCTCTGTTCTGGAGCATATTGTTCTGGCTGTTGTGGCTGCTTGTGAACGACTTGAGACATAATAAAAAAATTTGGAGACACGGTCTGACTGCGAAGCTTTGCCATACCTTCTCAGCCCGGGAAATAAATCAGCCTCTCGCCCGCAAAATGGCTCATCGCACCGCCATCCTTTCCGGCGCAGTCACCGCATACGGGATTCTGTTCATTGCAGCTGCGTCTCTTCTGTCCCACGCAAACCTGTCTCGCGACGTCGCTGTGGGAACCATTCTGCTGTGCATCCTCGCAGTCTTCTGCTTCCTGCCTGCAGTAGTTCTGATCGGCTCGAAAAATATGAAGGCGGCAAGGGACGTGGACGCTCTGTCGAAACGCATCGACGAAATCTGCGGGGGCGATTACGGAAACGTGTACGCTCACGGTTCAGGCAGTTCCGGTTCGGGCGGTACCTCTCCCGGCAAAGCGGAATGCCCCGGCGGCTCCTCCGACGCGGTTTACCGCCCTTCCCCTGACGACGCAGGAAACAATGCCGTCCGACAGAACGGCAAAACCGGCCAGGCTGACTCAACGGCACTCTATGGGAATCATGACCTGGGCAAAACCATGGCCAGACTTGAGGACATCCGTCAGGGCCTGGCGCTTGCGGTGGACGAGCAAATGAAAAGCGAGCGTATGAAAGTGGAGCTGATTGCCAACGTCTCCCATGATATCAAGACGCCTCTGACCTCGATTATCAGCTATGTGCAGTTTTTGAAGGAGGAAGAATCTCTGCCGGAGCATGTGAAAGATTATGTGAAAATTCTGGACGAAAAGTCCCAGCGATTAAAGAACATGGTACAGGACGTTTTTGCGGTGAGCAAGGCAGCCTCCGGAGAGCTTCCCATGCATATGGAGGAACTGGATTTCGGCAAGCTGCTGCTCCAGACCATGGCGGATATGGACGAGCAAATCAAAAACAGCAGCATCTCCTTCCGCACGGAGCTTCCGGAGGAACCCGTAATGATCACGGCCGACGGACAGAGAATGTACCGTGTCTTCCAAAACCTGTTCCAGAACGCGCTGAAATATTCCCTGGACGGCTCCCGGGTCTATGTAACCCTGAAAACAGATGGAACAATGGCCATCGCCAGCGTAAAAAACACCTCTCATCTGGAACTGGAGAAGGATAAGGATTTCACCGAACGCTTTGTCCGCGGAGATAAGAGCCGCACAGACGGCGGAAGCGGTCTGGGACTCTCCATTGCCCAGAGCTTCACGGAAGCCTGCGGAGGACAATTTACAATAGAGTTTGATGCGGATCTGTTTATTGTGCGGGTCGCATTCCCGCAATGTTAAAAGTAATTCCTGTTTCCTGTAGAGGCGGCATGTCAGCCTTCCCCAAAGTACTCCCTGATCTGCCGCCTCATGAGCTCAGACACATCTTCTCCGCGAAGATAGCCATGCGTCCATTCCACGGTTTTTTCCAGCATTACACGGTAATTCCACCTGGGCGTCCAGCCAATCCTGCTCTGGATCCGGCTGCAGTCCAGTCTCAGGAAATTGGCCTCATGAGGCCCTCCGGCATCGGTATATTCCCAGGAAAGCTGCAGACCTGTCCTGTCTCTCCACAGTTCACAGAAGGTCTGCAGCAGCTCGCCGGTGCGGACACAGGATGCATCCCCCGGCCCCACATTATAGCTGCCTGCATACTGCCCATCCTCATACTGCTTCCGCGCAATCAGCAGATAGGCCGACAAGGATTCCAGCACATGCTGATAGGGTCTCACGGAATTGGGATTTCTCAGCACCATGCTGCGCTTTTCCGCTATGGCACGCACACAGTCCGGAATAATCCTGTCCGCCGCAAAATCTCCGCCGCCCACCACATTTCCGGCCCGGGCAGTGCTGATTGCCACTCTTTTATCCGCAAAGAAAGAGTTCCGATAACTCTCCGTGACCAGTTCCGAACAGGATTTGCTGTTGGAATAGGGATCATAGCCGTTCAGTTCTTCATTCTCCCGATAGCCCCATTCCCATTCTCTGTTTTTGTAAACCTTATCCGTGGTGACATTCAGAAAAGACCGCACGGAATCACACTTCCGCACACATTCCAGCACATTCACCGTCCCCATGACATTTATCTCATAGGTATCTACCGGATTCCGATAGGACTCCCGCACAATAGGCTGTGCGGCCATATGAATCACAATTTCAGGACGAAACTCTGTGAAAACCTGTTCCAGCCTCCGCAGATCCCTTATATCTCCGATATACGAGTTCATCCGCTCTCCCATGTGTGCAAGCTCAAACAGGCTGGGACAGGTGGGGGGCTCCAGGGCGTATCCTGCCACCCGGGCTCCCAGCTCCAGCAGCACCGTACAGAGCCAGGTTCCCTTAAAGCCCGTGTGTCCCGTAACCAGCACTTTCTTTCCATGATAAAAAGATTTTTCCATAAAACTTAAGACTCCAATGCTTCTAATATTTTATCCGCCATATAATCCAGCATTTCTTCGGTCATGCCCGGATACACCCCAACCCAGAACGTATCCCGCATAATCCTGTCCGTCTCCCTCAGCTCGCCTGCCACACGATAACCCTTGCCCGTTTTTCTCATTTCGTCAAAGCAAGGCTGCCTCAGCAGATTTCCGGCGAAAAGCATCCTGGTCTGTATCCCGCATTCCTCGAGATGCGTCACAATCCTGTTTTTACTGACACCCTCCCCGCAGGTAATCAGATAGCCAAACCAGCTGGGTTCGGAATTCGGACAGGGCTTTGGCAGAATCAGCCTGTCCGCAGCTTTCTCCAGACGTCTGCTCAGATATGCATGATTTTTCTGCCTTGCCTGCGTAAACCCCGAAAGCTTTTCAAGCTGCCCGCATCCTATCGCCGCCTGCATGTCCGTAGCCTTCAGGTTATAGCCGAAATGAGAATACACATACTTGTGGTCGTACCCCACAGGCAATTCCCCATACTGCCTGTCAAACCGATGCCCGCACAGATTATCCTGCCCAGATGCACACACACAATCCCGTCCCCAGTCCCGCATGGAACGAATAATTCGGTTCAGCAGAGGATCATCCGTGTAAACGGCGCCTCCCTCTCCCATGGTCATATGATGAGGCGGATAAAAACTGGAGGTTCCGATATGCCCCACCGTTCCCGTATAACGCCATTCCCCGTCCAAGCAGTACCGGCTGCCCAGCGCGTCACAGTTGTCCTCCACAAGCCACAGTCCATGTCTGTCGCAGAAGGACTTCACCGCCTGTAAATCAAAGGGGTTCCCCAGGGTGTGGGCCAGCATTACCGCCCTGGTCTTCTCCGAAAAAGCCTCCTCCAACCTTGAAACATCCATGTTGTACTGCGGAATCGTCACATCCACAAAAACGGGGACGGCTCCGTATTGGATAACAGGGGCCACCGTCGTTGGAAAGCCAGCCGCAACCGTTATCACTTCATCCCCTGGCAAGATCCTCCGCTCTTCCAGAAGCGGAGAGGTCAGCGCCATAAAAGCCAGCAGATTTGCAGAGGAACCGGAATTTACAACACTGCAATACCGGACTCCCAGCCACTCCGCAAACTCCTTTTCAAACCGGGTCGTGTAACGTCCCGCCGTAAGCCAGAATTCCAGGGCGCTGTCCGCCAGATTCACCATTTCCGTCTCGTCGTAGACGCGGCCGGCATAAGAGATTCTGTCCCCGGGGATATATTCTTTTCTGCCGGAGCCGTCCTGTTGACCGCCATGGTACGTCCTACAGTATTCCCTTACCAGCTCCAGAATCTCCTCCCTGGCCTGGGATTCACTTTTATTTTCAAATATGCCTTTCTTCACTGCCATACCCTCCACGGCACCTTGCCGCTTTCCCAGAGTTTTTCCAAATATGCTTTGTCCCGGATATTGTCCATGGGCATCCAGAAGCCCTCGTGTTTGTATGCGCTCATCTGGCCTTCCATGGCCAGCCTTTCAAAGGGTCCCTCTTCCAGCATCTCGCTTCCGTCCCCCAGATAGTCGAACACCTGGGGATTCATCACCATAAATCCCGCGTTCACCCACGCCTGATCCGTCCTGGCCTTTTCTTTGAAGCGCAGTACCTGACTGGTCTCATGATTCATCTGCAGCGCACCAAAGCGCCCGGAAGGCTGCACCGTGGTGATGGTGGCTATCCTGCCCTGTTCCTTGTGAAATTCTATGAGCTTCCCGATATCCACATCCGACACGCCGTCTCCGTAAGTCAGAAGAAACGGCTCGTCTCCGATATAATCTCTCACCCGCAGAATCCGACCCGCGGTAAGGGTATCCAGGCCCGTATTTGCCAGCGTAACCTTCCAGGGCTCCGCCTTACTCTTATGCAGCAGCCGTTGCTGAGAATTCAGAAAAAAGGTGGTATCCGCCTGATACATATCATAGTGCACAAAGTATTCCTTGATCATCTGTCCCTTATACCCGCAGCAGATGATAAATTCTCTGAACCCATAATGAGAGTACAGTTTCATGATATGCCAGAGGATGGGCTTCCCGCCGATCTCCACCATGGGCTTGGGTTTGATCCTGGACTCTTCGCTGATCCTGGTTCCACGGCCCCCTGCTAAAATAACTGCCTTCATTTAACCCTCCCCGTTGGGCCTTCCGATCCACACAGCGCCCCCCTGCTCCCAAAGCTTCTCGGCATCCGCAAGTTCCCGCTTTGTCTCCAGGGTAGTCCAATACCCTTCATGTCGGTAGGCTCCCACCTGGCCCAGCTTTGACAAGGCATGAAACACCTGCTCCTCCAGGTTACAGTCCCCCTTGAGATAGTTCAGAACCTTTTTATCCAATACAAAGCAGTCCGCATTGACCCAGGCCGCCTCAGCCACCGCCGGACTCAGGTTTTCATAATCCAGAAGGCCGTCTTCATCAATGGTCAACAGCTGCTTCCGCCCCTGGGGCTTAGCCATCACCAGTGTCACCAGCCGGTTATTTTTTCGGTGGGTTCCCAACAGTTCGTCCGCATCCACATCAGACAGACAGTCGCCGTAAGTCACAAGAAAGGCATCCTCCGCTTCTCCCCCTGTCTCCTGCAGGTATTCAGCGATGGCGCGGATGCGCTGTCCGGGCGTTGCGGTCAGTCCCGTATCCACCACCGTCACCTTCCAGTCTTCCGTTCGTTTTTTGTGAATCTCCACTGTATTCTTTTCCAGATCAACGGTAATATCGGACTCATAGATATAAAAATCCGTAAAATACTCCTTAATCATATCTACCCGGTAACCGCCGCAGACAATAAATTCTTTTAATCCAAATTGGGAAAAATGCTTCATGATGTGCCAGAGCAGCGGCCTTCCCCCGATTTCCACCATGGGCTTGGGGATCCCCTCTCTGGTATCGCTGATCGTACTCTGCTGGCCTCCTGCCAAAATAACTACCTTCATAGTAGCCCTCCAAAGTTCTTACTGTGTGTATAACATACTTCAAGCCGGTACGCAATAACCGATGCTCATCCCTTCCAGACTTGATACGCCTCCACTCCGTCAAATACATCATCATTGGTAAACACCTGTCTGATGTCCTCACTCACCTGACAACCACCATCAAACAGCATCCCAAACAACTGATCCGCAAAATCCCTTTGATCCTTCCAGCAGGGAATCAGTTCTTTTATTTCCATCATATCCCGCTGATAACGCAAAATGCCCTGCTGTACTTTCTGAACCACTGAAAAACTGTCCTTTTCATCCTTCTCATAAATAAATTTATCACTTTCCACATGATTCAGTGTGGGATAACCGTCGACCATGATTGTCTCCAAAAACAAATAATGCTTAGCCACCTGGTTTTCCACACCATAAGAGCATATATTACCATAGGCGGAAACGATATCTTCCTCCAGATGATATCTCTCAACCGGATGATTCATTGTCGCGAAATATACACCCGCAAGTCTCTCATTCAGCAGTTTCTGCATAAAATACTGAACTGTTCCACCCGCCACAAAGTCAAAAATCGCCTGCTTCTTTTCATTCAACAGCCCCAGACTTCTCAAATACGCCAGGTAATCGCACCTCTCCTGTTCCGCCTGCAGAAAAATTTCCTCCTCATAAGACAAAACATACTCCCGAATATCATACACAGGCGCTCCCTTTACCTTTCGGTTTTGCAGCACGTCTCCCGGCCGGGGATTCACTCCATACCTTCTTTGCAGCAATTCCCCATATGTTCCCTGAAATCCCCTTTCCGCGAGAAGCAGAATATCTTCCGTTGACTGAATTGCCGCAACAGAGACTGCTCTGCGGGATGTCTTAAAATAGATATGCCCAAAGGACTGCACCCCTTGCTGTATAAGCATCTGTTCTATCAGAAACCCGTCCCGCGCGGGTAAAAGCAACTGCTCAATCTCTTTTCCCTCCAATTCTCCTGCCAGCCATCCAACAAACTCATCGAAAAGCACCCCCAGAAAAAGCTCTCCAAGCTTCTCCGGAGAATCTACCGCCAGAACCCCTTTTCCCTTTTGCATTGCAAAAGGATTCTCACAGCACCTCCAGATCAGGTTTCCCAAAATGCATCTTTGCTCCAGTGACTCAACATGGGCTAATGTAGTTTGCATGGCAGAAGCCATCCACATTTCATAACCACTGTATATTTGGAAAGTATCCAATCCGTATTCGCGGGCCATTTCCCCATCACTCCGCCGATTATCTCCAATATGCAAGTATTTCTCACCGGCTGCATGCTGCCTGTAAACACCAAAAAGCCCCCCGTCAGACTTTCCTCTTCCATAATCGCAGGAAACAAACAATCCATCCCAATCCTCAACACCGCACTTTCTGAGGAATCCTTCCATCTCCTTTTCCGGAAAGTACATGTCCGATATCAGAAAAACTTTTTTCCCCTGGTCAAGCGCATAACGATACAGTTCAATCATTTTTCCGCGGGGAACAAGCACCCTGCTTTCCACCATTGTTTCCAACTGCATCCATTGACACAATATTTCCTCTGAAATATTATATCTTTTGCCCAGTTCCTCATAAATCTGCCCGATGGCAGGATACTTCAATGCCTCCTCAGCGCTTACCCTTCGTTCCCGAAACCGATTATTTTCAAATCCTTTTTCTTCCAGCAGCCGTTCCACAATGTCAAAAACATCCGTCGGCTCCAGTACCTTTCGCATGATGAGCGTGTCAAAAATGTCAAAAGAAATATATTCATGGCTGTCTATCGCATTTCGCAAATCCGCTTCCGCTATGTTCCAGTACGGCAGGTTCTGGTTGCTGTATTTTCTTTCCTTCTGCCCCAACAGTTCTCCCCTGAAATTATAGATCGGAATATCATGCTTTTCCTGCATGTATGCAATACGCTGATAAATGACCGGAACAATGGATTCCCTGGCAATAATCACGACTCGTGGTTTCAATTCCAAAACTTCCTGATCAGACAATACTTTCAGTCCCCAGAATTTATTTCCCACATTTTTGGCATCCATCAGGCCTGCAAACTGATAACCCTTTGCCCCCTGCAGTATTGCCTCTGTATTTTTTCCAAGTCCATAAAGCACAAAGGGCTCCTCACGCCAATTCAGAAATGCCTTTTGAAACTGCTGTACCACATACTCCTGCTCACTCATTGCCATGCTCCTGTCGAAAATCTTATTCTCTGGTTTTTGCAAGCCGCTTCAGTTCCTCATATTCCTGCCGGTCTACAATCGTATATTTCGACTTCCGAAGATTCCCCTGCATCTGAACCCCAGCTTCAATCACTTTAGTCGGCAGTGTCCCCAAATCGCAGTAATTGCAGGCATCTGCACTTTCACTGTAAAACATCTCTTTCAGCTTGTCTCTGATCTCCTCCGGCGTATCCTCGGGTTTCAAATCAAAATAGTCCCGCTCTGACTCATAGGCTCCCAGAGACAGCATCCTGGCACTTCTCGCACAGGTATGAAATTTACCATTATGAAATCCCTTTATCACTCTGCTTTGATCGCAGTTTAAATAGCTAAATCTCAGCTCCTGCGCTTCCCGACCACGGTACTCCACTCCCCCCATATCTGTCCAGGTCTGATCCGTCAACACCTTAAAGAAAATATCCTTCTCCTCCAGCACCTGAATCAGGCGGCTCATCTTCTCCAAATGGCCATAATCACTGATTTCTACAAGAATTTTGGGATTTGTCAGCAGCTCCAGCACCTCCGGTTTCGGCAAAAGAGTGCTGTTCGTAATCAGCATGATACCAAGTACTTTTTTCTGAGCCAGCAGATATTCAAGAATTTCCTTCAGATTTGGGTACAGAAAAGGCTCTCCTCCCACTGTAATGCGAATACATTCGTCCACTCCCGAAAAAAACAATTCAAAGTCCTGCACAATCTGACCGATCTCAATATCACACGGCTTATCAAAAAGCGGAAGTAATGACGAGCAACCCTTACACCGCATATTGCAGCGTGTTGTGGGCATAATCATAATTCGCGGAACAACAAAAGGACGCTCCACACCATTCCCGCCCCGTATATATGCTTCCTTTTTCTGCAACAGCTCTGTTCTTTCCTGACCGCTGATATGGTATTGTTCCAATACCACTTCATACTCCTTCAGGCACTCCTTCAGAAAACGCTCTTCAAAAAACTCTTCACTCCCGGCTGAATATGCCACTTTCAGCTCCGGAAAAGCATAAATTTCCGGCTGAACAGAAAATTCCATTCCCTTAAGCTGCTTCTCCATGGCTCTATAATGTCCTGAAGTCAATAGAATGACCGTGTTTTCATCCAAATGTGCCGGCAACTCAGTCGGTGCGATTACCGGGAAAAACTGTCCCCCCAGCTCTATCTCGCACCCTTGCTTTCTCACATCATTATCCACCAGACAAACAACAGCCTGCCGTATCGGTTCATACCGCAGCGCCTCCTCTGCCATCAGGCCTGTGCCAAAGCAGATAAGCTTTTTCTCATTTATCTCCTTCAGGAAGTCTCTCAATGTCCTCATACCCTGCCTCCCCGTTAACAGCCTTTCTCAGCAGTCCACACTCACATTCTGTCTGCTGTCCATTTATCATTCCGTCATAGTGCCGAGCCTGCTATCAATCGCCGTTTTACCACATCCCTCAGACTACCATTGACAGCGAAATAATTCGCTCCAACGGAATTCCACCTTTCAGCAACTCTTCCATGATCTCCTGGAAATAAAATTCCGGGGTCACCAAAACACAACAATCCTTCGGCACTTGTTCCAGCTGGAGCAGGTTCAACACTGGCAGTCCATCCTTTTCTCCCCCAAAACGCCCCGCGTTTTTATCTATAAAGCAAACCACTTCCATACCTGCTTCCGCCAAGTCCTGATAAACCTGTGCGCCCAACCCATTTATTCCATATAAAGCGACTCTTCCGATTCCCCGCACTCGCAGATTTTCTCCAAGGCTTCCGCCCTGAACCCTGGCAGTCAGCCATTTAACCAGCGTATCATACATATATGCAAACTGCTCTTTGTTATAAATTCCATTATACATACTGAGCCCTCACGCAAAACTGCTCTGTTTTCTAACCGCTGCAAATCCATCTATATGATGTTACTGTACAAAGCATTTCGCAGAAAACTTACAGATTCGTTTCTTGCTTTTTCCAGTTTCCGTCCAAATTTTGTATAGTCAATTTGTCCTGTCACTTCTGTCATATCCCTGAAGTCCGTGAAAAATCTATTTTCCATCCCAAGTCCGGATACCATATCCTTCACCCGCGAAAGCATGGCCCGCTTTGCCGTATAAGTGTAAAATGGCTTGCGATATATCATGGAAAAGCATGTACCATGAAAAGAGTTGGTAAATACACAGGCAGCATTTTTCACATAACCCAGAAACTCTCCCGGACCCGCAAAGGCAAAACACCCTGCATTTTGGGGAAATACTCTGCCCGGATAGTCCGCAAAATAGTGGATCACCCGAAGTCCCAGCTTCCTCGCCATCATATTGGTATAGTCCACCACAGCCGGATCATGTGTTAAAAAATAGGCTAACAGGTACGGTGCACTCTTCATCTCATCATTTTCCAACACCAAACCATCATAGTCCTCCGCTTCCAACAACAAGGTGGGGTCCAATACCGCAGACACCTTTTTCTTCGTAAATCGCTGAATACTCTGTACCGCAGATATCTCCCTCACCGAAACAGCATCAAAATCCGGCAGATACTCTGCAAACAGAGCATCTGCCTCTGTATATCCCAGTTGATCCAAAATCACGCTGGCCGCATAGGATATCCTACTGCTATCCGGCGAAGCACACTTCAAAAAATATACCGGATCCAGACCAGAAAACTCTTTCCCCCAGACAATATCGCTGCCTACTATACAGACATCATATTTCCCGAGACTCCTGGAAAGTTTTTCCTCATCATCCAGACTATCGTCTGTCTCCTGCTCCATTCCAAGATGACGCCTTCTAAACTCCTGAAATTTCCTGCACTTTTCCCGATACTGCTGTTGAAGACGCGCTTCCTGAAAATACTGATATTCCGGCAAGGCAGGACGATAGGGCAGTATATCCGCCTTTTCTGCACCAAGCTTCTGCAGCGTCCTGCGAAGTGCATACGCCTGCAGGACAGAACCGAAATTATTATAAAAATGCAGAGTCGCTATGACCGCTTTCACCATATGCTCTTATTTCCACTCCCCGACTTTCGCATAACATACCGAATCGTCCCAATATGTTGTATGATGTCTGAGTATCAACTTATATTCCGGTACATATTCTTTCAAAAGTTTCGGAACCTCCCAAAATGCTGTAAAAGAGTGATAAATACATATTGCACACATGGGCCGACACCTCGAGATCATATCTTTTCCTCCTCTGAGCGCTGCCTGCTCACTGCCCTCAATATCCATCTTTATAAATGTAACATTTTTATCCGCATAAACATCATCCAATCTGACTGTTCTTACCTCCGTATCACCATTTCGAAGAATACATGAGTTAAGCTCCGTGGAAGAAGCACTAATTGTAGTATCATTTTCTCCTACCCCAACACTATAAGTATGTACTCTGCTTTTCACTTGATCAGGCAGTTTTTCTACTGTGCAATTCAGTTCCTTATAGGTTGGAGGAAACACTTCATAGCAATCATACTGCTCAAAGTTATCAAATTTTGTCTTGTATATTAAATCTTCTAATGTATCACCTACATAGGCTCCACAATCCACCATAATTCTCTGCTTTTCCAGAAATCTTCCTCCCTCCAGAAAATATTGAGGTCGTACGCACAAGCCTTCCATTGAAAGTACATCCAGTTCCGCAGGCACATTTTCCGGGTGAAACAGCATTTTAAAATGCATCCACAAAATTTTCAGAGACTCATCGTCCTCATAAAGATCAAGAAGTTCCTGAATCTTATCCATAAAGGGGGTGGGCTGCATGCAAACCATCATGACTGTCTCAAGATAAAAATCAAGATGCCATTTTAAGACTGTCTCCTGAATACTATAATTTTCCAATTGTCCGGAAATATTGTCAAAATGTTGTGCCCCTGCAGCCACAAAACATAACTTCTCCTTTGCATCTGACAATGCTTCATCTACCGAAACAATCTTAATAGTTTTTCCGTTGTCTGTCACAAATTCGCCAAATCGGCTGCTGTTATTGTCACAAATAATATCTACGTCTATTCCAAGTCTTTCAAGATAACGAATACATATCTCACACATTGCAGAGGCGCCAAAAACCACCACTGCCTTATTTGGTCTGCTGTTCCAGGTTCTCCAATTAGCTAAATTATCCTCCCGCTCCTTCCTGATCAGTTCAAGATTATCAGTCAGGCAATCAAAGATCATTTTTTTTAGTTCCATCACGCTACCTCCTCGTTCTTATCGCACACTTTCCAGCTTCTCAATTATAATATCTGCCACATCATCTATGCCGTCAACCGTTCTCATTGTACATGTATCACATACCGGATACTTTCCTTTTATCTTTTTAAGATGTATTAGCTGCATCTGACGAAGTTCATCCGAGTTCCATATTTCTTTTACACTGGATTTATTTACATCCCCATACACCACCCCGAATTTCCAATCGGCACAGCAAGGGCTCACCCAGCCATTCGAGTGAATTGTCATGGTCGTAAGACTATATGTGCATATATCATGATTGTCTTTTCTCCAATCCCAGTTATTTTTCGTGAGAACACCTTCTGGTATTACCACCTCCGCAAAATCTGGCCAACCATCAAAGATATCTTCTACAAAAATATAATCCGATACAGGTTCATACATTTCATGAAATCTTTCAAGCTGTTCTTTTTCTTTCAGAGTTACATTCACTAGCTTAATCGCTATTTCCGCTTTTCCGCGCGTCTTCCTGTACAAGTCCTGCACATTGCGGTAAAATACGTTATAGTCCAGTTCTACCCCGCATATTTCCTTATATGCCTCACCCTCCAAGGCATTAACGGATATCCTGATTAAGTCAATACCGGAATCTGCCAGTTCCGTATTCAGTTCGGGATTCAGCATCGCTCCATTGGTATACATTCTGATCTCGTCGCACACCTTACTTTCCCGAAGAAGTCGAATCATAGGCACTATATTTCTGTTTAAAAGGGGTTCTCCAAAAGCAAACAGGTAAATTACCCTGATCTTCTTCTGAAAAGCCTTCAAATCACTTACTATTTTTTCAAAAAGACTCATATCCATAATTTTATGGCGCTCTTTCTGCATAAACCCTGACACATTACATGGACAAAAATTACATTTAAAATTACATGCCCCGCTCGGATCAATATAAACAATATACGGAACCTCCAACGGCACTACTTCCTCCAAGGGATGCCGCTGGTTCTGAATCACCATTTTCTCATTCATTCTCCATCTCTCCTAACTGGATTGCGTCTTCTACAAAGGGAGCTTGAAAAGGCATCTTACATCTTTTGCACGCCTTACAAGGCTCCTCTCTGAAATGCCGCAACACCTCCGCCAGCTCAGCAGCACTGTATTTATGAATATCTACCGAGTCCTCAACATCAATATAACCACGCACTGTCCCTCCATAATGATGCGGACAACCAAACAAATGTCCCTTATATAACCGGTGACATTTGTTCATGCCACAGCTTTCATATTGAATTCTCCATTGCTCATCTGTCTCGTCAATCTCATCAAAGGATGCAAAGTCCATCCAGCTTTTGCTCCGGCCAAGTTCATAGATAACGCCGTACCGCGAAAACTTCTCCTGCATTCTGTCACGATTCTCTCGAAAAGTGTCGCTTAAAACACGGTCATAATTTGAAATGTATACTATGATCCTCTTATTAGACAAAATTTCACAAACCGTGTCTTTCGGAACCACCGTTCCATTCGTAAATATCTGAACAACACCTATATTCAGCTTAAGAATTTCTGTCAGGATATCCGCCAATTCCGGATGAAGAAACGGTTCACCACCTACCAGCTCAATGTGGCCGATTACACCACAGGCATCCGTCAACAGTTTCAGCCCGGATAATATGTCCTCTTTTTTTTCAAAACCCGTTCCGGTTTTTTTAAAATACGGCAAAGATTCATTACAGTGCATGCAGTTCAAGGTGCAAACCTGCCCCATAATAATTCCAATACCTTCAATTTTGGCAGTCTCTATCAGCTCTTCTTTTCCAATACACTTTTTCCCATATTGATAAAACACTTCACATCCATTGTCAACAATTCCACACTCAAAACAACTCAATGGATCAAATTCATCATTTAAAAGTTTTCTAGTACAAATAGCACTTTTTATAACATTCTGAATCTTTTCAGGTAAAAAAGTAAAATTACCCTGATAACCCCAATTTTCATACTGCCTTTTTACCTCTTCAGCAATCTGCTCGTTCACCGCCATAAGCATCAGAATATCTGAGGTCTCTTCAAACTCCAGTAAATACTCAGGGGCATAGACCGGAACTGCATACTCTTTTGACTGAAGTTCAAAATTTCTGTCCAGCAAAAAAATAACTTCAATCTTTAGATACTCCAGTATCTTTACAACAGATTTTCCCAATATACCCGCCCCATAAACAATTGCTTTTTTGCCTTCAAAACACTCTTGAAATTCTTTCAGCACCCGTTCGGCATCTTCATATTTGCTTATGATCCCCATATTTTCATTTTTTCTGATAAACTCCTGCAAATTCATAGCTCTTTCCTCTTTCATTATAATTGAATCGCTCTTGGAACAGGTTTTGTATTACCACTGCAATATTTACATATTTCAAACGGAACCGTGGTAGACAAATACTCCCTCAATCTTTTCTTCAGCTCACTGTCATTTGTTCTATCCTTCAGGTCAATTCCGTCCTTTCTGATGGAATCAAAATCAGATAGCAGTCCCTTCTCCTCCCAAACCTTCTGAAAACCACATCTGTAAATAATACCGTCCCAATTCCTGATACAACAGTCCTTAATATTACAGCCATCAAACAATTCCTGAAGCTGCTCCTTGGAATAATTCAAGTTCTCCTTTGGAGACAAGTCAAACCAGCTACAGTCCTGTACAAAGCATGGAATTCCCTTTTCTCCACATTTTTCTTCTAGCTCCGCTATTCGATTTGAAATATCACCATAATCACTTATTTTCAACACAATATTACTTTCCTTCATTGCGTCAAATACAGCTTCCTCAGGGATAATTGTTCCGTTTGTGATCACACATATGTTAAAAATGTGACTGTATGTTTTCGCTTTCTCCAAAAAAGGAATCAATTTCCTGTATAAAAAGGTTTCTCCTCCACATACTTCAAGAGTCTTAATCAAATCTACAAGTTCTAATGTTCGATCCAAGTCAGCAAATATCAATTCCGGCTCCTCATCTCTGTGATCCTTTAAATATGGAATTCTCAGGATACAATCTTTGCATTTCAGATTACACCTGCTGGTCACAAGCCTTGGCGACAAAATCGGCATGTGTAGATATTCGTTATCCATTACCGCTTTATACATACTGACAATGATTTCCAAAGCCGTATCCAAACGGTTATAAACAGTATTTTGAAGAAGGTAGAACAGATTATCATCAAAATAATACTCAAATGCCCCCCCCATTTGCTCAATTTGCGCGGCCACCTCATTTACTACCTGTTGACTTGGAAATGAGATCAGCACCACACTGTTTTTCATATGTGCCAACTCTTCCGGTGAAATAATCGGGATTCCTGTTTTGGTCTTGCCCCACAGATCCTCATTGTTATCACAAAAAAACTTCACAGGAATATGAATAGCACCGCAAAATCTTTTAAACTTAATTCCATTTTCACCGCTTCCCCAAATAACAAGCTCCTTTTCACCTTCTATAAGCTGCCGTACCAATATCTTAATTTTCTTCTGATATGACTCAACGTTTTCTTTCATTACACCGTTCAATCCCATTTTACACTCCCTCTATTCTCACTCCATATTCTTCAAGATATTTCAGTTCATTATATATCTCATCAAAATAAACTGTACTGGAAATAATCAACAAATCAAGCCCGTATTTTTCCAGCTCCATGGGAGCCTGAATTTTTACCCCTTTTACAAATGGCTCCTGCCCCTGCTTTTGTGGGCTTTTGTCAAACAAAAACAGTTCTGCAGATATCTCCCCTTCCCCAAAATACTGCCGGTAGTCACGATAAACTTTTTCTGCTCTCCCCCCCATTCCATAAAATCCAACCTTATGTACAGTTCCAAAAATAAATCCCAGTTGATCCTTATATTTCCTGATGTGCCTGTTGAGCACATTATTGATCTCCTTAATTCTCTCTATTATATTCAGATGCTGTGTACACTTCTTCTCACACTTTTTGCATGCAATACAGGGAATATTTTCTTCCAGGTCTGCCTTCCAGACATCCTGCAGTTCATATAACATACTATTATCCTTATGACCATCCAGAATATATTGGTTATATGATAACATCAATTTGGATATCTCAATCTTCTGCGGACAACCCTGGCAATAATCACAACCAGTGCATAACCTGTCATACATTTTATCCATCTTAAGTGCAATCTTTTGGTGATACCCTTCATCACAGGTCAATGGTGCTTCCATCGCCCTGACGTTTGCACACAATTCCTCATAATTGCTCATTCCGGAAAGAACCACGTTAATCCCGGGAGTCATCGCATTATAACGCAATGCAGCCTCACAGGTGCTCTGGCCTTCCTCTTCACATATAAACCGAAATTTATCCTGATTTCTGGGAATGACTCCACCTGCCAATGGATTCATTGTAATCACACCAATTCCAGCTTTCCGGGCAGCATTAATTCCCTCCTGTCGAAATCTCCCATTGATCACATTGTATCCCAATGTAACCCCTTCAAAGTATCCCTCTCGAATAATTTGAGCTATTTCCTCTCCACGGCAATGCGCAGAAAAACAGATATGATCAATAAGCCCCTCTTCCCTGGCTTTGACTGCTCCCCAATAAGGCCCGCCTGGAGCTATGATTCTACGATACTGGTCAATATCCAAAATACACCACATATGATAAAAATGTATTTTATCAACTCCCATCCTGTTCAGTGATACTTCCAATCTTCTTCTCACTGCATCTTCAGTAGGATCCTCACTGATCTGTGATTTTGTAGAGACATAAAAGTCCTTCATGTGCCGAAATGCAAGTCCATAAATTGACTCGCCTTTTTGATTGCAATAGGACGGGGCCGTATCAAAATAATTGATTCCTTTATGCCATGCCTCAACGACCAGCTCTGACAGTTCCTCTCTCCCCGTTTCCGTCATATAGAGTTCCTTTGGAAAACGAATACCGCCAAATCCAAGCACTGACAGCTTTTCCCCCGTTTTCCCAAACTCCCTGTAAATCATTCCTGCCTCCTCCTTATACGGTCTGCAATGTTTCCTGCCACATGATCAATGTCGTCATCCGATTCAATAATACATTCTTTGCAAAAAGGTAACTCACATCTTCCCTTTTCCAGGTGCGTCAATTGAAACTTACGAAGTTCCTCTGAGTTCCAGATTTCCTTTATGCTTTTTACGCGTACATCCCCATATGCTGTCGCAAATTTCCAGTCAGCACAACAGGCGCTTACTATACCGTTTGAATGAATCATCATGGAAATCAAAGGCTCTGCACAAACCTTATTGTTTTTCTTTCCGAAAACCGTATTCCAATTTTCCGAATACATATTCTCCGAGTTGTCAACCACTATGTCCGGACAATCAGGCCATACATTCTCTATATTTTCTATATATATAAAATCGGAGATTTTTTCAAATGTATCATAGAAATAATCCACGTCTTCCTTTGTCTTTAACGAAGCATTTACTACCTTTATGCCAAGTTGCATCTTTCCCCTGCTGTAATGATATAGGTCAGTAATGTTATATATCAATTGCTCATAGTCTATCTTATAGTCACACAGTTGAGAGTAAGTTTCTGCATCAATTCCTTCCAATGAAATTCTGATAAGGTTTACTCCGTTATCAACCAATGCGTGTCCCACCTCAGGGGTCAAAAGAACTCCGTTCGTATAAATCCTGATATCTCGGCAAACATCCTCTTCTCTTAATCGTTTTACCATATATGGCAAGTTTTGATTCATCAGGGGTTCGCCAAACCCCCATAAGTAAACCACCTTAATCCGTTCTTCCATTTCTTTCAAATCATGCAGTATCTTCTCAAAAAGCTCAACGGACATTATTGTATGTCTTTCCGCTGCCCTGTAATCAGACATATAACAGGGGCAGAAATTACATTTAAAATTACATGCACCTGAAGGGTCAATATATACAATGTATGGCGTACTCAGCGGAATTACCTGTTCCAATGGTATCCGTGTATTCTTAACTTCTCTTTTTTCTCTATCCATCCCCTCTTACATTCCCTTCATTCTCTGAATTATGATATCAGCCACATCGTCCACATTATCATAACCACAACATTTACAATTCCGACACACCTCTATTTCGTTTCTCCTCCGTTCCAGATGCTTCAGTTGCAGTTCCCGAAGCTTAGAAGAATTCCAGAGCTCTTTCAATGAGCTTTCATGTACATCTCCATATTGTGTGCCAAATTTCCAGTCTGCAGGACACGCACCTACAAAGCCGTTCGCATATACCACCATATTGGTCATACTGTATGTGCAGATGCTGTATCCCTTTCTGTCCTTTTTCTTCCAGATCCATTCGTCAGCGCTGACCGCTCCTTCCGGAAGTACAATCTCGTCAAACTCAGGCCATCCCTCCACAATATCTTCTATAAATCTGTAATCAGATATTGCTTCAAAGATATCATAAAATTTTTCAGCATCCTCTGCAGTTCTGATAGACACATTCGCTACCTTAACAGATATCTCACATTTGCCTCTGCTTCGTTCATATAAATCCGCAATGTTTCTTATCAGCTCATCAAAATCGATTCTGGCCTCACATACCTTTTTATAGTCCTCACTGCTCAGACCTTCCAACGAAATTCTGATAAGGTCAATTCCACTGTCCACAAGTTCCTGATTCTTCTCAGGCGAAAGCAGTGCCCCATTTGTATATATTCTGATTTCCCGGCAAACCTTTCTTTCCTTCAGATATCTGGCCATCCTGATCAGATCCTTATTGAGGAGCGGTTCCCCGAATCCATAAAGATATACTACCTTTACCTGTTCCTCAAACTCTGCCATATCGTCAACTATCTTCTGAAACAATTCATAATCCATCATTGCATGCCGCTCTTCTTTTCGATAGTCCGAACGATAACAGGGACAAAAATTGCAGTTAAAATTACACAGGCCACATGGGTCAATATAAAGTACATAGGGCGCTTTTAATGGAAGCACTTGCTCCAACGGCGTTCTTTCATTTCTTTTCGCTAATTTCTGACGCTCTAACATCTGTTTCCCTCCACTCTATATCTTATCATCCTCTCAGAACCGCATAGCAAACTGTCTCATTCAACAAATCCGTGTGGTGCCGGATAAATATATCATACTGCTTCCAATTCTTTTTGATAAACAGAGGAATTTCCCATAAATCCTGCGGCTTATGGTAGATGCAGATCGCCAATTTGGGAAGGTTTTCTGAAATTGTTTCATAGGCTCCCTGCAAGGCCTGCATTTCTGCTCCTTCAATATCCATCTTAATAAAGGTAACCTTTTCTCCCGATACAAAATAATCATCCAGCGCGACAATTTCGCCATCCTGAGTTCCTTGTACCTCCATTTTGGAGCCCTCGTCATGTTCTTCGTATCTGATCACACCGGTACTGTCAGATACACCTTTATTTTCCAGAACAAACTTATCTTCATACCTTTTCCAGTTTTCTGAAACATTTTTTTGAAGCTCAAGATAATTCCGTGCACTCAACTCAAAAGCATAATAACTCTTGAAAATACCCTGAGTAAAATTTACAAAGTCCAAAATATTGTCGCCTGTATATGCTCCGCAGTCCACATATACTTCGTTTGGTTCATTTGTTATAATGTCCTCAGGAAAGTATTGCGGCTCAGTACATAAATCATCCGTCTGTCCATAAACATACTCATTCGTAACCCACTCTTGAATCAGGCGCACAAGCAATCTGCATGACTCCTCATCTGCAAGTATATCTATCGTATCCCACAGTCCTTCAATGATCTCTTCTGCCTTACTTTTCTTTAAAAAATCGTCTATACCCTGTTTTCCATCCAGAATCCGGTCAACCATTGGAAAACCCAACGTCTTCAGCTGCGCATATATCTCTTTATAATATCTGGTAGGTATCAACACAGCTGTTTCATTTTTATACTTTTTAAGTTCCTCCAATGAAATGACATCCACACCATATCCGTAAGGATCCTTTTTTCCTGTCTTTTCTGTATTGTTATCACAATAAAAATCCAACTTTCTTCCCATGGCATTTGCAAGAACCCACACACCCCTGCCAAGATTACCTACTCCAAAGCCACAAAGATACTTACAGTTCTCATATCTTTTTTTATAAAATTCGACAAACTCCGGTTGATATCCCGTCAGGTATTCATTAATCAGTTTTTTATATTTTTCCCTGTTGAAATTCATTTACCCTTTCTCCCTTCTTCGACGTATCATTTCAGTTAGTTTCTTCCAGGCACATTACAGTTCTGAAAAAGCCGTCTGCCATTTTTATCTGCACCTTCCACCCCAACTCCTGTAAAAATGAAGAATATTTTATAATTGGTTCGGGTTCCTTCTCTTTTTTCTTTTCTAAACACATATATTTCAACTTTCGTTCCGGAAAAACATCCATTGTCAGAACTGCCGCCAACTCTTCTATCGTCATCTGCTCGTCATCATTATGCATAACATATGGGGTATCCGGCCTTCCCTGCAATAAAACCTGAAAAAAAGCAATCACTGCATCTGTAATATATGTCATGCCAACCCGCGCCTGCCCATCGCTTCTAATCACAAGATCCCTGCGCTCGATAATTGCTTTTATAAAATCCGAATACAGATGCCCATCCTTCAGGTCAATATGAGGGCCATATGTATAGCCGATGCGAAGTACCTTCGCAGGAACACCATACTCCTGCACAAAGCTGGCGCAAAGGTTTTCTCCTAAACGTTTGCTCATATTATAACAATTTTTATAGTCCAGAGGCTCCAGACCATTATAAGTTACATTATCTTTTGTTGTTCCGCCATATACCGCGCCACTGCTGAAAAACAAAAATCCCTTTACCTCTTTTTCCCTTGCAAGCATCAACAGATTATAGGTCCCTATGGCATTTGCTGAAATGATTTCAACAGGATTTGTATGAAAATATTGCGTTGCTGATATGCAGGCAGCATGAAAAATATAATCTATTTCACCCTGATATTCTATTTTGTCCTCCACCCTGCCTTCCATCAACACAAAATTCGGGCTGGTAAGATAATCAACCCATATTCTTTTTGCTTTTTCAACATTCCGGCATAATACTACGACCTTGCATGGGGTAGTCGGATTCCGCTCTGACAGTTCCATTAAAGTCATGACACAATATCGCGCCAGCGCTCCCGTAGAGCCTGTAATAAGAAAAGTTTTTCCAAAAAATCGGCTCTCGTCTAATGCATATATTATGTTCTGAACATCTTCCTTTTCTATCTGACGCATACTCTTTCTTCCCTTCCTTACACCAAAATATCTCCGTTAATATCCTGAAGAATACCTTGGTAATATTGTGCCAATTCCCAAATTGTATCCTCAAAAGGTCTGAAATGTAACATTCCTGTTTCTGAATATAGTCTGGAATTGTCTCCCGAATACTCCCGTTTATAGCCTGTATTTGCAACAATAAACCGGCAATCACTCTGCAGGGTTTTTTTTATGACGTTACCCAGTGAATACAGATCTATATGTTCTCCACGGCAAACATTATAATGCTTGTATCGAGGAGTATGTTCAATAAACCACCTCATTATTTTCACCAGATCATCTATATAAATATAGTCAAAATACATATTCTGAGATAAGGTCATGGGCATCCCCTTTAAAACCCTGCAAATATTACATGAAATAAATCTTGTAGCCCACAATTCATACTTCCCATATACCCCAAAAAGCCGCAAATCAACTATATTTTCTTTTTGTTCACATTGCTTTGACAAAAGATATTTGTAGAAGCCATATCTATCCTGCGGAACATACCTGCCGAAATAGTCTTCCGTCATATATGGAATATAATGTCTGCAATCATATTCTGCTCCGGAACCAAAGTAATACATTCTGTCATAAAGATGATTACAGCGTTCCAGATTTGCATACATACGCAAACCACATTCCAATGTATCCTGTGGAGTAGCATTTTTATCATCCCTGCACCCAAAATTGGCAGTATGAATCACAATATTCACTTGATGATCATGCAAGTACCTCTCTACTTTTTCTGTATCACAGAGATCCAATTCTTCTCTGGCTGGGGCCAAAATAGTATAATCTCCAGATAACTGCTCCACAAGATTCCTTCCGATGAATCCGGTACCTCCGGTTATCAACAGCGTCTTCATAAATTCCCCTTCATTGACAGTAAAAACTATCCATTTATTGTATCAGCATCAGCAGCCCAATGATTATCTGCAGCAGTTCCAACACCCGCTCTTTATCTTCTGGTTTTTCTTTCGCCAGATTTTTTATATTATCCAGCATCTTATCCAACATGCCATTATACGCGTCCGTTTTTGTACCGTCCGCCATTGCCTGTTGCTTTATAACGTTAAGCAACTCTCTCCATGGTATTTCCTGTAAAGCCAGGCTATCGTTAACCACTGCTTCGTACGTCTGAAGGAACGCCACCATTATACCAGATGCTTCCCCTTTTAGCTGCAACGGGTCATAGTAAATATTGTATTCCCCATATGCAATCTGACGCAGTGTGCCCAACGGTATATTGGAAACCCTCTCCCAGAATTCTTTGACCTCCTCATAGTACTCCGGTGTCAATATACCTTTGTCATGTAATTCAATCAACGCATTAATATCCCCTAACAGCCATGGCATGGAGGCTGTTCGCTTTATCACTTCCTCTTTTTTCGTATAACAACCAGGTAATGACTCGTTAGCCTGAATCCAATAGGTTCCCCATATTAAAATTCTTTTTTCACCCCATCCGGAATTTCCCTTGTGAGAATGATATATTACTACATTTTTTCCTCCCAACAGGCAAATATCCGGATTCGTCTTTTGGGCCAGCTGCTCAAAAATAAGAAGAAAATGCAGAAAACCATCTTTATATATCCCATGCCTTGCATGGAAATCCGCCATATTCACATCATCCTTAAGCATCGCTTTCACGTTATAAATAGCAGTATCCATAGATGTAGCATAATTCCCGCAACTATGATAAAATTCATTAGCATTTCTGCTGATAGACAATTCATGCGGGGTATCCGGATGACCTACATCCATAAAAATCAGATCATGTGGCTGTTCCATTGCCTTGTAAATCAGCTTAAGCGTCTTTTCTTCACACCAACACCGATCCCGCAAATACCACATATAAGTATACTCTTTTGGAATGTCCTTCATCATCAGAACGTGCTCCAGTTTCTCCGGCACCGGCATTTCCGGATCCACTTGAATATAATACAGATTATCATACCCCTTTTTCTGATATGCCTCAATTACATCTCTTGTCCTGGTGTCCCTGCTGCTGTCATAATAATATACATCCAGGCCATAGCGATGATAAGTTTCCGCACAGTTTTCCAAAACCTCCTGAACCACTTCCGGATGTTCATAGGTCGGAATACATACTACCATTCTATTTCCAAATTTTAGATCTGTTCTTTGCCTTTCCACCACGGTGAGCCACTGATAGGCATACAGCTCCTCACTGTTTACCATCGAATATTGTTCTTGCAGTTGCCGCACTCTACGTTCCAGCTCCGGCGTCCTGCCTCCCGCCTGCGTATAAGCCCAATCATCCTTTGTCAGCTTTGCACGGGACAGCATCTCCCTCATCTGTCTTTGGTCAAAAAGCCTTCGGTCAGTGATGTCTCTTCCGATCCTGGAAAAATGAAACTTGTTTGCAAAGCTTACTGCCACATGCCCGTCCTCTTTCAAAGTTTTCACCAACTCCGTCAGAACGGCTTCCGGCTTTTTCGTATACTCCAGCGAATCATTGATTACAATAATATCAAATGTATCCGCAAGATCGTCCCCCTTCCACTCATCCAGATTCACCCAGAATGTCTCTGCAATCCTGTCCGCTATCTGAGCCATATACTGGTGTTGTTCCATACCATATACCCTTGAATCCGGAAAACGTTCTTTCAGACAACCCAAAAGAGAACCACATCCCGTCCCGACCACTAAAATCGTATCGTCGGATATGTCGCTCTTTTTTTCCAGCATGGAGACCAGATCCAGCCGAATATTCCAGTAGCCTGCCGGATCCAGACCAATTGTTGACCACTTTTCAAAAAATTTTCTTTGATTGATATCTAGAACATTTTGGAACTTTTCAGGTTCTTTTTTAAAAGAGCTGCTTCCCCAATGAATAATAAAACTGTTCTTACACAGCACATTCCGAAACCCTGCAAGATTAATACGCAGACAAAGATCGTTATCCTCAAAATTCCCGGGAAAAAACCTCTCATCCAACAAGCCAACCTTGTTGAGTACTTCTCTCTTCAGCAAAAGAGCAAAACCCGTCAAATACATTTTATTTTGATAGGGGTATTTCATTGGAACATTATTTTTTACGGCAAATTCTCGATATTCTTTCTCGGTTTTTCCGTCGTCCACAACTGTCTGAAAATTTGACATGTGGTTCGTTACACTTCCCACGCTTCCCACTTCTTCACTCTCATACAAGCCCATACGCAGCCAAAAAAGAGCATTATCCATCAATACGGTATCGTTATTCAGCAGAAAAATGTCTGATTCAGCATCCGCAAGGTCAATCCCTTGATTACACGCCGCCGGAAACCCCTTGTTTTCTCCATTACACAGCAGCTTGATATCCTTCTGGCCCTTCAGCCACTCCACACTGTCATCCATGGACGCATTATCAATTACAATAATCTCCCGGGCGGCCTTCGGCGTGGTATTTCGAATGCTCTCAACACAATCTCTTGTCATATCCAATAAATTATAGGATAGAATGACGATAGCCGCTTTGGGTACAGTAATACCCTGTGCTGAAAACTCATTCAGCAGTAACTTTATCTGTTCACAGTCCTGAGAATCATGGCAGTAAAACAACGCATTTTCATAGCACAGATATGCCTGATGAAGATTTTTTGACGCATAATAATCACCCAGCATCACATATAATTCATAATTACGGGTATCCAACTTCAGTCCCTCCGAAATTGCCGCCCATGCTGTCTCATACTCCTCCTCTGCCAACGCAATAGCCGCCTCAAATATTTTCCTGTAGACAGGACGGATATCAGTACATTTCTGCAGCAGTCTTTTTGCTTCAGCAAATTCGCCTTGGACAAGAATTTTCTGGATCCTCTCCTCATCTGTTTTCAGTATTGCCTTTGCCATTCTGACTGTTCCTCCTTAAAAAATTGCCTCGAAGAGGCAATTAGAAGAATGCTTTGGATTCTTCCCTTGCCAAAACATAATTACCTCTTAGAACCAGCGCGTCAATAAACACTTTAATCCTATAAGATAAAAAAACCGCTGTCACAAGCTTAAACTTGCAATAGCGGCCTTTTTGCTCTTCCCTGATTTCTGCCTCCATGCAAATACCCGGATCCGGGTGCGCTCATCCTTGCGCTGTCAATCACACATTTATTATATCGACAGTTTCTTCACCAACCATAAGAGCAGGAAAAATTTACTCAACAATCGGCCACATTCTTTCAAGAGGATACGACTCCAACGTTCCGTCCTCATGCACGATTGTTTTTGTTCTGGGGGAAACCGTCTCATCTGGCGAAATAAGCAGTTCACACAATATTGGTCCCTCAGCATTTAAAATCCTTTCAATCTGTTCCTCCAGCTGACGGTTATCCGAAATGCGAAAGGTTCTGAGGCCGTATGCCTCGGCAACCCTCACTGTATCCGGCAGAGTAAGCCCGCTGCTCTCTCCGCTGGCTACCTGGAATCCGCCGAAAATGTTATTCTGCATGGAACGAATACTGGCATACCCCTGGTTATTCCAGATAAATATTTTTACGGGCAGCTTCAGCCGCGCCAATGTTTCCAACTCCTGAATATTCATCTGAAAGGCGCCGTCACCGTTGATCAGGATCGTTCTCCTTCCACCGTTGGCCAGACATGCGCCGATAGCGTAGGGAAGCCCAAATCCCATGGAGCCCAGCCCGGCAGCATTCTTCATTTTTTGTCCGCGCTTTGGTTTGAATGCCTGATAAGTAATCTCCCCTGCGGCTCCGGAGCTTTCCGGGACAATTACATCTTCCGCGGTTGTGTATTTGCAGAGTAAATCAATAAAATAATATGCGCTGACTACTCCCTGAACATTCTTATGCTCTTCTGTGACAACCGGGTATTTGCCGCGCAGTTCATGTCCCTGCCGATTCCATATCTTCCATACTCCGTTCCGCTCCTGCAATTCCGCATTCTCGCCTGCAGCCCTGGAAAGTTCACGGATAAATTCCCCCGCATCGCAAGCCAGCTTTACTTCAACCTGCTCCAGCTTCATGCGATTCAGCTCATTCGGATCAATATCAACAATAATCTTTTTTGCCGACATTCCAAAGTGTGGCTCGTTAAACGCAGTAAGACTCGTATCTAACCGGCTTCCCACACAGATCAACAGATCTGCCGACTGTAAAATAAGATTGGCCCCTCTGTCTCCCATTCCTCCCGGATGACCCGCATACAGTTCATCTTCCTCTCCCAGCATATCAATTGTTTTCCATGTAGTGAGCACAGGAACCGGCAAAATATCCAGCAATCTGTAAAAATCCTGTGTGGCCCCTGCCAGCTTGATACCGTTCCCCGCCAGTATCACCGGCCTGTCCGCACCTTTCAATAACTCCAATGTCTTCTTTACCGCCTCAGAAAGGCCGGACACATTCTGCGTCTCCGGTTCGAAACCCTTCTGTGTCTCCGGATCTATCATTGTTGCTTGTACGTCCAGCGGGATCGACAGCCATACCGGCCCAGGCCTCCCACTGGTCGCCTCATAATATGCCCGTTCCATATGATAACGAATCTCCTCCGATTCCATCACCTGAACGGCATACTTTGTGATTGGCTTAACCATCTCTATAATCTGCACTTCCTGGGAACCCGTCTGCCTCACCCCGCTATCGCCAATCAGATCGGAACGCTTTGCCTGTCCGGAAAGAATAAACATGGGAGTCGAATCGATCCACCCCGCCGTCACTCCGGTGATCGCATTGGTAGCTCCCGGCCCCGAAGTAGTCAGGCAGACTCCAATCTCGTTTGTGTGCTGTGCGTATGCCTCCGCTGCTACGGCAGCCGCCTGCTCATGCAGAGTACAAACATAGTCAATGCCGGATTTTCCCACCGAATCATCCAAATGCATTGCTCCGCCCCCCGGCAGCATAAAGATATATTTTACACTCTTCTCTTTCAAAAAACGAAAAATATAATCAGACAGCTTTATCATAACTCTTCTCCAAACATCTTATATTCCACATATTCCGCTATGGTATGCCCGATAAAAATGTGAGCCTCCTGTACCCGGGGCGTAACCCTGGAGGGCACCTTTACAATGTAATCGCACAGTTCTTCCAGTTCCGGCACCTGATGTTCCCCCATCAGCATAACCGTTTTTATACCCTGCCTTTTTGCATAGCGCAGCGCCTCCAGCACATTCTTGGATCGTCCGCTGGTAGAAATGCCGATCAACAAATCTCCCGGCCTGGCTTTTGCCTCAAGCTGCCTGGCAAATACCCGCTCATAGCTGTAATCATTTCCGATGGCAGTCAGGGTGGAAGTGTTTACGGTCAATGCTTCCGCATTCATTGCCGGACGTTCCCTGTAAAACCGGCTGATAAATTCCGTGGCAATATGCTGGGCATCCGCCGCACTGCCTCCGTTTCCACACAGAAAGACCTGTCCCTCCCTGCGAAGCAGAGCAAGAATCTCCTCCGCAATGCCCATCACCATATCCATCAGTCCCCGGTCGGAAGCCATTTTCTTGAAGATATCCTCATGCTCTTCCAGTCTTTGATAAAAGTAATTATGAGGTTCACATACATCATTATACTTTTCCAGAATGGAAACCATCTCCCAAAGACACCCTTTTCCGCCGTCGTTCTGCAGGATAATATCAGCCGCGTGCTTCGCTCTGTCTATGGCGTTTGCAGGGCACAGACCAAGCCCTGCGTAAGTCAGTGGCTCCACATCATATTTTCCGTCCCCCACATAACAGATCTTTTCCCTGGAAATACCGGTGTTTTCCTCGATCAGCCGCATGGTTTCCTTTTTTGTCTTGTTCCCACGGTAAAAGTATTCCCACGGAAAACGCCTCTCAAAATAACCTACGATCTCTGTGTCCTCTCCGGTGATCGCAGCAAGTTTATACCCCCTGCGGTGAAGTTCAAATATTGCGTCAATATCCTTCAGGCTGATCTGCTTCTGCTCACGCCCGTCGGAGTCAATGATCACTGTTCCGTCAGTTATCACTCCGTCAATGTCAAACACAATCAATTCTATCATACCTGGCCTCTGAGTTTCCTTTTAATTTCTTCCTCTGCAGGTGTCAGTATCTTTTCCCCGGTTCCCATGATTTTTTCCGCATCACGGATATCCTTTACCAGCCTGCACAACTCATAGGGTTCAATGGAGGCTTTCTGGTCAGAGCCATACATCGTCTTATCCAGAGTGATATGACGTTCAATCGAAGTGGCGCCTGCCGCAACAGCACAGACGCTGACCAAAGTTCCCTCTTCATGTCCGCTGTAGCCCACCTTGCACTGATAGGTTTCCGCCAATACCCTGATCAGCTTCAAATTCGCATCCTCCGCCGGCATGGGATAGGTACTGTTACAGTGCATCAGCTCATAAGGGCAGTCTGCTTCCTCAAAAAATCTCACTGCATGATCAATTTCTTCCAAAGTACTCATCCCTGTAGCCACAAAGGTATACTTTCTCTCGGAGGCAATTTCTTTCAGCAATTCATCATTTGTCAGCATGGCAGAAGCCACCTTATTATATTTACAGTCATACTGCCTTAAAAACTTCTGGGAATCCACATCCCAGGCGGACGCATACCACTCTATTCCCTTTTCTCTGCAATATCTGTCAATCTCATCATACGCTTCCCTGTCGAACTCCAGCCCTTCCTTCTGTGCCCTCTGAGTATCTCCCCAGGGACTTTTTCTGGGGCTGTCCAGATATTCCCTGGTATAAACCTTATCCACCGTCCGCTTCTGGAACTTTACCGCGTCGCATCCTGCCGTCACCGCCGCGTCAATCAGACGCTTTGCAAGCTGCATGTCACCGTTATGATTGATACCGATTTCCGCTGTGATAAATGTACTCATTTTTCTGCCCTCATTTCCCTTTTTCCTCAATCTGCCGCAACAGTTCTCTGGCCTCGCTGTCTCCCTGCATGCACTGATCTACCTGCTCCAGAATACCGCGTGCCTCCTGATATTTTTTCTCATCCATGTATCTTTTGGCTACGGTTTTCAGTGAATGTACCAACTGTAAAAGCTCTACGTTTTCTGCCTCCACCCTTTTATTCTGCTTCTCCAACATTTCTTTATACAGCTTTGCATAAGCTCCCACTGTATTTTCCAATACAGAGTAAAAGCCGACACACCTTCTCAGACACTCAAGCGCACTTCTCTCATCCCCACTCTCTCTGTACCGCCATACCTCCCGCAGTCTTAATGCCAACTGAGCCTCCAGGGGCAGCGCCTCCGGCAAGCCTTCAAATACCTCCTCCCGGAACAACTTCCGGTAATAGCCCAGCACGCGCTCTTCGTGCCGCCTGAAGCATCCCTCCAGTTCCTCCAGAGACGTTTGCTTCTCCGCCGTCCGATAGAGCAGCGCCTCACTGCATCTCATGTAAAAGTATTCATACCGGATGTCCTCTGTAGTCTGCCAACCTCTGACACGCTGCTTCCAAATCCGAATCATTTCTTCCGGCGCAGTACCGATCCACTCCTCCGTTCCGCTTCTCCAACGGTTAAAGTCACACTGCAAAAAATACTTCTCCAGAGGGACCCCTTTCCGTTCTGCAATCTCCCAGACACCAGCATCTGTTCTGTAAATCGCCTCACAATGCTCAAAGATGCTCTTGTACACCTTCTCCAGCACCTCTGTTTGCCCATCCCTCTCCGACACAAGGATTCTGCAGGACAGCACATACTGATGGTCACATCCAATCTGTGCGGCCATCCTTCGCAGGTTCCACACCAGTTCTTCTTTCTTATCCTTCAGCCAGGTCTGCTCCAGTTCCGCCATCACCGGTGCAAGCTCCAGGATCCCATACTCCCTCTCCCCCATGGTTTTAACCATCCTGGTCAGGGATTCGCAGGGCTCCTCACAGGCGTACTCCAACAGCGCCTTCTCCAGCTCCTCCTGGCCGAACAACCTTTTGTCCGTCCAGTCCAGGGTGTAAAAATATTCCTCCAAAGCCGCTTTGTCTTGTACTTTGGCAGCCGAAACCAGCCCCCTCAGAGTAGTACGAATCAAGGGGATCTCC
Organism: uncultured Acetatifactor sp.; assembly: GCA_910586835.1. Classification (GTDB taxonomy): domain Bacteria; phylum Bacillota; class Clostridia; order Lachnospirales; family Lachnospiraceae; genus Acetatifactor. The sequence goes on from CAJUJU010000001.1 coordinate 91,748, forward strand.
TGAAACACCGTATTGTTGATCAGGGAAGTCTCATTTCCAATGGCATACTTATCCTGCCCTTTCTCCCTGTAAATTCTTATATAATTCAGAAATGCCTCCAGACACTCCTGATAATTTTCCTCCCTTTGATAGACTACCGCCTGCAAGAAATACAGATGTGCTTTGGCGCAGTCATAGATCAGTTTATCCTCAATTCCTTTTTGCGCCCATCGCAACGCTTCCTTGTAGTCATACTTTTGCAGGCTTGCGGATGCCGCATAGCTGTAGAGCGCTCCGGCGGAACGCATCTGAGTATTATCCACCGTCTCAAAACTGTCATAAACGCCAAAAGCCTTCTCACAAAGCTCAAGAACGCGCTCATACTCCTCGATCCCTATGTACTCCTGGATCAGCTGAGTATACCAACGCAGGCAGGTAGGCTCCGCTTCCAACTGCTTCCACAGCAGGCTGGCATTCCGCTCCACATGTTTATATTTATCAGCATCATTGTCAAAAATGTATCCATAGTGCTCCACACATGTGTCAAAATCTTTAATGGGCACATAGGTAGGAATCAGAAACTCATGAATAATACCGTGAAACCTGGTGTCCGGCATCATTCGCACCATCCGCAACACCACGTTATCCACATAAGGTTTTTTCTCCCCAACCCTTGAAGTGTAATTCCTCTGGTAATAACGGGCACAATTATAATCCCTGTATTCCCCGCTCAGGAAAAAGTCCACAATCTCCGTAGGATCCTCAAACCACTCGTCGTCATCCAGATACAGGAACCATTCTCCTCTGGCCTTTTGAAGTCCCGCATTCCTTGCAGCCGCAAAATCATTGCACCAGGTAAAGGGAACAATAAGATCCGTATACTCTCTTGCAATGGCAAGCTGCTCCTCGTTGCACCCGGTGTCTACAAGAATCAGTTCGCAGGAAACCTTTTCCATAAGAGGGGTCAGGGAGTCAAGGCATTTTCGCATTTCTTCACGACCGGAGATTAATATTGAAATGGATAAAACGACTGATTTGTCATTCATAAAATGGAATCCTTTCCGTAAACAAATTATCGAAAAAAGGCCCCGGCTTCGAAGCCGGGGCCCCTGGTAGTTACTCTTTGCTATGCTGTATGGGCCAAACGATTAACCAAGCAGAGACAGAACGCCCTGGTTGGACTGATTAGCCTGAGCCAGCATTGCCTGGCCTGCCTGAGACAGAATGTTATTGTTGGAGTACTTAACCATCTCAGATGCCATATCGGTATCACGGATCTGGCTCTCTGCGCTGGTAGTATTCTCAACTACGTTGTCCAGGTTGTTGATGGTGTGCTCAAGTCTGTTCTGAACAGCACCCAGATCGGATCTCTGTGCGGATACCTTGGTGATGGCAGCCTTGATCTTCTCGATTGCTTCCAGAGCCCTTGCATCATTATCGCCGTCCAACTGAAGTCCGTTCACGCCAAGTCCCTTTGCAGACATGGACTCAATGTTCATGGTGATCTGGTTGTTAGCGGTTGCATCTGCACCCACATGCAGGCTTACATCCAGCGTGCCCACCTTGTCACGAACAGTAGCAACTTCGCTCTGCTTCAACGTGGTCTCATTACCAACAGCATCATATACCTTAGGTGCATCTGCCTTCGCGCTGGTAACTCCAACGGTGTCGGTAGCGCCGGTGTAGTAGGTTGCAAAATAGTTATCCAGATCATTTACGGAAATCTTGTTTCCGTCTTTGTCATAGTATGCAGCCTGCGCACTCGTACAGGAAGCTGCTCCGATCTTCGTAGCATTGAAAGCAACCGTATCCGCTACATCTCCCTTATCGGTAGCCTTCTTATTGTAGCCGGATGCCGTAATCGTCAGCAGAGTTTCGCCGTTCTTGCTGCGGATCTCAAACTTGCCGCTGGTAGCCGCAGTGGTCACCACATCATACTTGTTAGCCGCATCGCCGTTCAGGGTCAGGGTGTAGGTGGTTGCATTGGTTCCGTTCGTTCCGTAGGTGCTGGAAGCCGTCAGATTTACGCCCGCTGACTTCAGTGCCTTAACCAGATCATTCTGTGCGTCCATGTTGGTAACAGTAGCCGTAGCGCCGGATACAGTCATGGTCAATCCGGTTGCCTTGTCGGTGCTGAAGGTTGCGCTTGCAACAGCAGCAGTGCCAAAGGTAGAATAGGAATAGCTTGCCTGCAGAGGAGCGCTTGAATCACCCTTCAGCAGATAGGTCTCGTTGAACTTGGTTGTCTCAGCAACACGGTCAAGTTCGGTGGTCAGCTGATCGATTTCGGCCTGAATGGCGGTACGGTCAGATGTGGAGTTGGTGCCGTTAGCTGCCTTTACTGCAAGCTCGTTCATTCTCTGAAGCATGTCATGTACTTCGGTCAGGGCGCCTTCTGCGGTCTGCACTGCGGAGATACCGTCCTGTGCGTTTGCGGAAGCCTGTGTAAGTCCACGAATCTGCTTACGCATCTTCTCGGAAATAGCCAGACCTGCTGCATCGTCTGCTGCTCTGTTGATCTTGTAACCGGATGAGAGTTTCTCAGTTGACTTAGCCTGAGTTGCTGTGGTCAGACCCAACATTCTGTTGGAGTTCATAGCTGTTAAATTGTGCTGTACTACCATAATATATTCCTCCTTGAATATTTTACCGCTTCCTTGCGGTCAATGTTTTTGTTACCGTTCCCCTGACTCGCACCTGCCAGTTTCCCGATAAATGGTGTAACGACAGTCTCCGTACAATTGTGCGTATTGCCCTTGATCTGTCAGAAAGCCTGAACCTCAATTCTGTTTTATGAATGTTCATTTGCTTTACCTGATAAGTATATCGGAGGGATTTCGGATTACTTTAGGGGGATTTTCAAATTATTAATCAAATTTTTCAGTATCATAACCCCTCTCCGGTCTCCGGCGCCGCCTTGATTTCCGGAAGATCCCCCATAACCTCCGCGTTATCCGCCTTGCCCTGGGGATCATATTCCACCGCTTCCGGCCCCTCTTCCTCATCCTTCCAGAGCGACTTGTGTTTCTTTCTCTTTTCATCCAGCTGATGCAGCATCTGAGCACTCTTAGCCGCCTGATACATATCGGGATAAGCCTCCAGGAGCTTCTTTTCATCCTTATAGGGCACGATGTCACCTCGTGAGATCCGCATTGCTACCGTCATCAGCTTTGCATACTCCTCCGCCTGTTCACTTCCCGTGTCGGCCTGCTGCCGGGCCACCTCGGCATTCCATGCCAGAGCATGCTGCTCCGCCAGTTCATCCAGTATCTTTTCGTTCTCCTCAAATTTTTCTCTCACGGCATCCACAGACAGCTGCAGGGTTACCGCCTGCTCCGAGAATTCAACAGAGCCTGTTGCATGGTATTTATGCTGTGCTTCCTCTCTCTGCCTGATCAGATTCCGGGTCTGGTCAATCAGTTCCTGTCTGTGTGCCCGATATATATTCTGCGCTTCCGATATTTTCATATTAACAACCACTCCTTTTGCTTCTCGCAGGTTCAGCTGCATGAATCATATTTGCAGATTAAATATCCATCTGAAGATCATCCTCGAATGTTTCCGGTCGGCTTCTCTGCTCCTCCAAGGTTTACTTTCCTAATCTGTATCTTATATCGGATTGATAAATACATTCTATAACAGGCACACAGCAAGACGCACAGGTTATCCTTTAAGCCAATGCAAGCTTTTCCTTTACGCGCACCATATCACATTCCAGAACATTTACCCGAAGGTACAGCATCTCTTCCTCCTCGGAGGTCTTCAATGCTTCAATGAGCTTCCTGTTCAGATCCAGATGTCCCTCCGCTACCCTCTTAAGACCCGGTTCAAGCACATTTTCCTGATACATGCGGAGATTGGCAACCTGCTGCTCGAGGACTGCCATTTTCTGCTTCAGGGTTCCAACATCCTCCTTCAGAGTTATTATCTCCTGTGCAATCCAGTCAAATTTATTGACCAGGTAATCCAGTTTTTCAGAATCTGTCATATTACTTTCTCCTTTCATTTCGGGCATGCTCTGCCCGTTTTTTAATTGTGTAATTGTGGCAGAGAGTGCCGGAAATCATAGATAAATAACAGACATAAAGAAACCTGTATAAATTAATATACAGGTTTCCTCCTTGATTGTCAATCCTATTAAAAATAAAACTATTGTTTGTTATCCATAAACTGTGGCGCAACCACATTGGACTGGTTCATGTTCTTGTAATAGTCATATGCAGCCTGGGAATTCCGACGGTTTTGGCCGATATCAGCCTTCTGCCTGTGAAAATAAGCCTCCACAAGCTTTTTATTGCGCGCCTCCTGCGCCTGGATGCCCACACTTTCTTCCGTGACACGGCTTACAAGCTCCTGAAGCCTCCTGATTTGATCCGCATACTTTTCCCGGCCGTCCTGCAGTTCGTCGGCAACCTTCTTATACAGCGTTTCAAACCCATTGTCCAGCGCTGTAACCTCGTCGATCAAGGCGCCCTTTTCCTCTACATACTCGTCGAACTTATCCATTCCCACATTGTCCGAACGGAAAATTTCTTCCTGGCGAAGATTATACTCCCGAATCTTTGCCATAACCTGTAGTTTTCTTTGCAGACTGTCCTCCAAAATATTCAGATAGCTCTCGGTCATTTGTCACTCCGCCTTTACTGTTTGCTGTGCTGCATTACTTCCTTCCAGGTGTCCCGCATGGAGCGGAGATGCTGGTTCACTTCCTCCAGGATCTCCTTATCCTTTTTAATATTGGCCTCCACGAGCCTGCGGCCGAGATAAGAGTAGACTCTCTCAAAATCCTCCGCCACGGGGTAGCTCATATCCAGTGTCTGACGGAAGTAATCCACAATGCGCTCTGTCTTCGTAATGTTGACATGCGCCTTTTCAATATCCTTCTGTTCCACCGCCACAATGGCAATATTACAGAATTTAATGGCTCCGTCATAAAGCATCAAGGTCAACTCCGCCGGAGAAGCCGTCAGAATCTTACTGTTGTTGTACTGTGAATATGCGCCGGGTAACGCCATTACCGCATCCTGCCTTTCTTCATCATAAATCCGTTTATCATCAACCACCCAACAAGCTTGTCACCGCACTGGCATTGTTCTGCATCTTAGCCATGGCAGTCTCCATGGCAGCAAACTTCGCGTACCACTTATCTTCGTATTCTGTCAGCTTTTTCTCCAGATCCTTGATCTTCGTCTTATAGCTGTCATAATCGCTCTTCATCTTCTTGTCGTCATAGAAACTGCCGAAGCTTCTGTAGCCCTCTATGGATTTGGAGTTCTCGTTCATCGTCGTATAGAGATTCTGGGACAGCTTCGTGAAGAAGGAGATCACCTTATCCGGATCCGACGCGATCAATCCCTTGAGCTTGTCAGGATTTGTCGAGCTGTTCGGATCATCCGGGTCACCGTTGATATGATAAGCGTTTCTCTCATTGTCCGGGGCGAGGAAATAGTTCATGGTCTCTATTCCGAAGTTGGAAAGATACATCATCTCGCCGTCGACCTCTACGCCGCTCAGCATAACCTTCTTCAATTCAGAACTGAGGTTGCTGATCGAGCTGTCTCTGCGAAGCAGGGAGTCCTTGATCTTCTGCTCGTACTTCTCCACTTCAGACTCGGACATTGCATCCTTTTCCGCGTCTGTCAAAGGTTCATAGCCCCTTGCGGACTCCGCGTTGTACAGCTTATCCATCTCATTGATGATGGAGTTGTACTCCTTCAGGAAGCCCTTGATCATATCATAAATTCCATCGGTATCCTGCTGAGTGGTCACAGTAACCTTCTCGCCGTTCGTCTCGCTCAGGGCGGTAAAGGTCAGACCGTTTATCTCAAATACATTATCCTTGCTCTCATACAGAGCACCGTTGAGCATGATGCGTGCATCCTGTCCCTTTGTATAGGTGGCATACTTCATGCTGTCTTCCTCGGAAGTACCGGCAGGAGCCTCTGCCAGACCCAAAGCGCCCAGCACATCCGCATCCCCGCTGAACGAGAAGTTACCGTCTGCGCCGGATTCCTTTGCACTGATATAGAATCTCTGCTGGTTTGCATCGAAGTTTGCGTTCAGCCCCTGATCCTTCAGCGTGGTCAGCATATCGGAAATGGTGGTCTGGGAAGTCAGCTCAATCTCTTTCTTGGAGCCGTCGCCCATGGTCAGCGTCAGGCTCTTGGGAATTTCATTGCCCTCGCCGTCCTTTTCAAAGGTCATCAGGTCGCCCATGGTAGTCAGGGCGCTTACCTTTTCATTGCCCAGCTCCGGACGTCTGGAAACCTTTCCGCTGGTCAGATACGCCGTCTTTGCAAGCTGTTTGATCTCCAGCTCCTGTACGCCGTTCACCGCGTTTTCTCCGGTAATCACGCTCACCGCGTTGCTGTTGGAAACCTTTGTGGTCTTCTTGCTGTAAGCGGAGGTAAAACGCATATTATCCAGATATTTGGACTGCAGGTTCTTCAGCTTCTTATTCAGATCCTTCCATATATCCTGCTTCCATTCCAGCTTGGTCTGTTCCCTCTTGGCATTATCGACCTTTGTCCTTTTCGCCTCCACAAGCTGCTGTATGATACTCTCCGTATCCATTCCGGACATCAGTCCGCTCAATCTCATGGCCATAATTCCATCCTCCTATCTCTTTTCGTCAACAAGAATGCCTGCCATATCCCAGACTCTGGCTATCATATCCAGCGTCTTCTCAGGCGGAAGCTCTCGGATCACTTCCTTGGTACTCTTGTCTACAATCTTGATTGTCACGCGGTTTGTCCCCTCATGAATCCCGAACACCGCCTCAGAATTTGCCATGTTCTTGTTCAGCTGTTCCACCGCCTTGCGAACCTGCTCGTTGGAAGCCTGTTGTTCCTTCCCCTGCTGTTCGCCGTTTTCCGACTTCCCCTTTTCCCGGGCGTTTTCCACAATACTTGTAGTCTGATCCACCTTCTCAGCCGCCTGTACGCTGCTGTCTGCGCTTTCGGGCTTTTCTGCCTGTACCGGCGCCTGGGTTTTCTGTACCGCACTTCCCTGTGCCTGTACTGTCATCATGCTTGAAATCGGTTCAATTCCCATTTTACCCACCTCCGTGCGAAATCCATTTCTACATTTTCGTTCCTTCTACATACGCATATGTATCATCTGCATTTGCATATGTATTTACATTTTTTATCGGAAACTCCGGTGGAAAAATTAACAGGGGAGCACAAATTTTTCCGCTCCCCTGTACAGTGCGCTGCCGCGCCGCAATCTCTTATCGCTTTAACGACTGGGAAAGAGTTTTCAGTGCCTCCATTCCCTCCAGGCTGACCGCCTCCCTGTTGGCGTTCTGAATCTGCTCATATACTTCCTTGCGGTAAACAGGCACCTCCCTTGGCGCGGTAATGCCTATCTTTACCTGATCGCCCTTCACCTCAAGGATCGTGACCTCAATATTGTTGTTGATAACGATTGCCTCGCTCTTTTTTCTTGACAATGCCAGCATCCTACTCACCTGCCTTTCGGGACTGCAGGATCTCATAAACCGGGAACTTCACGGGATAATCCCCGTTCTCCACGATGACCTGGCACGCCTTGTGCTCTTCCACGTTGATGACAAAGGGGCCCTGCAGATTGACGCTCATTCCGGTCAGATCACCGGGAATCGTAGCCGTCACCAGCACCAGTATATTGTCCGCAGTTACATTTCCTGCGGCGGAAAGCAGTTCGTCGTTCACCTCCGGGTCATAGTCCGGCTTTACAATCAGCGGATCCATCACAGGCATGGCAAAACCGGGCTCATCCAGCGACTGCAGAAAACGGATCCCCACATCCGTGCCCTTCTCCTCGTCATGAAGCAGTGCAAACCGCCTCAGCTCCGGAAAGCCGATGATCCCGTTCTCAAAGGTGATAATCTTTTCGTCTTCGATTTCGATTTCTCCGAATATCTTTGTAGTAACCTTCATTTTTATACCTCTTGCGCGCTTTGGCGCGTATACCAGTCAATAGTTGGAAGCAGCTTTCCAGTCCTTACATCCCGCTTATATAAAGTTCAGCAGTGTGGTCTGGCTCACCTTTCCCGTGGCCATAAGAGCAGCCTGATAGGTCAGTTCCGCGCTGGAAAGGTAGATCATTACCTCCGTAATGTCGATATCCTCATTCTGGCTCTTCAGCGTCTCAAAGGTGGTTTTTTGATTCTGGGTACGGTTTTCCACCAGTTCCAGCTTCTTACTTCTGGTACCGCACTCCGTAATGCAGAGATTGGCGTCGTCCAGGTATCCCTGGAAGGTGGTAATACCCCGCTCAAACAGCCTCTGCTCCTTGTCTTTCGCAAAGGTCAGCGCCTTCTCGGTGGCCTTCAGCTGCTTTTTCAGAACAGCCTCCTCATTGCTTCCCTCTACCGCACTCTCCAACAGCTTATCCAGATTGGCCTTGATTCCCTCCAGCTCCTGCACATCCTTCATGGCGTTCACCAGGTCGTCCACTTCTCTGCCTATGCCATGCTGAAAGCATTGATCCGCGGTGGAATTCACACGGATGGTCTGATTAAACCCAACATCGTACTCAATATCCTGGCGCTCCGCATTTCCGCTCAGATATGTTTTGTTATAGAGGGTAGATTCCTCTGTTCTGGGCGAGGATTCACAGTAAAAATAGTGTTCGGGCCGCAGATCGCCCTTCTGCCAGGAAGACTTTTCATAAGTGACCTGGATCTCTGCCTCGTTCCCCACGGTGGTATCGTCGTCCTTGGTTCCCATCAACGTTTTGTAACGATTTTCCCCCAGGAAAATCTCACCGGTCTCCGGCACATAGACAATGGCATCTGGATCATTGCTTACAACCGCATAGGGATCCTCATAGGAATGTACCAGCTGGATATCTCCTGTTGAAGCGGGGTCGGCCGGATTTTTAAAACCTCCCCAGGTCTGCTTCTGTCCGTTGGCATCCGTATATGTTATCTTGGGGCTTACATCCGGATACTTAGTACCATCTACTGTACTGTAATCAGAGCAGCTTCCGTAGGCAAGTCTGATGCGGTGCACCTCAACGGTAGAGATCTCTTCGTCGTCAATGGCCTGCATATCCGCATCCATGTAATTGGAGGAATTCAGATCCAAAAGATCCTTTCCGTTATGCTCCGGAATAATCACCTTTGTCACGGAATCTATGGCACTGCTGGTCAACTGCTCCGTGATGCTGTAGTTGGTGTTCTCCGCCTTTCCGAAGCTCAGGGAAGTATCCGTACGGTATCCGGTAAACACATACCTGCCTGCATAGTCCGCATCACCGGTGCTGTAGACCTCCTCCCCCAGCGCTTTCAGCTGCTCCAGCGCAATCTGCCGATCCTCGGTCTTCAAATATCCGGCGGCACCCTTGTTGCACTGATTGATCATACCCGTCACAACATTCGACAGGGTTTTCAGCGCATCCTCGGTGACATCAATCCAGCTGTTTGCATCCGGAATATTCTTGCTGTAATACTGCGTGATCTCCGTCACATTGCTGCGCAGCCGCAAGGCACGAATCGCAATGACCGGGTCATCGGAGGGACGATTGATCTTTTTCTGTGTAGACATCTGCGTACTCAATTTGTCCTTATAAATCTTGTTCGTGTTGATGTTGGACAAATTATTTTTCTGCATGATCTTATTTGTAATTCTCATATATCCATACCCCCTGTCCGCTAAGTCGGACATCCTGTTTATTTTCGGAAGACGCCGCTTACTTTTAAAAGCGCTTTTCCCCTCAGCTTCAAAGCCTTTTCCTTGTCCCATAAACCGGACACTTTATTCTGCGCTGAACTCTTTCCGCTATCAGACTCCCGTCTCCAGAATCAGCTTGTCATAGATCTCGGTCAGGGTCTGGATCATCTTGGAAGCCAGGTTATAGCCGTTCTGGTATTTTACCAGATTAACCGCTTCCTCGTCCTCATCCACGCCCGAAATGGAAATTCTCTGGGTGTCAATGGTGCCCGCGATATCCCGGAAACTGCCGTAAAAGGTATTGGCACGCTGGGAATTCAGCGCCACGTCCGAAAGAATACACTGCAGGAACTCGGTGGCCGAGGAGCCCCGGAAGCTCATCCTTGTCTTGTCCGTCGCAAGATCCCTGATATCCTCCAGCAGATCGTTCTGTTCCACGCCTTCTCCCTTGTCATATCTGTTGGCAAGCCTGGAAGGATCGATTTCCATGGCGGAAAGAATATCAAAGTTCATTGCCGTCATGCGATAATAGCTGTCATCGCTGACATTCACGTCGATTTTCAGGCTGAGCCAAACTTCCCGCTCAACGAACTCATCCAGCGCCTTCTCCACCTCTTCCTGTGTTGCGGCAGGATTATCGATCATATACTGATCCACAAAATCTTTCACAGTAGTATTCTCGTTGTCTTCTTTATACTTTGCCTTATTGGCCTCCACCACACGATTCACATAGTCGCTGTCATACCGGAAACCATCCGGGAACTCATATTGTCCCTCGTCGGAGGCGTGTTTTCCGGTAAACATTTTAATACCCTCATTTCCATTGGAATCATAGCCGGAAGTCAGGATATCATTGAACTTCTGGGAAAAAGTCCTGGCCCACTCGTTCATCTGCTTCATATAATAAGGTACGCCCTGATAAGAAAGGCTGGTGCCTATGGTAGCCGTCTTCCCCATTCTGTCGCTGGTCACCGGCTTCGGATTCTTCTGCTGATCCGAGAGCACAAAGGTATAGGAATATTCCGGCTCTCCGGCAGCATTAAAGCTGATTTCACAGTTCCAGGAATCATAATAAAATTCCTGATTGCCCAGATTGATGACTCCGCCCTTGTCCGACAGATTACACTTGTTCAGATCTTTCAGATAGTCTTTGCCGACCTGAATCGTAACCGTGTCGTTTCCGGTGTTCGGATCCTTTCCAAGCTCTGTCACCTCACCCACAAAATTCTCGCCGTTGTTGCCGTCCCGCAATTCCACCAAGCCCTTCAGCGCTCCGCCCATGGCGGCATTATACAGGTTGAATTTCTGACCGTTCTCCCAGTACACGTCATACAGCCCGTCGATATCGGTCTGGTTCACCTTCTCATAACTGGTTCTGGCCACACACTCCAGGCCGTTATACTCGCTGCCGTCCACCAAAATCTGCCCGCCGGCAATCTTAATCATAAAACGGTTAGCCCCGGTCTCCCTGTCCGGATTATTTGCATCTATAATGGGAGTCTCCGTCACGTCCACATCCACAATCTGAGAGAGCTGGTCGATGAGCAGTGTTCTTCTGTCCCGAAGCTCATTCGCTTTTGTGCCGCTGAGTTCAATGGTGTTAATCTGTTTGTTCAGGGTTGCGATCTCTGAAGCCAGGGAATTCATCTCATCTACTTTCAGCTTGATTTCCTGGTTTACATCCTTCTGCAGTTTCTCCAGATTGCCTGCCAGACCGTTAAAATACTCTGCCAGCGCTCCCGCATAACCCACAAACTGCGTTTTTGCCGCGGCATCGTCAGGGGTTTTTAACAGCTCCTGCATACCGGTGATCATCAGGTTGTCAAATACCGTCTTAAACCCTGCATTTTTTCCGTTATCGTCAAAATATGCCTCGATCTGGGTCATGTAGTACTGCTTCTGGGTATACTCGCCTACCTTCGCGTTGTTATCCCAATATCTTCCGTCATAAAATTCGTCTCTGACACGTTCAATGGCAAGCGTCTCCACACCGGCTCCGGCGCAGCCAAAGGTCTGAAACACCCTGAGCGCACCCGCCGCCTGCTGGTTGACCTTCTGTCTGCTGTAGCCTTCCGTCTGTACATTTGCGATGTTGTTGGATGTAGTGTTCAACGCGGCGTTGCTGGCCAGCAGACCTGTATATGCAATCGTCAGTCCAAAAAATTGTGAGGGCATCTTTATCTCCTCCCGCCGTTTCTTTTAAAAATTAATGTCCGAGTGTCGTGATAATATGCTCCAGCATCTCGCTGATTACATTAATATAGCGGCTGGACGCATTATACGCGTTCTGGAACTTGATCATATTTGACAGTTCCTCGTCCGACGACACTCCAATCACCTGCTCCCTTGCGGAGTGAACCGCTTCCACTGTGCTCTCCTGATTCTGGTAAATACTGCGGAAGGCATAGCCGGAATTGGATACCTGTGACACCAGATCCGTATAGTAATCCACAAACGTGGTCTTCTTTTTCACATTCGGGTTCAGCGTGTAGGACTCTTCCGTAAACGCCGCCTTCAGCGCCTCCGCCGTGGCCTTATCTTCCGAGCCGTCCGGCAGCCGGAAGCCCAGCATTGCAGGTCTCTGCATCAGCTCCTGATCGATCTGCAGGTTTTTAATGGAATACAGGCTTTCCGTCTCCTCCAGGTTCTCTTCGTTGTAGACCCAGAAATCTCCTGTTTTTGTGGTCTGCCTCGTCTGCGTATTTCCGTCGTCATCCGTGTAGGTCTCTGTGTAGGTCACCGTCCCGGACACCTTCCGGTATCCTTCGGTGGCAACCTTTCCAAACATCTGAATGGGACTGCCGTCCGGCCTGTGCATATATCCGTCGGGATCGTCAAACGCAAACTTGACACCATTCAGGGTGCTGCCGTCAGCCAGCGTAATATCGCCATCCTGAACTCCCGCGGCCTTTGCCAGTATCTCGTTCACCTTGGTTACCACATTGTGGATCAGCTGGTCAAATTCCGCCTGAATGTTCATAACCACCGACTGAGATACGCTGTCGTAATCCTTTTCAATATCGGAGTAGTCCGCCCTGTGATCCCCTCTCGCATGGAGCATTGCCTTCAGGCCGCCGATATCCGTATTCAAATCCGTGGAGATCTCCCTGTTCAGGTTGAAGACCTCTGCTCCGTCTATATTGTACTCCTTCGTTCCGTCAGCCAGGACACGATAATTTGCGTTGATCGGCCAGAAAGGAGTGTAAAATCCTGTGTTGGGGTCTGTGTAAAGACCTATCTCATAGCAGGTGCCGTCCTTGACAAAATCTACGCCCTCTATCTGAACGGACACGCTTCCGTACATATCTTCCGCGTATGTAATGCTGGCCATCTGGGACAATTCGTCCAGAATCTGGTTTCTGGCATCCCGCAGGTCGTTGGCATGTTCGATGCCTCCCGCCTCGATGGCTCTGATCTTGTCGTTCAGATAAAGCAGCTTATCCCCGTAGTCGTTGATTTTTTCAACCTGCTTCCTGATCTGAATATTCAGATTATCCTGATAGGAGCAAAGCCCCTCATAAACCGCGCCCGCACGCTCTACAAACTCGGAGGCTCTCTGTACCAGCAGCCCCTGCGTCACGGAACTCGCCGGATCCTTCGCCAGCTCCTGAATGGACGTCCAGAAATCGGTGATGGTGGTCTGGAACGCCTCGCCGTTCATTTCGCCCAGCTGGCTCTCCACCTCCTCCATAACTTCTGTGGACACCTGATAAAACATACTGCGGCCCGATTCCTTGCGGTATGTCTTATCCAAAAAACTATCTCTGATCTGTTTTACACGGGAATAAACGACACCCAGACCTGTCTGTTTGTTGTTAACAGCTTTGGGATCTACAGAGAGCGTTACATAACGCCTGTCGGACAGCTGAACCTGCTGCCTTGTGTACCCCACGGTGTCTATATTAGAAAGATTATGCGCTGTGGTATTCAGCGCATTCTGACTTGTCTGTAATCCAGATGATCCGATATATAAGCTTCCCATTAAAGACATAGCTATCACCTCTGCTATTGTTTGGCATCAAAGCCTCTGCTGAAAACACCCATGGTCTCACCGGTGCTGTATGCTCCCTTCGTATAGTTCGCCATCTCCGGTGCAGCCTTTGATGCCTGCAACAGATTCATTTCGAACTCCACCATCTCAAGTGCATTCGCCAAAAGTTCCCTGTTCTGCTCGTTGATCCGCTGCAGCTCCCGCACCGACACCTGAAGTCTGTCATGGGCGTCCGCAAGCTTCTGCTGCTCTGCCGGTCTTGCCGCCAGCATTTCGATCAGATTCACAAGCTTTAAGCTTTTCACATCCTTGTTTAACACATTGGCGATATCCGCAGTGGTTTCTGTCCTCTTCTTTTCCAAATGGGAAATCCTGCTTACCAATTCCTGTTCATCATCCGTGATTTTTTGTAGTTCTTCCAGATTACCTCCCACGATAATCGTTGTTTTTTTCTGAGACAGGCTCAGAAGTCCCTCATATTCATTGCTTTCCTGTTCAAGCACCTCTATCAGGTTTTCCATTAAGCTTGCCACGGGACTTCCTACCTCATTTCCTCATACTTCTGTAAAAGCTTTGCCGCAAAAGTCGCATTATCGACACTGTAGGTTCCGTTGTTCACCTGTGCCTTGACAGAGGCCGTCAGTTCCTCCCTGATATCAGGGCTCCCTGCAACCGCCGCCTTCGCCGTCTGGAAATCCTTTCCGAGACTGCTGATCTGCACCTGATCCGCACGCGCCGCGCCGGATGCCTTCTGTGCCTGGCTGACCTTCTTGGTCTGATACACCTGCTGTACCTGAGAATATGCTTCAATACGCATCAAGGATCCCTCCTTTCCTCACTCTGGTCATTTTGTCTGCTGACCTATATTAAGTTTATCGGCAAAGGAGGGAAATACTTTAGTGATTGCCGCGCTGTTTTTTTCAGTCAAAAAGATCCTTCAATTTTCCCAGCGCATCGGATGCCTTATCAGCGGTGAGCTTTGCCTTGACGCCCTGAACCACCTGGTCGATGATCTCATCGGGCAAATCCACTCCCAGAACGTTCTCCAACGCCTTCACCGGCTCCCTCTTAAACTGCTCCTGAAGCCCTTTGTCCTTGGAGATCTTTTCCACCGCTTTTTTGATCTGCTCCTTTACGTCCATTACACATGTCCTCGCTTTCCTGTTTTTTCAGCTTTCCATTTCGAAACCAGCCCTCTTATTATAGCTTCTTCCACATGGCAATGTAAAGGAGGTAAAATGTCGTTTTCATACGCGATACAGTGCTTTCTCAGCACCGCACACCCGCAACCTCGATGCCGTTGTCCCTGTAATACCGGGCCTGGGCGCTCCACAGCTGAAAATACTTCCCCTCCCTGTCGGCAAGCAGTTCCTCGTGGCTTCCCAGCTGCGCCAGCTCTCCCTCATGAAACACTGCGATCTTCTCACAGAACCTGCAGGATGAGAGCCGATGGGAAATATAAATGGCTGTCTTCGTTCCCACAATGCGGTCAAAATTCGTATAAATCTCGTATTCCGCAATGGGATCCAGCGCCGCCGTGGGCTCATCCAGGAGAATGAAAGGCGCGTCCTTGTAAATTGCCCGGGCGATGGCCACCTTCTGCGCCTCGCCGCCCGAAATCTCCACACCGCTGTCGTCGTAATCCTTGTACAGCCAGGTATGGATTCCCTTCTCCAGACAAGACAGTCTCTCCCCGAAATCCGCATCCTCAAGGCATTTCTTCACATAACCGCCGTCATAATCCAGATCTACGGCCACATTCTCCGCCAGCCGGAAGGGAAACAGCTTATAATCCTGAAATACCACGGAAAACAGCCTGCTGTACTCATCCTGCCTGAATTTCCGTATATCCACACCGTTTAACAGAATCTCCCCTTCCTCCGGGTCATACAGCCTGCACAGCAGCTTGATCATTGTGGTCTTTCCCGAGCCGTTCATGCCTACGATGGCAAGCTTTTCTCCGATGGTAAGCTTTAACGAAAAGTTCTTCAGCGCGTATCGTTCCGACCCGGGATACCGGAAGGATACATTCCTGAACTCAATCTGGTATTTGTTGTCTCTGCGTTTCTCTACGGGAAGCTTCCCCTTGTACATCTCGTCCTCCAGCCCGATCAGCGCCAGAGTGCTCAGCTGCTTTCTGGCCGCCAGTGCCAGGTAGGTGAGATTGTCGATTAACCCCTTCAGGGAATGAAGTAATCTGCTCAGACATCCGGCAAAGCGGATCACATTACCCACCGTTATGGTCCCGGCCAGGGCGATGATTGCCACGATCAAATAGGACGCTCCGTTTACGGCACTGTATGCCATGCTGCCAAAAAAGCTGTCTCCGGCATCCCCCCAGGCCCCCTTTAAAAGCAGTGAGCGAAATCCCTTATGTCTCAGAACTTCCGTCGTCCAGCGCTTCATCAGCTCGTAGCTTCCGTAGATACGAATGTCTTTCCCGTTTTTATAGCTGAAACCGTCTCCGAATGCAAACGGCCAGCAAAAGCTGAATCCGTCCTCCTTCTCCTCAACCGTCTTCAGCTCCGTATACCGATAAGCATCCGTCAGCTTTTTAAAACGAACCTGCATCCGCAGACTCCATGCCGAAAGGACAAGAACCCCTGCCAGCATCAGCCAGGCGGCAACGCTCCCTGACCGGATCAGATAAACCACCACCGGAGCCCCCAGGACGACTGCCCCCACCATATCAAGCAGATGATATAGGATATTGTTTCCGTTCCAGATGACCGAATTGACCCCGGCCCCCCAGTTGTTATCCACGCGGATCCGATCCTTCAGCTTCTTCACCTCTGGGCTGTCAATACGGGAAAAATCCATATTCAGCATGCGTGCCTGAACCACGCCGGAATACAGATAATACATATGCTGCCTGCGAACCTCCATCCGGTTACGGATGGTGCTGGCTACAAACCGCATGGCAAGAATCACTGCAATACAGCAGAAAACAACAGTCATCATTTCCCGAAAGCTTCTGTGCGCACCGATGGCATCCAGAATGTATGCCGAAAGCAGCAGCTCCACATAGGGAACCCCGATATCCAGCACATGTGTGACACAGACAATCCGGAAATAATTCTTATCCATGCTCCGCACAAACTTCAGCACTTTTCTGATATTTCCTACATGCTCCCGAAGCGGAAGCTTACCTGTCAGATCAGTGTTCATCCTCGTCTGCTCCTTCCCTGTAATAACTGCTCTGTATTTCAAACATTTCCGCATACACTCCGCCGGCCCGCATCAGTTCCTCATGGGTTCCGGTCTCCAGAATCCTTCCGTTTTCAATCAGAACAATCCGGTCGGAAAACCGGGTACTGGCCAGTCTGTGGGAAATAAAAACCGCCGTTTTCCCGGAGCTGTACCGGTCGTATTGCTCGTAAACCTCACTCTCCGCAATGGGATCCAACGCCGCAGTGGGTTCATCCAGCACCAGCACCGGCGCATCCTTATACAGGGCCCTGGCCAGCAGAAAACGCTGCTGCTGGCCTCCGGACAGCTCCACGCCGTCCTCCATCATGGTCTTCGTCATATAGGTTTTAATACCGATTTTCCTGTCCTGGAAGGTCTCTTTTAAACCGGCCCTTTCCAACGCCGCCCATGCTCTTTTCTCGTCTACCTCATCCGCCCGCTTCAGCGCCAGATTTTCGCCCACGGTAAAGGGAAGAATCATCTGCTCCTGAAAGATTGCGGAAAACAGCTGATACACCTCCGTCCTGGGAAATTCATTTCTGTCAATTCCGTTGATCAGAATCTGCCCCGCATCCGGTTCATAGATTCCGCACAACAGCTTTACAAAGGTAGTTTTTCCGGCGCCATTGACCCCTACCAGGGCAATCCGCTCCCCAGAACGGATCGTCAGGTTCAGATCATGGAAAATCTCCTTTTCACCTGTTCCCTGTTCATCGTTTTCCTCCCCGTTTTTATAAGAAAAGCAGACATTCCGAAACTCGATTTCGGGAGGAAACCGCAATTCTTCGATGTGACGGGTTCCGCTGCTCAGATCTTCCTCCGGCAGATCCAGATAAGCCCTGGTATAGTCCGTGCCGTTGGCCGCGCCGCGCAGGGCTGCCAAAGATCCCATGATCCCCGTGACAAAGCCGGAAAAGCCTGTGACGGCTCCGAAGTACAGCACAAATTCACCCGCGCTCAGCTTTCCCCCGGCAGTCTGATATAAAAGCCAGGCATAGGCCCCCAGATCCCGTCCTGCGGAAAGGAGATACCCGATCTTTTCATAAAAGGAATTCCTGCGGCGGGATTTCAGCGTCACGCCGTCCAGCTCCTTCAATGCCACATCCCGCAGCCCCAGGAGCCAATGCTGCATACCGAAGATACGGATATCCTTGGCCGCTCCCATATCCCCCATTGCATTCTGCACACAGTAATAATGCTTGTTGGCCAAGGCGTTCTCCTCCCGAAGAGACTCCTCATATCTGATATGGCTCATGCTGAGCAGATAGTTCACCACCGATAACGCCAGAAGTACTGCCAGCACCCCCAGGCTCAGACTGCCGATCACCGTGGAATACAGAAAAAAGCTTAAAATGTTAATCAACAGGCCGCATGTCTCCGTCACCATCCTGGAGGAAGCGCACCAGTCACCGCCGTCAACAGTATTCAACGCCTTCCCATACAGCTTCCGGACGCTGCCGGACTCCGCGTACTCATACCTGATCCGCAGGCTCTTCAGAAAAAAGAGCCCAAGCAGATTTCCTCTCTGAGTATTGTACAGGTTATACTTGCCGGCGCTGACAGCGCTTTTTAAGCCGTCCAAAAGCATCAGCAACACCGTAAAGCCTCCAAGCGCCAGGAACAGCCGCTCCATCCCGGCCCGGCCCTCCACCAGATCGACGGTAAGCTTGGGCAGATAAATCAGAAACAGCGGCAGCAATGCGCTGAGCAGAATCTCCGTCCCGCAGAATGCCAGCACCATGGGCTCCTGCTGCCGGTAAAAGCGCACAAAAAACAGGATGTCGCTTCCGATGGAATAATGCTTTGGCTCGAAAGCCTCTTTTCCCTTTTCCATATCCTTTTTCCTCCTCCATCCGGCCGTTTCCTGCCGGCAATAAGGTCATCTTATCATAATTGCTCCGCAATCACACAAAAAAAAGCACGAGCGGTTAATCTCGTGCACGAACGGCATATGCCGTCAACAGATATGCAGGTATTCAAGTCCCGAATTTCCGTTCGTCATATCCTCACGACGCCAGAGGCAGCATGATCTCCGTGACAAACACACCCTCCTCATCCTGCCGCTCCAGATAACCGTGATATCGGTTTACCACTCTGTCAATACGCATCAGCCCGAAGCCGTGGCCCTCGCTGCTCTTGGTGGACGCATATCCGGCGCCGGTTTTCCTGAGCTTTTCCCCCACCGAATTCATCACATAAACGTACAGCTGCCCTTTCAGTACGTCAATATAAACCCGAATAAACCTTTGGGACGGATCCGCCGCCTTCATGCAGGCCTCCATGGAATTATCCAGCAGATTGCCGATAATCATACTCAGCTCCACCTCCGAGACAGAACCCTTCAGATCTTCAGGCACCCTGGCCTCCGCATCCACGGCAATTCCCCT
This sequence comes from uncultured Acetatifactor sp., assembly GCA_910586835.1. Taxonomy (GTDB): domain Bacteria; phylum Bacillota; class Clostridia; order Lachnospirales; family Lachnospiraceae; genus Acetatifactor. Next base: position 110,953 of record CAJUJU010000001.1, read on the forward strand.
GGCCTTTGCCAGAGACAACTTACTGTTCAGAATCGCGTCGATCATCACATTTCCGGTTTTGACCACGGTATCCACCGTTCTCAAGTCATCGTCCAGATCGGTCAGATAACGCTCCAGCTCCGCCAGTCGGCCCATGGCCAGATGAGCCTTCATGGCCTGAATGTGATTGTGATAGTCATGACGCCAGCCTCTGGTCTGACGATACATATTCTGTACCTCCTCGCAGTGCTTTTCCAGAAGGTCGCTCTGATAGTGCAGAATCCGTTTATCCACCATGATCTGAAGCGCTTTATAAACCAATGCCAAAACAGCGACAGTAAACGCCAATGCCGCCGCCAAAACAAAAAATACCATATCAGTCCCCCATGCCGGAGCGTATTTCCCACATTGCCTGCGTCCGCCGACGTTTATCCCATATCCGAACGTTGAAAATGCCGGATAAACGCCTGATTGACCTCTCCGTACAGGCGCCTGCTCACCGGAATCACACTGCCGTTATCCAGCGTGATCTCCGTCCTGCCGATCTGATGAATGCTGCCCGTCCTGCAAAGGTACGACCGATGGCATCTGATAAAGCCAATGGGCAAAAGCAGCTTCTCCAGAACCGTTATACTCTCCGTCACCTCCAGCTGCAGGGTCTCTCCCGTCCGGGTATAAATTTCCGCCACGCAGCCGTGTCCCCTGGCCTCCACATAAGTGACCTGCTCCACCGGCAGCTTCATGACCTCTTCCCGTCCGTGCACCGTCACAAAAAGCTCCTCTCTGCGACGCGATACCAGCTTATCCATACAGCCGTGTATCTTTTCCCGATCCACCGGTTTCAGCAGATAGTGCATGGCTTCCACCTCGTAGCCCTTCGCCATATAATCGGCTACGCCCGTGGTAAAGACAATGGCAATGTTTCCGTCCTTTCTGCGGATTTTCTCCGCCATCTCCATGCCGTTCATGGTCTTCATCTGAATATCCACAAACAAAATATCAAAATCTCTGTTCTCCTCCCAGAAGAACAGGAAGCTCTCCGCGCTGGGAAAGGAACGAATCTGAACCGGAATCCCCCGCTCCCCGCTCCATTCTCCCAGACATTTCTCCAGGTATTCGGTATGAATCTGTTCATCCTCAACAATTGCAATCCTCATGCTCTTATCATATCATGTTTCATTTGCGTTGACTATTCCCTTTTTATCCAGGTCCGCACCACGCCCACGCCGATCAGAAAAACAGCCGCCAGCACCAGACAATACTTCTGAAAGCGCCAGGCAGGATTCTCTATCATAAAAGCGACGGCATTGGCAATCATTCCCGCAGCAAGAAAGCGTGAGGGCCGTCTTTGCCTGCCAATACGGCTTTCTTCCCCCAACCTGCTTTTCAACTCCGCCAGGAACTCGTTCAGCCGTACCACTTCCCGGATAAGCGCAACCACCATCGCGCCGATCACGCAGGCAAATACCCTTGCCCACGAGCTGCCGTTGAGAACGGCCAGAAACTCCATTACCAGGCAGGCGATCTCCACGGCCGTCGCCACCTTAAACAGGTTTCGTATCCTTGTATAATGCTCAATCGTTGACTCCACATCCGTATACAGCTCAAAAGGCCCCTCCGCGGCCCTCTTCCGGAGAAAGACCCATGGCCCCCACAGCCCCATGATTTCCACTCCCGCCTCCCCCATAAACTCCCGGTAATCGGAAGGAATCCTGAAAAAACCTTCTGTAAAGTCAATCTGGTAAACATACTCTCCCGAACTGCACACGCCAAACTGATAGAATCCCGCGAAAAAGCCCTCCATGGCATAGCCTCTTCTCACCATCTCATTCAGCCAGGCCGTTTCCCTGTCCTTATTCACATATAACCGAAACTTAACCACTGATATACCTCCCCGTCTCTTCCTCCATCAGCGCGGCGTTAGCCAGCAGCTCCTCCAGCCGCCTTCTCTCCTCCGCAAAGACCCTGCCTCCCGTCTCCGTAATCACATATTCCTTCTTTCTGCGCGAGTCCGTCTCCTCGCTGAAGATGCGGATCCAGCCCTTGGCCAGCATGGTCTGTATGGCTCCGTACAGGGTGCCCGGCCCAAGAACCACGCGCCCTCCCGTAAGCCGCTCCACCTCCTGTATGATACCGTATCCGTGATTGGGCTTTCGCAAAGACAGAAGGATATAAAACAATGCTTCCGTCAACGGTACATTCTTATCCATTGCCATCACTCCTCCTCGAAGCTCAATATATCGTCATCCGACATATCGCACATCAAATATATCATTTGCCGATATATTTGTCAACACAAAAAAACGCCTGTATAATCACAGACGTTTTTCCTGTATACCGCTTTTTCACTGCAGCAAACGATCCCGGATAAAACGCGCAACCCCGTCCTCCTCATTGGACGCAGTTACATGGTTTGCCGCTTTCTTTGCCTCCGGAACCGAATTATCTACCGCGATGCCGATCCCACAATGCGTCAGCATCTCACAGTCCCCGGCGTCATCCCCGAACGCCGCAATCTCCGACAGCTTTATTCCGTACAGCGCCGCTGTTCTCTTTATTCCATATAACTTTGACACGCCCTTCTGTGCCGCCGCATGACTGCCATCCCTGTATGAGATCCACGCGTACTCCAAAAATTCTTCCTTCAATTGCCGTACCGCTTCCTGATCCGACAATATAAAACAGATCTGATCCGCTGCCCGGGTAAGAGGTTTAGAAAAATCGCACCAGACCGCCCGGCGCAAAACAGCGGAGCCTGCAATTCTGTCACTTTCCCAGAAAGCTTCCTTTCTGCAGGACACCAGAATATCACTTGCGCCGCTTTGCTTCAATCGGGTTATCAGACGATTGGCCGCCTCCGCCTCGATTCCGTTAAAATACAGTTCCCGTTCTCCGCAAATCGCCATCGCGCCGTTGGAAACGATCCTGATATCCACCGGAAGCGGCACCAGCTCCTCTGTGGCGGAAACTGCCACCCGCGCGGTTGCAAAGGCCGTCAGAATCCCCTTCTTGCGGCACTCCGCAAAAACCTCCTTCGTAAAATCCGAAATACTTCGATCCCTTCTCAACAGTGTATCGTCCAAATCCGTAACGATCATTTTTATCATTATCCGGTAGTCTCCCGTCTGATCAAAACAGCATGCAGATATTCGCTCTGCATACAATCTTCTTTCTCATCAAAAATATCCAGCAGCTTCTGCATGGCATGACTTCCGATCTCATACATGGGCTGCGACATGGTCGTCAGGGCAGGTGTCAGGACATCGCTCATCTCTATATTGTCAAAACCCAATACCTGAATATCCTCCGGCACACGAATATTTCGTTCCCGCAGTGCCTTGATCACACCGATCGCCGTCATATCCGACCCTGCAAAAATCCCGTCGATCTCCCCCAGACGGCTCGAAAGCCTGTTTATCATTTCAATTCCCGAGGCAATACTGTAATCGCCGTGCAGCACAAGATCCGGCTCCACCGGGACACCCGCCTTTTCCAAAGCCATCACATAGCCCCGATAACGCTCCCGGGAAGTATAAAGCTGATCGTTTCCGCCCAGATATGCAATCCGCTTCAGCCCGCTGCGAAGCAAATATCCTACGCCCTCACAGGCAGCGCTTCTGTTATCCACATATATCCCCGGCACATTCGGAAAGCTTTCAGATTTTCGATCCATCAGCACGATCGGTATCCGGCTCACCCCAAGAGAGTTCAGAAGCTTTTTATCGGTGATCTCTCCACAGGTATTCAACACAATGCCATCCACCCGCTTCTCGATAAAGGTTCTCAGATACCGCTCTTCATTCTTGATATCCGACTCGGAATTCCCCAGAAAAACCGTATAGCCATGGATTCTGGCACAGTCCTCTATTCCCTTCACCACCTGCGGAAAGAAAAAATTCTGAATATCCGGAATAATAATGCCAATGGTTCCGGTCCTGGCATGAGTAATGCTTCCGGCCACCCGGTTTGGGATATATCCCACATCCTCGATCATCTTTTTGATCCGCTTCCGGGTTTCCTCAGACACACCCTCCGGACTGTCATTGATCACCCGGGACACGGTGCCCTTGGAAACCCCCGCCATCCTCGCAATATCCGAAATATTCATAGCAACCCTCCGTCAACGCCATACCGACTTGCAACATATGTATAAGTGTAGCATTATATCAGATTACCGTCAATATTCGGCATAGCGCCTCTACCGGCTGCGCAGAAATTCTTCCACATCCTTATAATATGGAATGGATGGTGCGGCTCCTCTTTTTGTCACGGCCAGGGCTGAGGCGGCGGATGCCGTCCGAAGACATTCCCCGACCTCCCGTCCGCAGAGCATCGCCGTCAGATAATAGCCTGCAAAGGTATCTCCGGCTGCCGTGGTATCCACTGCCTCTACCGGAAAACACGGACATCTGCATACTCGTTCCCCGTCCGCATAAATGCTCCCCGCCTTTCCCAACGTCAATACCGTCGCTGCTTCGGGATATTTCACACGCATGGCAGCAATCATCTGTTCCGGCTCCGTTTCACCGACCAGCTGTCCTGCCTCCAACTCGTTCAGTATAAACAGCGAGACCCGGCTCAGGTCACAGCTTGTCACATTTTCATTCATGGGGGACGGATTCAGAACCACTTTCATCCCCTTCTCGCAGGCTATCTCCATCAGTTCCCTGAGCAGATTGATCTCGTTCTGCAACAGCAGCACATCGCCCTCGGAAAAGCAGGACAATACCTTTTTGATCTTCTCAACGGAATTTTTTCCGTTTGCACCCTGATAGAGCAGAATGCTGTTTTCTCCCTGCCCGTCCACCTGGATGACCGCATGTCCGCTCCTGACGGCATGAATCGATATGTGTTCCGTATGTACTCCGTGCTCCCGGAGAATCCCCAGCAGCTCCGTACCGTCTTCCCCCGCCATACCGGCATGATATATCTCCATTCCGGCCTTTGCCAGCGCAATGGATAAATTCAGTCCCTTGCCCCCGGCCCGCACCGATATTTCGGAGGAAGAAAGTGTTTCTCCCGGGCGCACGATATGATCTACCAGGTAAATGTGGTCGTAATTCAGAGATCCATAATTCAGTATCTTCATCCGCCCCACCCCATATAATGTCCCGTCCGTATCCGAAAGCTGCCGAATTCCGTCCTTCCCATAGACAGGGAGCCACAGCCAAACATTCCGTATGCAAAGGTGTCATCCCTGACCTTCAGCAGTTCTTTTCCGTTCACGGAAAGGGAAAGCTCAGCTCCCCTTGCGCATGCTTCCATCTCATAGGCCTTGCCCGTCTCCCATCCGAAATCCGCTTCGGCCAGTCTCAGAAAACCAAAATCGTTTTTATAGACCGCGACTTTCCCTTGCCCGGAAAACCCAAGAGCATAACCCCTCTTCGCTCCCTGCGCCCGCAGAAGCAGAAGATGGTTTTCCCCCGTTATAGGGCAAATCGTCGTTGTGACACTGTAATCCTTCGCATAATAATTACCTGCATAGGCAAATGCGTCCTCATAACACATCAGACACAGCCTGCCTTCCTCCAGCTCCCATGCCCCGTGATCCATGGCAAAAGGAGTGATCTGCCCGAATTCTTTGCGCTGTTTGCCAAAATCAATGGAATAACAACTGTCTCCCGTCACGGAAAAATCATCCAGATATAAGACTGCCAGCGTCTTCGCTTTCGCGGGCGACCAACCCTCCAGCACGATTCCCACCTCGTCGATCAGATCGCCGTTTGTATCGGGAATCCGGAAAGTGATTTCCTTCCAGGTATCCTTCTCCAGTTGTATATATCCCTGCTTGTGTATCTCCCCATCCCCGGCAGTCCTGATATAGGGCGCGGCTCCCGGACATTCCCAACCGTTCAGGAGCTCCATGTCAAGCTGCATACTCACGGTCTGGCCGCTGTACACGGTAGGCGAAAATACCGGATTATAGCGTTCATCGGAAAAATCTTCCCTTTTATAAAAAGGCTTGTAGTAGATCCTGCAGCTGTCTCCTCTGTCCATCCGATCCATCACGATCTTCAGCGCGCCTCTGCCGCCGTGTGCTTTTACCTCTGTATGAGAAACGCTGCAGAAGAACGGATCCGAAACCCGAATATTATGCGTCGCACCCGGCAATTCAAAGTCAAAATGAATCTCTCCGTCGCAAAAACTGTTCTTCAGCTCCTCCGGAGCCTCTTCTCCGCAGAGCCTGCAGCCCAGCACGGCTACTTCCTTCGCATAAGTAGGAATATCCAGATTATTCAGATAACCGGAAATACCCGATAATACGATTCCGTCATTGACAGGCCTGCGGTAACGCGCGGGCAGACCGGCGCAGCCTTTCATCACTCCCAGCACGGTTCCGACGTTTCCTGCATTGCAGTCCGTGTCCCAGCCGCACATTGTGGCGATCTCTACGGTTCGGTCAAATTCACCGTCACCATACAGCATTGCAAGCGCACAGACGCCGGCATTTGGAATAATATGACAATTTCCCTTATATCTGTCATAGCCCCATTCCGCCGCCAGCATTTCACGGCACGCTCTGAAGTCATCCGGATTCTCCCTGTGAAAATCCATAACGGCGCAGACTACCGCTTCATAAAGACTTCCCTCCGGAAGCTGTTTCAGTCCCGTCTCCATAATATGCTCTATGTCATCGGAAACAAAGGCCTCCGCAATGCAGCCGCAGAAAAAGCGGGCTCCGTTCACTCCTTCCCCGTCATGGGACACACTGGCTGCAATCGCGCCATATTCCGCCGCCTCCTTCGGCCTCCCCGGAAAGCAGAGCCCCCAGGTATCAATAAAGATCTGACCGCCTATCTGCTCGGCTATCACCTTCCCGTTCTGCGCTATGGAACCGGACTGCGGTGCCGGAATTCCCTTTTTCAGGTTCAGGTAAGCGGTATGCTCCGTACTGACACCATAGCCGCCCCACCAGAACATTCCCATACCCTCTCGGGTATAATTCAGCCATGCCCTCGCCACATCCTGCGGACAGAGCCTGCGGTCAGACGCATCGTCCCTCAGAGCCCGCAGAAAAAATACAGGACCATTGGCGTCGTCATCAGCCGCAAAATTTTTATATTCCTTCACATAATCACGGATTTCCCCATAGGTATCCCGAATCCTCTCATATGTCCAGATGGTGGGTTCCACCGGAGCGCCCAGACGGATACCGATATTCATTCCCAGAAAACCCGCATATACCTTTTCCAAATAGCCTGAAAGCATCCTGTCCTCCTGTTCTCAGCAAACCAGCTCCGCCAGTTTTTCCGCATAGTCAAAAATATCGATTCCCTTTGTAAACTTCAGGCAGGTGCCGGAAGGATACCTGGTTTTTTCCAGCCAGTGACGCGGTATCCCGGAACTTCCGTATCGCGCTCCAAGAATTGCTCCTGCCGTAGCTCCGATCGTATCCGCGTCTCTGCCAAAATTAACTGCCAGCAGAAGACCCGCTTGAAAAGAATCGCTCTTCAGGCGCAGACAACCCAGCATTTCCGGAATCGCCTCAGGTACCGCGGCCCGGTTCGTGGAAAACAGTTCATTGTGCAGCGGCATCCACGCCGCTGCAATATCTCCATTCGCCTCCGTCACGATCCGGTCTGTACGCCGCAGCGTCTCCCGGAACCAGGAGTCCGCGGGAGCCAGCGCACATACAGCGTCCCAGATTTCCATCACGGAAGCATCTACCATAGCCAATGAAACCGCCACCGCTACCGCCTGTGCACCCCAGATACCGTCTGCATAATGACTGATGCAGGCGTCGGTTTCTGCCAGGTAAGCCGCCTTTTCAGGATCACCCGCACAGTATATCCCAATAGGGCCGCTGCGCATCGCCGCTCCGTCGCTCTGATGGAAGGGGTTAAACCTTCCCGATTCCGGGGGCCTTAAACCCCTGCGCAGATTGTCGGCCGCCTCTGTCTCGCTTAAGCCTCCCCTTTTCAGTTCATCTTCCGTGGCAACATGAGCAAGCCACATTTTTACCACATCTTCGGAGGTAAATTCTCCTTTTTTTTCGATTATGGTTCCGGCCACCATCAGCGCAAACTCCGTATCGTCTGTACTCCAACAGGCTCCTCTGTTAAAGTCGGTAATAAATCCGTAATCCCTCTGGTTCTCCGGCATCCTGGCCGCATCTCCCAGAGAGTCCCCGATTGCCAGTCCGCACAGGCTGCCGATCGCCTTGTCTGTCAAAAGCTCCCTGTTCCGTATCAGTTCTTCCCGCGTCATCATCTGAATCACCTGCCCCCTTATATTCTGCTTACTTTAATACAGAATTTGCATATTCTGTAACAGCCGCACCGCCTACTCTGTTCCACTCCTCCACAAATGCATCCCAATCCTGCTCTGTCTTGTTGCCCAATACAAAATCCGCAATAAATTCTGATAATGTGGAATTTGCCGCATCCCAGCTGATGGTATATTCCTCCGGAATCACGAACGCATTATCCAGCGTAGAATAAGCAGACGACATTTCTTTGGAAGATACCGCAGCCTCTGACCAGTAGGGCGTTTCCTCCGATACTGTGTCCAGGTCAAAATTTGCAAAGGTTCCGAAAATGACTGCAAACCAGTTATCATGAGCGGGAAGCAGCGTATATTTTCCGTTTTCTTCCGTATAGGTTTTTCCCTTCAAACCCAGAAGATCAAGAACTCTTCCTTCCGGTGAGCAGGCAAAATCCAATACCTGAAAGGCCAGGTCTTTATGCTCCGACTGTGCGCTGATGGCAAACCCCCTCGTCTCCTTGCTGGTATCCAGAGGAGTATATCCCTGAGCCTCCCCCTTTGCCGGAGGCAGTACTCTCAATGCCGCGCTCTCGCCGTTTGCCGCCACCATGTTGCTGTTGTAGATATCGGTTGTCTCTCCCTGACTGCCGCATATGATCGCCGTCGTATTGCCGTAAAAATCATTTTCCTTTCTCTCCCAATTGACGTTCAGATAATCCTGATCAATAATACCCTGCTGATACAGATCCGCATAATACTTCAGCTGCTCCAGAGACCTTTGGCTCACTCTGGCATACTCATATTCTCCCGCTTCATTCTTTATCCAGGTCTGCGTCAGGCCAAACGCCTGATCAAATACGCTGTTCATGCCGTCCAGAGAGCCGTCCATCCCAAATACTGCCTCATGATCCTGCTTCAGTTCCTTCAGCATCGCAGTATAATTGTCAACAGTGGGATTTTCCAGAAGAGCCCCCGCCGTCTGCAGGGAATCAAGCACATCCCCCCGGATCACCGGAACCTTAATGGAAGCCGCTTTCACATAAACAAGATAGGGATAGTTTGAAAGTCTTTCCTTCTGAAAATCCTCCAGCACATCCTTCATATAGATGGATTTTTCAATATAAGGCGTCAGATCCTCCAAAATGCCCTGATTCGCAAAGGTCTGATCCCCACCCTGAAAATAAATCAAATCCGGAATATCACCGCCGTTTAACATCAATGCAAGATTGTCCGCATAAGAACCGCTCTGGATATTTACCAGTTCAAGCTGCGCATTGATTCCGGCTTCCGCCAGCGCCCTGTTATATTCCTCCAGCCAGGCCATCTGAGTCTCGTCCTGCGGATTCAGCTCCTTGGACACGATCCGCAGCGTCACTGTCTCATCGCCGCCGTTGCCTTCCGGCTCCTCCGTTTCGATGGTTCTGCTTTCGCCGCTGCTTTCCTCAGGCACGGAACCACAGCCTGTAAACATTCCTGCCATCAGAGTCAATACCGCCAACGCCATCCATGTTTTTCTTTTCATATGCTCTCCTTCCACCCTCCCTGGGGTTGTTTTTATTTTTTCCGGCCGAACCGGAAGTGACCATGATCAAACGTGCCTATTCCTTTATGCCCCCCGCCATGACACCGCCGGTATAATATTTCAGAATCAGCGGGTAAACAGCCAGGATCGGTACCATTACAATGACAATCGTAGCCGCCTTCAGGGAGCTCACATTGATCGCGGTAAGATCTACATTGGAATAGGCCGCAAGTGTTGTGGAATCCCCTTCCACCACAAATTGTCTCAAAAATACCTGCAGGACGGTTCCGTCTCTCGTCTGCAGAAAGACACTGCTTCGAAAATATTCGTTCCACCTGACAACCGCATAAAACATGCCCACTGTCATCAGAACAATTTTATTCAAAGGCAGGAATATCCTTAAAAATACCGTGAATTCTCCGGCGCCGTCGATCTTTGCCGCCTCGATCAGAGAAGCCGGAGTCTGCTCAAAAAATCGCATCATCAGAACCAGATAGTATACATTGACGGAATTATAAAGTACCATAATCCACACATTGTTCAGCAGTCCCAGATTCTTCACTACAAAATATTCCTGAATAATACTGGGCTCAAAGATCATCATCACGATGAAAAAAACCATCAGCAGCCGTTTCAGAGGAAGCCCCGGCCTTGTCATCGCATAGGCAGCCAGTCCTGTCACCAGAAGGCTGAGCGCAGTGCCCGCCGCCGTTATAAACAGACTGTTTGCAAAGGAACGCAGCACAAGCCTGTTGGAAAAAATCAGCTTGTAATTAACAAAATCCACGCCCTCCGGCCAGAACTGCCAGCCTTCCATAAAAGGCACCCGCCTGGGGTCAGATATGGACTTGGCCAGGATATTTAATATGGGGATAATAATGACCAACGCCACCACGCTCAAAAACAGGCGGATCAAAACCTTCTCCGGCCGGAGTCTTCTGCTCTTTTTTTCTCTCATTCCGCCTTCCTCCTTTTTACCATGCCCCGGAACCGGTCAGTTTTTTGGATATCCCGTTCGTGATCAATATAAGCACCGTTCCGATTACACTTTTAAATAAGCTTGCCGCGGTGGCAAAGGAATACTGAACATTCACCAATCCGATCCGGTACACATAGGTATCCAGAATATCTACACGGCTCAACACGGCATCATTGGAAAAATTCAGAATCTGATCCAGTCCCGCGCTCATGATGAAGCCTACATTAAGGATCAGTACCGTCATCATCGGCATTACCAGCACCGGCAGAATGATATTCGTCACCATCTTCCACCTGCCCGCGCCGTCGATGGCGGCAGCATCATAAAGTTCTCCGCTGATTCCCAGGATAGCGGACAGATAAATAATGGAGTCCCACCCTATACTCCTCCACAGCTCTGAGGCAGTCAGAATCGGAATGATCGCATTTTTGCTGACCAGCAGATTTTTGTACTCCACGCCCATAACCCCCATGATGCTGGTGACGATTCCTCCTCTGGAAAAGGCGTCGATCCAGATACCGGCAATGATGACCCAGGACAGAAAATGCGGCATATAGGAAATCACCTGTATGATCTTTCCAAAGCGGCATCTTCCCAGCTCATTCAGCATGAGAGCGAACATGACGGGAAAGGGAAACAGCAGAAACAGCTTAATACTGCTGATCAGCAGAGTATTTCTGATTATATTCCAGAAAGCGGGCGTTTCAAACAGCATTCTGAAGTATTTCCAACCCACAAACACATTTTCTCCCACGATCTTATAATCGTAAAAGGCCAATTTCATCCCTGCTATGGCAGAGACCCGAAAAACAAAAAAGTATAAAAGCGCCGGCAAAAGCATCAAATAAGCCCATCTGTATTTCCAGATCCGCCGCCATGTAAGCACATCCCTTTGTCCCCTGTATTTCACGCTTTTCCCCACCACACACCTCCTGTCGGAAATTCTTTTCATACGAGTTCTCAGCTCAATGTTACCCGCAGCTCCGCCAGAGGTCCGTGCTGCTGCGCCCCGTAAACATCGCGGTCGCCGCAGGTGCCCGATGAAATATCTCTGTCATAAGTAATCTTAAAGCCCAACGCCTTATCAAAAAAAACAATATCCTGAATTCTCTCCGGCTCCATCCGGTACAGCGCCGCAACCTTCTCCCGGGAGATTATTCCGCTTTCCCTGATCTTCCTGTAAGTCTCCCCGTCTTCAAACAGCACGTCCAGCGTAATCTGAAAAGGACCGCTGTTTTTGGATCGGATCACCTTTGCAATGTCATATAATCTGCATTCTTTCATTCTCATGCCTCCTGCTTCCAGTCCAGTGCTTCAATGGGAAAAAGGCGCTTTCGTTCCTCCTCGTCGATCTCCATCAGATGATATACGGAAAACTCATATACCGGCCCGCAGGAGATATCGCTGGGTGAATACGGAAAGGCCAGATTTCCCGCTGTGGATTTTCTTCCTTCATAGCCATAATGGAGGAAGGTAGAACGAAGCGTTCCGCAGACGGCGTCCGCAAGCTCCTGCGTCGCTGCCGTAGCCTCAAACAATACGCCGACCTCATGCCCTCTCTCTTCCGCCCGCGGTTCTGCATCTCCCAGCACACCGTTCAGACCATAATTCACAAAACGGATCTGATAGCTGTCCGCATCTACATCACTGTAGTACTCCCTGGTCTGCTCCTCGACTTTACGCTCCACCTCTTCCAGAATGGAAATTAAAATCGGATCCCGGATTCCGGCAATTACACAGGTTCGATAAGCAGTCAGCACTGCCCCCTCAAGCTTGACCTGATAGACGCGGGCCTTTTCTATCCGGCTGCCCTTCACCATGACTCCGGAGCTGCTATGCTGCGAAAAGTCACAGTCTTCCAGGTTCATGACAATTCCCGGTCCACGCAGCAGATAGGGATGCTCCTTTTCATAAAAGGTATGTGCCGCTACGGAAAGAGGCGTACATCTTCTCATGTCGGAAAGCGGTTCTATGATAAATCCGTCTTCTCTGAGTATTCCCAACATGCAATCCTTTGTGGTTCCCGGCTCGGCACACAAAGCTGCACACTCAAGAATCTTGCCCGCATGATAGCCATACTCCAGGGGAATTCCGCCATACAGCGCCACCGCCGCAAAAGGACTCGGATCATAGGCCCGTCCGCAGACAATCAGCCTGCTTCCTCTTTCCAGCGCCTCAACAATAGATTCATGCCCCATCTGAGCCACAATATTCCCCGTCTCCTCCAGCCGCTCCTCGGTCAGCTCCTTCACCGCATTTCCCAGCTTTTCCAGTCTTCCCTGCCTCAGCTTTTCACGAACGAACTCCTTGGGAATGTCCGACCAGATTACAGAAGCCGGAAGCTCCTCCAGATGGTGCTTATGTATGATAGAAGCAATGACCGCCAATGTCCTTTGCACATGAATCCTGCTTCCGGCTCCGCCGGCTGAACCGATTATCACCGGAATATCCCGTTTTGCCGCTTCTGTAATAATCAGCTCCAAATCCTTTCTGCATGCGTCTTCACTCACTATGCCGACTCCGCCGCCCAGCTTGTGCGGCCCGGCATCCGTGCTGCCTGCATCTACCACAACTGCATCCGGCTCCTGTTCTAATCCGTTCAGAAAGGACTGCTTCGGAAACCCATAGCCCAGAATTCCACAGGGCGCTAATATTTTTACCTCCTTCATACTCCATCTCCTCTCATCTAAACCGGTTTACTAAACCGGTTTAGTTCTGTGAGTTCAGTATATCATTTGCTTGTTCATTCTGTCAACATAATTAACCGTTTTATCTCTGAATTTATCTATAATGCTGATTTTATTCTGTTTTTCAACTTATTTCCGACACCGTATTTGTTAAAATACACAATAAAAACGCAAAAAGCAACTGCCGCACCTGTATATAATTATTTAGGTGCGACAGTCTTAAATCAGATCTGTTCTTCTCTCCAGGGCCCCCTGCGGTAAAAATACACCGACAGTGCCATACCCAGCACCCAGCCCAGGGGCCACGCGCTCCAGATGCCGGCCGTGCCGAGGGGAACAGACAGAACAATTGCCAGGACGACTCTCAGAATCAGATCCGTAAAGGTAGCCGCCATGAATCTGCCCATAAGCCCCGAGCCGCGCAAAATCCCGTCTGCCACCAGCTTGACGGAAATGACGAAATAGAAGGGGGAAACAATCCTTAAAAACTGCACTCCCGTGTCAATGGCCGTCCCCGTGATATCCTTCATGAAAAGATAGACCAGATAGCGTCCCGCAGCCAGATACAAAAGCACAAAGGGAACACAGATCATCCAGACAATCTTTACGCCGGACCGGAAGCCCTGCTTTACCCGGTACAGCTTCCCCGCTCCGATGTTCTGGGAGGTATAGTTGGAAATGCCGTTCCCCAGAGTGGTCAGCGATGTGATGACAAGGTTGTTCAGCTTTACCGCCGCGGAGTAGCCGGCCATAACGCCGGGCCCGAAGCCGTTGATGACGCCCTGCAGCACAATGTTTCCCACAGAGATAAAGCTCTGCTGTAATATGCTGGGGACTGCGATCACGGCGATCCTGCGAAACAGACTCCAGGAGAAAAGCGACGCTCTCTTCTCCAGCTTTATCTGAGCCAGCCTTCTCAGCACAAATACCAGCGCCAGCACACAGCTCACCCCCTGGCACAGAAACGTGGCCCACGCCACTCCTGCCACCTCCATGCCGAAGGCCTGCACGAACAGAATGTCCGCCCCTATGTTGGCAAGGGATGAGACAGCCAGAAAAAGAAAGGGGGTTCTGGAATCTCCCAGGGCGGAAAAAATACCCGTACAAACATTATAAAAAAAGAGAAAGGGCAATCCCCAGACATAGATATCCAAATAGAGCATGGAGTCGGCAAAAACCTCCGACGGCGTATTGATCAGCCGCAGCAGCCATCCGCATCCGAACAGCCCGAACAGCATCAGCACCCCGCAGAGTACTCCCGTTGCGATGAGAGAGGTGTGCACCGCCGTCTTCATCTCACCGAATTCCTTTTCACCGAACAGCCTGGATACGATAACCGAACACCCGATATTGCACCCAAAAGCAAAGGCAATGAAAATCAGCGTGATCTCATAGCTGTTCCCCACTGCCGCCAATGCGTTTTCCCCTACGAATTTTCCCACCACAAAGCTGTCCGCAATATTGTACAGCTGCTGGAAAATAATACTGCCGAACAACGGCAGGCAAAACCTCCACAAAACCTTTTGCGGTTCCCCCACAGTCAGATCTCTGTTCATAATAGCCGCCTCCTTCCAAAAAAACCGGGATTCCTGCACAGAAATCCCAGGTTCCTCTTCATCCGAAGACATTATACTCCCAAAGCATTCGCCATGCAAGAACCGATTAACCCGCTTTGCACATAGGCTTACGCCGCGAAGCGTCATATCTGACGCAGGCTCTGTGGAATCTGTGACAGAGCCGCGCTCCCTCAGAACTGTATCGGCTTTACCTCCTCCGTCAGCGGCTCCATTTTGTACTCCGGAAAACTGTCGATCAGCTGTTCCAGACAGCTGACGGTATTACTCACGATATCGTGGGCCAGCATCACCACCTTCTTCCGCCCCAGCGTGCTCTCCACCGCATTCCGAACCAGCTGCTCCGGTGTGGATTTGGATACGGCATCCTCTAGGCTTCCGTTCCAGTCAAAGTATACGAACCCTCTCTCCGTCATCTCCGCAATGATATCCTCATATACCTCTTTATTATATGCGTTGATGCTGCCGCCGGGAAACCGGAACAGCTTTACCTCCGCCCCTGTCACCTCATAGACGGCATCGTACGCCTCCTGAAAATCAGCCAGATAAGCCTCCACGCTCTCATAGATCTCATCATACACATGGCGGTTGCAGTGGATGCCTATGGTATGTCCCTCCTCCACAATCCTGCGGGCCACTTCCGGATGCCTTCTCACGTTCTCACCGATCACGAAAAAGGTCGCCTTGATATTGTGCTCCTTCAGGATATCCAGCACTGCCGAAGTATTTTCCGCCGAGGGGCCGTCGTCAAAGGTCAGATACATGGTCTTGGGATTAAAATAGCAGTCAATCCCCTCCGCCATGCCTGCCGCCAGCTTATCCTGATACTCCGGATCACAGATCAGCTTCCGCTCCTCACTGTTGGACAGAAAGGAGGTCTCGATGAGACAGGCCGGCATGGATGTCTCCCTTATCACAAAAAGATCCTCACTCTCGCAGAGCTCTCTGTCCCGTGCCTGGGTCTCCTCCAGCGCTCCCCTGTGCACCAGCTGCGCCAGTCGGCGGGCATCCTCCCTGTCGCCGGAATACCAGGTCTCGATGCCTCTCGCGGAAGCCTCCCTTTCCTCACAGGCGTTCTGATGAATGCTGACAAAAATATCCGCCCTGCTGTCCTCCGCTATTCCCACTCGCTCCTCCAGGGACAGCCAGGTCTCATCGTCCTCTCTCGTAAGCACCGCCTCATAGCCCATATCACGAAGCTTACCCGCCAGACGTGAGGCAATTTCCAGATTAACGGTTTTTTCCAGCACATCCTCCCTGCTGCAGCCATCGTCGTTGCCGCCGTGGCCTGGGTCGATAACTATCACGGGGATTTTCGGCTCAGGCTCCGTCATGACTACAATCTCCGGTTCCGCCGCTCCCGCTGGCTCATTTTCCAGCCCGCCGGACAGAACCTCCCGCTCGGGAACTACCGTCGTCTCTTCCCGACCCGGCAGCAGCCCAATGCAGATGATGGAAGTACAGGCTGTCAGTGCAAGCATAACCACAGCAAACAAAGCCAACAGTCTGTTTCTTTTCTTTACCCTGGCAGACCTGCTCCAGTCGGCACAGCTTTCACCAATCCAGGGACTCACCCTCACCAGTTTTACCCCATAATCTCCTTTTTTCGCCTGTCCGTACATAATTTCTTCCTCTTTTCCTCCACGCTTCCTGTATTCCCATTTTTCCTCCGGCAGGAGCAATTTCCTATAAGGCTCCGGGTGTCAAAAGCCATAAGAAAAGTCCCTCCGTCGCTGTCATATACAGCATACAGAAGGACTCCGTCAGATTATCATATTTTTGGCATAGTAGTTTCATCGTTTTCCCATAATTGTTGCATCATCCCAAATGCCTATCTGGAAATTTTCAGAAACAACTCGTGGATTCCGTCGTAAAAGCCCACCGTAACCACCGTATTCCCTTCCTCCATGCCGGAAAAGAGATATTTTTTAAAATAAGGGGTTGTCTCCGAGAGAGGGTTGGTGCTCTCGTATTCCCGGGGCTCGTCCAGCCCCATGTATTCCGCCCAGGTCTTTATGATTCCGTCCGCGTCGATGTCCTCCCAGGAGGACGCCTGGATCCGCACATAAAATTCATACATTTTCCCCGTATCCGCATCCACATAGGCATCGAGAAGCCTGTTCTCCCTGTCTGCATTCTGCTTTCCCGACTTTAAGGACAGCTTCCAGACCAGCACGTTGTTTCGGGGCTCCGGCACGTCGATGGCGGAATACATTACTGCGCTGTAGGCGTTTTCCCGAAGCGGGCGCACGGAGGCAGGTATAATTCCAAGCTCCTTCAGCTCCTCCAGCGCATTGTTGCACAGCTCGATGCCCTGCTCCTGCGGGATTTCCTGACCGGCGGAATCCTTTCTGTTTACCACCATGGCATAAATACCTGTCAGCCCCTCATAGTCCAGATTCACACCCTCCCCCCAGGTCATGGCATTCTGATCACTCTGGGGCTGAATCTGATTATTCAGACATCGGGAAAGTATATAGAGCTTTTCATTGCTGCTCAGGGAATAGCGATACCCCTCCGTCCCGGACTCCGCCTCCAGGTTCCTGATCTGATTCAGGATCCCTCTGTCCCTGTATCTTGCAAGGGCCTCGGGTCCCCACACCGCCACGCTCACGATAATCGCCGCCAGCGGGATCAGCAGCAGACTGATTTTCCGCAGTTTCATAGGTTACCCCCCTCCCCTCTCCCGGGCAGGACAAAGCTGATACAGGTTCCCTCTCCCACCCTGCTCTCTATCCTCAGCTCACTCTTATGCAGCCGAAGAATCTCCACGCACAGCGCAAGCCCCAGACCGGCTCCGTTTCTGCTGCGGGAACGGGATTTATCCACCATGTAAAAGGCCTCCGTCACTCTCTTGACCTCTTCCTCCGGAATACCCACTCCGTAATCTTTCACCCGGAATTCATAGCCCTCCGCCAGACAGCTTCCCCACACCTCCACCCGGCTCCCGGGCTGGGAGGCCTTAAAGGCATTATCCACCAGGTTCAGCAGCACTGACTTTATCAGATTGATCTCCGCATACACGGTTCCGGCCTCAAAGGAGGTTTTCAGCGTCTGATCATCATTTCCCGCAAACATCCCCTCCAGATACCGGAAGATTTTTTCCGCTTCCACCGCCTGGGGTTCTATCTGCTCCCGCTTGGTGACAATGATATCCAGCAGGCGGAAGGACATGTTTTCCAGTCTCTTACCCTCGGTATAAATATAGTTGGAGGAAAGAAAATGCTTCTCCTCATCCAGTTTCCTGGAGCGGAGCAGATCCGCGTAGCCGATGATCGCCGTCAGCGGCGTCTTCAGCTCGTGGGCAAAGGCGGCGATAAAGTCCTCTCTGGCCCGGATTTCCTCCTTCAGCTCGCCCACGGTTCCCTCCAGGACGCCCGCCATGCTGTTGAAGTCCTCCGTCAGCTGACCCAGTTCGTCGCTGCTGATTTGTTTTACCCGATAATTATAGTCTCCCACCGCCATCTTACGGGTAGCCCGCGCCAGCAGACGAATGGGCTTTGTCAGCCAGGTGCAGATAAAGAACATCACCGCCGTGCAGACCAGCAGCATGGCCAAAGTTACCTTCCGATAGACGGAAAATCCCATGGCTCTCTCCGCAAACACCTCCGTCACGTCCTCCAGCGTCTCAAGATAAAGACTTCGGTCCAGGGCGTTCACCGGCATTCCCGTCTGTATATAATAATGCTCTCCCTGGCGCACCACCTGCCAGCTTCTGGTGTTTATGGTGATATTCTCCAGAAGCGTCCTGTCCTCCAGGAAGCCGTCGCTCACATATACGGGCTTTTTATCTTCATTGGAAATGCGCAGCAGCCGTCCGGAATCCCGTCCGCCACTCTCCAGCTTTGCCCCGATCTGTTCCACCGCGGTATCCCGCAGCACGTTATACTTTGTGGGCACATTCAGAGCGGCGGTCTCAAAGGCAAACTGAAGAATGTTGCTGTCGTCAAGAGCCTGATCCACTTCCCTGTCCAACGCCGTCTCAAACACAAAATTTACAAAGAAGTATCCGCTCAGTCCGAATGCGGCCGCCATGATGATAATGCTCCAAAGCAGAATCTTATATAAAAACTTCACTCTGTTTTATACCTCCAGCCGGTATCCCACCTTATAGACCGCAACCAGGTTATCCTCCCAGCCCATCTTGCGACGCAGCCTCTGCACATGGAGATCCAGCGTGCGGCTGTCGGCAAGGTACTCGTCGCCCCATACCTTCTCGTACAGGTTTTCCCGGAACAACGCTATATTTTTGTTGCGGATGAAGAGCACCAGCAGCCCGTACTCCTTGTTGGTCAGCACCACCTGCTTTCCCGCCCGGGTCACCTTTCTCGCCTCCACGTCCACCACCACATCTCCCGCAGTGAGCACGGAGTCCGTCTTGTTATAACGGCGCAGTACCACCTCCACCCGGGCCACCAGTTCCACCACGTCAAAGGGCTTTACCAGGTAGTCCTCCGCGCCGAGCTTCAGGCCCTTCACTCTGTCCTTCACCTCATGTTTAGCCGTGATAAAAATCACCGGTATTCTCAACGGCCTAATGTACTCTATGATATCATAGCCGTCCGCGCCGGGAAGCATGATATCAAGCAGGATCAGATCATATTGCTCTTTCTCGATCAGGTCGATGGCCTCCAGGCCGTCCTGCACGGAAGTGCATTCGTATCCCGCCGCCGAGAGATTGATATCTATCAGGTCACAGATCGATTTTTCGTCGTCCACAATCAGTATCTTAATCATTTTCCACCGTCCACCCCCAGTACGCCCGAATCTTATCCACCAGTCCGCTCACCGTATCCTCCGTGGTACACTGATAATAGTCCTCAAATTCCCTGTCCTCCGCAAAGCCGTCCGTCCTCTGGTAATAGATGGAGCATCTGGTATCCACCGTCAGTTCTCCGTCCAGATTGTTATAGCTGTACCTCCCCAGCACCACAATATCCTTCATGCCGTCTCCGTCCATATCCCGGCAGGTCATTCCCTTCAGGGCATACAGATTGTCATAGTCCCCCATAGGCTGAAAACTCCACTCGATATATCCCTGACTGTTGACCAGATAAATCATAAAGATATTGTATTCCGCCATCCGGATGACGCCGGGCACCACCTGCAGAAAGCCCTGCTTCTCAAAGCTTCTGTAGTAGCACTGCTCCTGGACGATCTGGAAACCGTTCTCCACCAGTTCGTCCAGCGTGGCGGCGGTGTACAGAATCTCGGTGGAATTGCCGTCCCTCACATAGGAGGCAATGAACTTTGCGCTCTTATTCATGTTGAAACGGTTGATCTTGTCCGAGATCCTCCAGTCCCGGTAAAAACCGCCCTCCTTCTGGAACAGCACGTCTCCCACCTTATAGATGCCCTCGGTCTCTTCTCCCTCTCCGTCTGCGCAGTCGGTGATGAGAATGATATCCGTCTGACCGTCCAGATCCAGATCCTGGAAGGAAACCGCGGCAATCTCCCTTGTGGGCTGCTGCATCCGGCCCAGCCATCTGTTGTTTGTCTCCAGCTGATTTGTCTTGTACAAAACCCTTCCCCGGCTGTCCGTGATCAAAATGCCCAGCCGATTGTACTTTTCATACATCACAGGCACAAAATGAACCTCTGTCTCCCCGTCCAGGAAGGATTCCAGCAGCACCGGAAAGCTCTGTTCTTCGATGATCCGGAACCCGTTGTCCTCCGCGTCATCTATGTCCTCGATGGCAGAAAACAGAGTATTGTACTTCTCATACTCCAGAATAATCTGCTCCAGCTCCTCCTCTTCCGACGCCTTCACCGGAAAAAACAGCAACGTACACATACAGACCGCCAAAAGCAATGCCATCCGTTTTTTCCTCACCGTATCCCTCCTCTTTCGCAGACAAAATATACTGGCTTCACCTGTATCGCAAAGCCAGTATAACTCTCTCTTGCATCATTTTTGCAAGTCCGTATCAAGGTACTTCAATATCACGGCACAGGTCTTCGGAAGCTGAAGGGTTATCTTTCCGCCCTTTACCTCAAATTCCTGTCCCTCGCTGCAGCCGTTTTCGTCCGTCCACAGCAGCGCCTTCATCTTTCCGTGCTTTGGTGTGCCCAGATCCCACACAAAGATCTGCTTCTCCACAGGATGATCGTTGTTGTTCACCACGATCAGGCACTGACCTCTGCTGTGAAATCTGCCGTAAGCCACATAATTATATTCGCCGTCCACATATTTCATGGAGCCCGTGCGAAGCTCATCATTCTCCCTGCGGATGCGGATGATCTTCTTGTGAAACGCAATCAGCTCCTGGTCTTCGTTTCCCCAGGGATAGGTGCGTCTGCTGTCCGGATCCGTAAAGCCGCATACCCCCGCCTCGTCGCCGTAATAGATCGTGGGCGCTCCCGGCCACGACATCTGCATGACCACAGCCTCCCGGAAAATGGCCTTGTTCACCCCGTTCTCCGCCGCCTGGGGTCCGGCGCTGTCGGTTCTCCCCACCCTGTGGTTGGTGCGGGTCAGAAAACGGGAGTGATCGTGATTGGAAAGTTCATTCATGGCAACCTGCCAGCTGGGCAGGGAAAAGCTTGCGCTGTGATGACGCATGGCTCCCCAAAAGCTCTCCGCGTTGCCCTGCAGATCCTCCCGGAAGTCGTCGCTGTGCTTCTCCATTCCGGTCAGGAACCAGGTCACAGGCTCCATAAAGGCGTCATAGTTCATGACGGTATCCCACTCGTTTCCCTGCAGCCAGTCCCTGGTATTCCCATAATGCTCCGCCAGGATAATGGCGTCTGGATTAGCCTCCTTCACCGCCTTTCGAAACTCCTGCCAGAAATAATGGTTGAAATCCTGACTGTGCCCCAGGTCTGCGGCAACGTCCAGCCTCCAGCCGTCTGCATTAAAAGGCGGCGACACCCACTTTTTCCCGATCTTCAAGATATAATCCATCAGCTCCCTGGAGCCCTCATAATTCAGCTTCGGAAGCGTATCATGTCCCCACCAGCCGTCATAGGATCCGTTATAGGGCCATGCGCTTTCATTGTGAAACTGAAAATAACTCCGATAGGGGCTTTCGGCGCTGACATAAGCACCCTTTTCATACCCTTCCGCATTTTCGTAGATGCGTTCCCGGTCCAGCCACTTGTTAAAGGAACCGCAATGGTTGAACACTCCGTCCATGATGACCCGGATGCCGCGTCTGTGAGCCTCCTCCACCACCTGGATAAACAGCTGATTGCTGGCCTCCAGATTCGCCCGGTTCGTCACGCGGTTGATATATCTGGACGCCAGGCGGTTCTCCTTCTGCCCTTCCGGAAGCAGATCCCCTTTTTCGTCCACGATCCGGCCAAAATGGGGATCTATATAGTCATAATCCTGTATGTCATACTTGTGGTTGGAGGGAGAGACAAACAGAGGATTAAAATAGATAGCCTCCACCCCCAGCTCCTGCAGATAATCCATCTTATCCAGCACGCCCTGCAGATCGCCGCCGTAAAAGTCCCTCACGTCCATGCGGGCAGGATAACGTCCCCAGTCCTCCACTCTGCGGACAGGCTCTCCGATATAACAATACTCGTTGCTCTGTACGTCGTTGGACGGATCCCCGTTGCAGAAACGATCCACATAAATCTGATATATGACGGCGCCCTTTGCCCACTTGGGAGTCTTGAAACCCGGCAGAATCACAAAGTTATAATACTCGTTCTTCTCATGGGCCAGGCCCCTGGTGTCATAAAATCCCCTCAGCCGTCCCGACTGCACCTCAAAACAATAGGAAACCTTTTCATCCGTAAGCTGCAGCTCACAGGCATAAAAATCAAAATGCTTTGTGGTCTCGGCTTTTGTCATGATCTGCCGCTCTCCGCCATGAACCAGAAGCACTCTGTCTATATTATTCTTGGCCGTTCGAAACCGGATCCGGACTTTTTCGTTGACATCCGGCTCGGAGGGGGTCAGGTACTCCTCCGTGGTGTCCGAAAACAAAGCTCTTCTGTTGAAAACAGGCCGCATGGTGGCCAGGTATTGCCTGCTGTTTTCCAGTCGTTTTATTTTTTCCAGGTCAAGTGTCTCATCCACAATTTTCATCTCCTGCATAAAGCGATATCATTATTTTACTGAAAACAGCGTTCCAATTCAAGACCCAACTCAAAAAGGGACGCAAAGTTGCACAAAAAGCAAAAAAATGCCACTACGAGGCCTTTTCAGCCACGGTGTAATTTCCTATAGGTAAAAAGGACAGCCATGGGGTGACTGTCCTTTTCAGAGAAGGTATTTCCTTGGAATATCATAATTTCCTTCCGGAATGCAACATCCCTTCGGGAATGATAATTCCATCCGGGAATAGATATTCCATCTGGGAATAGATATTCCATCTTATGGGGTATAGCAAAAAACTACATCATGTATTGGGGGTTACATTCCTTATCATACCATCCCCATCACTTTTTTACCATTCCCAAATTCCACAAAGTTTACAAAATCGGCCAGTCGTTTTTGTCGGTTTTATACAAGAAACAAGGCTTCAAACTCTTCTCTGCCTATCTTTTCCTTTTCCAGCAAAAGCTTTGCACAACTGTGAAGCACCTGCTCATGCTCCATGATGATCTTCTTCGCCCTGGAGTAGCACTCGTCAATAATCGCTCTCACTTCTCTGTCGATCTCGCCGGACACTTCCTCGCTGTGGGATTTCGTATGAGCAAAATCTCTTCCGATGAACACTTCTTCCTCGTCATCGTAACAGACCACCCCCACATTGTCCGACATGCCGAACCGGGTTACCATACGCCTCGCCACTTTCGTGGCTTTCTTGATATCGCTGGACGCGCCGGTGGTTATATCCTTAAAGATCAATTCCTCCGCAATCCGCCCGCCCAGAGAAACCATAATGTTCTGGAGCATCTGTCCCCTGGTTACGAACATTTCATCCCGCTCCGGAAGAGGCATGGTGTACCCCGCCGCTCCCTGGCCTGTGGGAATGATGGAAACCGTATAGACCGGCCCCACGTCCGGCAGTACATGGAACAAAATGGCATGGCCCGCCTCATGATATGCCGTGATCCGCTTCTCCTGCTCGGAGATGATTCTGCTCTTCTTCTCCGTGCCGATGCCGATCTTGACAAATGCCTTCTGAATATCCCCCTGGGACACATAGGGCTTTCCGGCTATGGCGGCATTAATGGCCGCCTCGTTCATCAGATTTTCCAGATCCGCTCCCGTGAAGCCTGCCGTGGTCTGCGCAACCTGTTTTAAGTCCACATCCTCCGAAAGCGGCTTGTTTTTGGCATGTACCTTCAGAATATCCTCTCTCCCGCTGACATCCGGCGTACCGATGGCCACTTTTCTGTCAAACCGTCCCGGGCGCAGAATGGCAGGATCCAGAATATCCACCCGGTTGGTCGCCGCCATCACGATAATCCCTTCATTGACCCCGAAACCATCCATCTCTACCAGCAGCTGGTTCAGCGTCTGCTCTCTCTCGTCATGGCCACCGCCCATACCCGTGCCGCGCCGCCTGGCCACCGCGTCAATCTCGTCAATAAATACAATACAGGGAGCGTTTCTCTTGGCCTCCTCAAACAGATCCCGAACCCGGGAGGCGCCTACGCCCACATACATCTCCACAAAATCCGATCCCGAGATGCTGAAGAACGCCACATTTGCCTCTCCCGCCACAGCCTTGGCCAGCAGGGTCTTACCCGTTCCCGGAGGGCCCTCCAGCAGCACACCCTTGGGGATTCTTGCGCCCACGCTGTTGTACTTTCCGGGCTCCTTCAGGAAATCCACGATCTCCTCCAGCTCTTCCTTTTCCTCCAGCAGACCCGCCACCTCCCGGAAAGTGATGGTCTTGTCTCCGGCAGAAAACAGCCTTGCGCGGCTCTTGCCGAAATTCATCATTTTTGCATTTCCGGCATTGGCGTTCATGTTCTGGGCGTTGATCATCATAAAGAGAAAAACACCTACCACGATCACAATCAGCATGGGCACCAATGTAGTCAGGAACCAGCTCTCCCGCACAACATCATGAACCATGGGATCAAAGTCATAGGAGCGGACAATCTCTTCCATCTCGATAATGTCGGCCACATACAGCGTCTTTTTGTCCCCGTTTTTCAGGTCGATAAAAAGGGCTCCGGTGGGCGTCTCGCTGTTCAGCTGGATTTCCACGGCAGTCACCCTGCCGGCCTCCATATCCTTCAGAAACTCCGCCCGGGAATAGTCCTCCTTGTCCTTCTGCAACAGTACATTGCACACAAGGACAACTCCCAGTATAAAAAGGATCGCTATAAAATACGAATAAAATCTTCTACCATCCTGCCTCAAGTCGCAAGCCTCCTAGTTGTCGAATTCCACCACCCCGATATAAGGCAGATTGCGGTACATCTGATCGTAATCCAAGCCATAGCCCACCACAAACTCATCGGGAATCTGAAACCCTGTATAATGTACATCCACATCAACGACACGCCTGTCAGGTTTATCCAGCAGCGTGCAGAGACGCAGGGATGCCGGGCCTCTGTCCCGCAGCATCTCCAGCAAATAGCTGAGTGTCCTTCCACTGTCTACGATGTCCTCCACCACAATGACATCCTTGTCCTTCAGAGATTCGTCCAGATCCTTTACAATCTTTACCACGCCGCTTGACTTTGTGTCTCCTCCATAGCTGGAAACGGACATGAAATCCAGAGACACCGGAATCGTGATTCTCTTCGCCAGCTCGCACATGAAAAAGCTCCCGCCCTTCAGTACGCAGACCAGGTGCACCTTCCTGCCCGCATAGTCCCTGCTGATCTCCTCTCCAATCTCCTGGATCCTTTTGTCAACCTCTTCCTCCGATAAAAGTACCCTGATGCTCTCCGCCATCTTTCTCCTCCGTTCCGCTGCCGCCGCAGTCTTCTTTTAATTGTACCTGTAAAACCCGTATTGTATTCCTGTCCACCTTATAATATTCGCTGATACGATATCCGGCCAGCCACAGCACATGGCTGTCCTCCGCCAGTACCGGGATACTGTCCCGAAGCTCACGGGGTATTTTCTCCGTGATCATATAGTCCTTCAGGGATTTGCGGTGGATGCCTCCCGCGCCGTCCGATATGGTAAGGTAATCTCCCTTTTGCCGAAAGCGAAGCACCGGCGGTTTTTTTATTTTATCATAATCAAACCATTTCGTATACCGCTTTCCCGGAACTTCTTCTCCCCCCTTCAGGAATATTTCCGAAAATACCGGCCGGGGCAGCCGCCTTTCCGTCTCCTGCTCCCTGGCAGCCCCAAAGCGTACCTCCCCGTACCGCCGCCAAAACCGGATGCCGAAGGGAAGGCAGATGCTACGGTTTCCCTGCTCCTCAAACAGGGAGAGCACCGAATCCACATGTACGGCGGCAATATCCTTTCCGGTGGGTGAAAGCTCCTCCAGAATGCCCAGAAGCACCCTCTTGCGCAGCACAGGATGCAGTCCTTCAAAGGCCGCGGCGTCAACGGTATTCCCGCGAACGCACTGTTCCCTGGCCTCCCCGGTCTGCACCTGAAGATAGTCCTCCGCCTCCGCCAGAATATCCGCCGTCCTGCACATGTGCCCGATCACGCCCGGGTTAACCTTCTGCTCCGCCATGGGAAGAATATGATGCCGGATCCGGTTGCGGGTGTATTCGTCCTCCCGGTTGGTTCTGTCCGTGCGCCAGGAAATCCCCCGTTCCTGCAGGTATGCCTCGATCTCCTCCCGCTCCAGGCACAGCAGAGGACGAATGATCCGGCCTCTGACAGGCTCCATGCCGCATAAGCCACGCAGGCCACTCCCCCGGAACAGATGGAGCAGCATGGTTTCCGCCCTGTCCCCGGCGTTATGGGCCACTGCGATCTTTGTTCCGCCCAGCTCCTCCATGGCCTGATAAAAGGCTCTGTAGCGCAGCCTGCGCCCCGCGTCCTCCACTGAGCACCGCTCCGATGCCGCCAGTCCCGCTACATCCCCCTGTACAGGATAACAGCAAATCCCTTTCTCCCTGCAAAGTGCCTCCACATAGCGGGCGTCCTCTCCGGCCTCTTCTCCCCGCAGTCCGTGGTTCACATGAACCACTGCCATTTCAAAGTCCATCCTGCGCCTGTATTCCAGAGACAGGAACAAGAGGCAAACCGAGTCTGCCCCTCCGGAAACCCCGAGGATGAGTTTATCCCCGGGCTGCACCATTCTGTACTTTTCCAGATAGGAAAATACCTTTTCCTCTGTCTTCCGACGATTCTGCATAGAAGAATGGTATCTCATTCCGGCAGAAAAGTCAATTTTTAATTCATTTCCAGCGTCTCCCAGATTCCGATGACGCCCACCGTCATGTCGTCCCGGATCCTGCCCCCCGCAGCCATAAGCGCCTCCCGCAGCAGCCTGTCCGCCACCTCTCCGGGATTCTGCTCCTCAATCTGCGAGATAGCCTCGCACATTGCGTCTTCATAATCTCGTTCCCCAAAGGCATCCACCACGCCGTCGGACACCATAATCAGGAAATCTCCGTCCTGCAGCTTCCTGCAGATGGGCTCCAGCTGTGCCTGCTGAAAAATACCCAGGGGCAGATTTCCTTCGGCAAGCTGTTCCACCTTCTCCTCCCGCTTCAGAAAGGTAGCCGCGCCGCCCACCTTCCTCAATTCACAGCTTCCCCCGCAGAGATCGACCTCGCAGATATCCAGCGTTGGATGATTTCTATCCTCTCCCAGGGCAAACAGAGCCGTGTTGATCATTTTGATCGCCGCATCGGTGCTGTAGCCGGCCTCCAGGAATTTTTCCATCAGATCCAGCACCTGCCCGCTGTCGTTTCCCGCCTGCTCTCCCGAGCCTGTCCCGTCGGAAAGCATGATCGTAAGCCTCCCCCGCTCCGCCTCCAGCACGGCATAATTATCGCCGGATACCGTTTCATTCTCCTTGATGGCTCTGGCAAATCCCGTCAGCGC
Organism: uncultured Acetatifactor sp.; assembly: GCA_910586835.1. Taxonomy (GTDB): domain Bacteria; phylum Bacillota; class Clostridia; order Lachnospirales; family Lachnospiraceae; genus Acetatifactor. The sequence goes on from CAJUJU010000001.1 coordinate 138,785, forward strand.
CAGGAAGCGGGCCTCTCCCTCCAGTATGTAGCTGTGAGGCGTCTCTTCTATGACGAAGGGACTGGATACGGAAAGCTGCAGCCGTCTGTTGAGCAATACGGAAATCATATCCGCAGTCTCCTCGGCGGAAATCCCCATCCTCTTTTCGGTACTCATAGTGAGAACAATGGCTTCTCTTCCATCGTCTCTGGTCAGATAACAGGGATTTTCCACCCGGATCCCCTCATTCCGCATGGCATGTATAATCAGCCGCTTCTTTTTTTCCTCCATGGGCCTGTAGCAGAGCACCTCGCACGCAACGTCCGTCATGATTTTAGCCATCTCGGTCAAGTGGCTCTTTAAAATCTGACTGCTCTCCCACAGCCGCCGCTCGGAGAGTATGGTCTGTCTGTCCTCCGTTCCGGGCCGGAACTCTCTGTCATAGCTTCTCGCCAGCTCATAAAAGCTGTCCGCGTAATTTAACAGTCTTCTTCTGCACAAATCGGACACCTGCGCTGTCCGAAGTTCACTCTCCTCTGTCCTCATTGTCGGATACCAGCCTTTCACCGTCTTATACGTCCTAACTCCCGTGGAGAGAACGCAAGGCAGATTATAAGAGCACCACCACGCTTTTTTTGTCAAAAGAGGGAGCGGCAGACTTAAAGTTTTGCGACAAATTTTCTTTTCACGAAAAAAGGAGCCTGCGCCCCTTTTTATTTTTGTTCCTTAAACAGAATCTCACCTTCATAAACCAGCCCAAGCTTCTCCCGGGCCACATCCTCTATGTATCCCTTTGTCTGGACTTCCTTGCCAAACTCCCGGATCTGTTCGGCACGGGCATTCTCCGCATCAATCTGCTCCTGCAGAAGCCGCAGTTCCTGCGCCTTGATATCAAGCTTCTGCTGAAGCTCCACGCTCTTAACCGCCACTACCAGCATAATCATCAAAACTACCAGCGTTACCAGAAACATACTGAGCCGATTCTGGTTTTTTTTTCGATAGGCAATCCTGCGTCCTACTCCTGCCATATGCCCTCCTTTCCCGACAACCTATTCTCTGTGTACTCTCAAATTTATTTTAAGCAATTTCAGAAAAGACGTCAACCTGTTTTTTATTCGCCGTCCGATACGAGCTGCGATTCTACGGATACCGCCTCCCGTCCTGCGCACTCCCTGTCCTGTTTTCCTGCCCAGAAAGGCCAGGGGTTTGAAAATCAGTTTCAGAAGTTTTCCCAACAGCAGAGACACATACTTTACAAAAAAAGGACTGATCAGTTTTTTGTAAAACAGCATGCCCGCCAGCGCGCCCATCACGGCAAACCAGCGCAGTGTCCCATTGCTTTCGTGATACATCAGCAGGAAAACCTCCGCGCCGCAGTAAATCCAGAATCCCAGATCCTCCAGGGAGACAAAAAAGGAATTATGTGGGATCACTCTGCGCAGAATTCTCAGGACATCATAGACAAACGTAATAAAAATGCCCATCAGCAGGGCATGCAGAAGAAATGTATTCTCGTTTGCCATGGAAATTACCGGAACAGCTTTGTCAGAAACGATTCGCTCTTGTGACTGCTTCCCCCTGATTCGGAGTAAGTAAAGCTGTCGATCCGCCCGTCTACATCCACTTCTCCCTTATCCAGTGTCAGACGGTTTACATGCAGATCGTCTCCCTTTATCATCAGCATTCCCTGTTCCGTCTCCAGGAGAATTTCATGTATATCAAAGGACAGTACATCATTGACCCCGTTTATGGTACAGCTTCTACGGTTCGTCATTGTCACCTTGTGCATGCGTGTTGTGCCGTTCAGTTCCTCCATATGTCCCTCCCTGTCCGCAAAGGCAGCTACACCTTTCTCTATAAAAGCCTATGCGGAACCGGGGGGATTCATGCATCAAAGATACCGGAAAAGTTCCTTTGCCTCTTCTTTTTTCACGGTCTCCTGCACATCCAGGACTTCCACCTTTACCTCCTTATTGCCGAAGGAAATGGTGATAATGTCCCCTTCCTTCACATTGGCGGAGGCCTTTGCCGGCTTGTCGTTGATGAGAACGCGGCCGCTGTCGCAGGCTTCGTTGGCCACCGTGCGCCGTTTAATCAGTCTTGATACCTTTAAATATTTGTCTAATCTCATTTTATACCCCTCGTTCGCGTTGCTCGTCATAAGCTCTTTTCCGCCTTCGCCCGTGCCAGCACG
>CAJUJU010000002.1 GCA_910586835.1 uncultured Acetatifactor sp.
GCGACCACCGAGATCTACACTCTTTCCCTACACGACGCTCTTCCGATCTCCACCTACCATAAAGAAACTGATGAGCAGGGAGACGATATAAAGAGTGACGGTGAGATACAGCACGGACTGATAACCGGTGGGGTTAATCATATTGCCGTGTCCGTCGTCCGTAAAGGAACCTACATGGTTCACGATAAAGGTTGCAACCTGGTTTCCGGTGAGACCGGCGATAGCCCACGCGGAGAGGGTGATACCGTGGATTGCACTGATGTTCTGCATTCCGTAATGGTCGGACAGCAGTGTGGGAACGTTGCTGAAGCCGCCGCCGTAGCCTGCGTTTACCACGAACAGCAGGATCAGTACCAGTACCATGAAGAACGTATTCTGGCCTCTGTCGGTGATGCCCTGTGTGAGGATGACAAGAGCGGTAGCTGCGATGGATAAAATGAAGATGATCTTGTATACCGTATTTCTGTCCTTCATGGTGTCTGCCCAGGCGGAGAAGCCCAGACGTCCGCCGGCGTTAAACACGGCGGTGACGGAGGAGAGCACGCCTGCCATACCTGCCAGGCCGATACATTTGATAATCATCTTTTCCTGAGAAATCAGGGCCAGACCGCAGGTGATATTCAGGTAGAACATCAGCCAGATGCCCACGAAAACCACAGGCTTTGACTTGATGACATCCAGCGCCTTTGCACCTTTCTCCTGGGATGCGGGCTCGTGCCAGTCTGCGGGCTTGGCCAACAGCAGATGGCCCAGAAACATCATCAGGAAGTATACACAGGCCAGGATCAGGAACATCTTGTAGATGCCGCCGTTTCCCAGGGAGGTGAGCATTGCCTGCATGATGGGGCTTGCGATGGCCTTCGCTGCGCCGAAGCCTGCGACGGCAAGACCGGTTGCCAGACCCTTGCGGTCCTGGAACCAGAGCATCAGGGTTTTTACGGGAGACAGATAACCGGTTCCCAGGCCCACGCCCATGATGAAACCATAGCATACATAGATGCCGAGCAGGGAGACGATGCTTCCCTTATGTGCGCCGCCGTACCAGATAAAGAAGCCTGTGCCTGCCATACCTGCCGCAAAGCAGATGGCCGCGATCAGGGAAGAGCGGTGAATATCCTTTTCCACCACATTGCCCAGGAAGGCGGCAGACATGCCCAGGAAAAAGATGGCAAAGCTGAAGGCCCACTCGGTGGCACTTTTGGAAAAACCAATGTAGTCTGCGATCTCCTGGCTGAAGATCGACCAGCAGTACACCGTACCGATACTGCAATGCAGAAGCAGTGCAGGAATCGCTGCACGGATCCATTTGTTCTGTACTTTCATGATAAATCCTTCTTTCCTCTTTTTTAGATATTTGAGTCCAAAACACTATTTATCATACGACTTTTTTTGATAAAATGCAAGGTTTCGGCGCAGTTTGTTTTAACGGAACACAAACTCACGGACATTGTAAATTGCGTTTTATATCAGGGTCTGCTAAAATAGAGAGAGACATTCTTATTAGAGAGGCTGACAGCCATGAAAAAAGAAAATATAATGAAATATCTTGTCAATTTTTCCATTGCGGCACTTGCCGCCGCGGCGTTTCTCTGTGACAGTCCCATGGGGATCCTGAAGGGGATGAAGGAGATTGTGTTGTCCCACAACAGACTGGTCACGGACTTTTTTGTGGTGGGAGGCATGGGCGCGGCATTTATGAATGCGGCTCTGGTGCTGGCGCTGTGCGAGCTGTTGATTTTGGCGGAGAAGGTTCCCTTCACGGGGCCCACCATGGCCACACTCTTTATCAATGCGGGCTACGGGCTGTGGGGGAAAAACCCGTTCAACATTCTGCCGATCCTGTTTGGGGTATGGATATATGCCAGGGCTCATCATGTGAAGTTCGGAAGGCATATCTACACGGCCTTGTTCGGAACCAGCCTGGCCCCCTTTGTGACGGAGCTGTGCTATCTGCTGCCCCTGCATGTGGGGCTGCGCGTTGCTGCGGCCATACTGGTGGGAATTGTCATCGGCTTTCTGCTTCCGCCGCTCTCCATGCATACGCCGTCCATGCACATGGGCTACAATCTCTTCAATGTAGGCTTTTCGGCGGGAATCCTGGCTTTTGTCTTTTTCTGCTTTCTGAAGTCCTTTGGCATTGACGGAGGCACGGTACTGCTGTGGCAGAGCGGGCGTCCGGCGGGAATTATCGTCGCCCTGTATCTGCTTTTTGCCGCCACCTTTCTGTGCGGCTGGGGACTAAACGGCTGGAAGCTTGGCGGATTGAAGAAGCTGTTCGGAAGACCCGGACGTGCCGTGACGGATTTTATCGTCATGGACGGAACAGGTCCCACTATGATGAATATGGGGCTGATGGGCGCGCTCTGCACCACCTATATCCTCCTGATCGGGGGAGACCTGTCGGGGCCGGTGGTGGGTTCCATTTTCATGGCCTACGGTTTTGCAGCCTTCGGCGCGCACATCAAGAATTATTTTCCGGTACTTTTGGGGGTATACTTGTTTACATATCTGAGCCGGCATGAGCCCACTGCGCCCGGTATACAGCTTGCCGCCATATTCGGCGTTGGGCTGTCGCCCATTGCGGGGCAGTTCGGGTTTATCCCGGGGCTTCTGACAGGAATGGTTCACTCGGCCATCGTCATGTGCACGGCCGATCTGTACGGGGGGCTGAATCTCTACAACAACGGTTTCAGCGCCGGGTGGGTGGCCATCTTCATGGTGCCGGCTCTGGAAAGCTTTATCAAACGTTTTGAAGGAAAAGGGAAAAAGAGGGAAACAAGAAAGGAAGGAAACGCCGGACATGATGCATAACGAAAAAAAGCTGGCCAATATTGTGGAAGAGCTGACAATGTACTTTTTTGCCATGGGGGCTACGGATATCCGTTCCTCCGTCCGAATCGAAGGAGGTTGCGGCAGGATAGAGTTTGATGCGGATTACAGCCCGGAATATGAGGACAGGCTGAACTCTCTGGAAAAATATCTCAATGAGCCGAAGAACGAGGCCATGGAGGGCTTTTACTGGGAGCTTGCGGGGGCCGGGGATCCCGGGGAGGGCAGCCAGCTGCTTCTGGTGGGCATGATGACCGATGAAGCCCGGGTTTCCATCGACAAAAACAGAGTGAAAATCAACCTGCTTAAAAATCTTGACAGATAACTTTGATATCCATGAAATCCGGAAAGGGGAGTCATTATGAGCGAAATGAACAGAAATGCGATTTGTATTATTGTGGGGTTTATTGTTTTATGGTATGCGGGCGCAATGTTTAACTTTATTCCTTTTGTGGGCGATGCTGCAGAAGTGGGATATACCGGGCTTCTGGTTGTCATCGCAATGGTGGCATGTACCTGCTGGATCATTGAAACAATTAATAAGAAGGAAAAGTAGCCGGGAAATAAAAAAGTTCAAAATTCATTAAAATGATACATCAATAAGGAATACTGAAAAATCCAGTTTATTTCAATAAGTTATGAATTATTAGATGTAAAAAAAGGAAGATGCATCAATGATATAAATAAAAAATATCATTGATGCTTTTTTTGATATGTGTTACTATGATAGAATCACGGAATGACACAGGGAGGAACGACATGAACAGCAGGGAAATAAAAGAGAAATATGCAAAGACCTACCACATGCCGCCGGAGGTGACATATGACTGGGTAAAAAAGGACTGTATTGAAAAAGCGCCTGTATGGTGCAGCGTGGATCTGCGGGACGGTAATCAGGCGCTGATTGATCCCATGAGCCTGGAAGATAAGCTGGAGTTTTTTCGGCTTCTGGTGGAGATTGGGTTTAAGGAAATCGAGGTCGGTTTCCCGGCGTCTTCCGACACGGAATATAACTTTATCCGCGCGCTGATCGAGAAGAATATGATACCGGAGGACGTGACGATCCAGGTGCTGACCCAGGCCAGGGAACACATTATCAAAAAGACCTTCGAGGCGGTGAAGGGCGCCCCTCACGCGGTGGTGCACCTTTATAATTCCACTTCCGTGGAACAGAGGGAGCAGGTCTTTAAAAAGGATAAAGAGGCCATAAAGAAGCTGGCGGTGGACGGCGCGGAGCTTTTGAAAAAGCTGGCGGAGGAGACGGAGGGGAATTTTACCTTTGAATACAGTCCTGAAAGCTTCTCCCAGACCGAGGTGGACTATGCGTTGGAGGTCTGCAACGCCGTGTTGGACGTGTGGAAGCCGGAGGCGGGACGCAAAGCCATCATCAATCTGCCCACCACGGTACAGGTGGCCATGCCCCATGTGTTTGCGTCGCAGGTGGAGTATATGCACAAGCATCTGAAGTACCGGGAGAACGTGGTGCTCAGCGTGCATCCTCACAATGACAGAGGCTGCGGCGTCAGTGATGCGGAATTTGGCATATTGGCGGGAGCCGACCGGGTGGAGGGAACCCTCTTCGGCAACGGGGAACGCACGGGAAATGTAGATATCGTAACGGTTGCCGTGAATATGATGTGCCATGGCGTTGACAGCGGACTTGACTTCAGCCATATTGTGCGGATCAGAGAGGCATACGAACGTTTTACCGGCATGAAGGTTCATCCCCGGACACCCTATGCGGGAGACCTGGTATTTACGGCGTTTTCCGGCTCTCATCAGGATGCCATCAGCAAGGGTATGGCCTGGATGAAGGAAGGCAAAAACGGCAGGCGCTGGGATGTGCCCTATCTGCCCATTGACCCCGCGGATGTGGGAAGAGAGTATGAGTCGGATGTCATCCGTATCAACAGTGTGTCCGGCAAGGGAGGCGTAGCTTTTGTGCTGAAGCAGCAGTTTGGCTTTTCTCTTCCGATGGCCATGAAGGAGGAAGTCGGGTATCTGGTCAAGGGAGTTTCCGACAGGAGACATCAGGAGCTGCCGCCTGCGGAAATCTATGCCATTTTTGAGGAAAATTATATCAATCCGCGGGATGTCTTCCGGATTCCCGAGTGCCATTTCAAACAGGAGAAGGGGATTCAGGCGGAAGTGACCATCGAGCAGAACGGAACCACAAGGGTGATCAGAACGGCTGGAAACGGCCGTCTGGACGCGGTGAGCAACGCCATCAAGACCTTTTTCGGCATGTCCTATCAGCTGTCCGTATACGAGGAGCACGCCATTTCCAAAGGTTCCAGCTCCAGAGCGGCGGCTTATGTGGGGGTAATGCTGGACGGCACACTCTACTGGGGCGTAGGAGTGGATGAAGATATTATCAAGGCGTCTATCGCGGCGCTGGCCTCCGCCGTAAACAAGCTGGCAGTGCAGCAGCATATCACCGAGGGCAGAGAGGACCGTATTGTGGAGATTATCAGCCACATCAGAAACGATTACAAAAACGTGACGCTGGAAACTCTTTCCGAGACATTCCATCTCTCCAAGCCCTACCTCTCCAAGTACATCAAGGAGAAAGCGGGCATGACCTTCCAGGAGGCGGTGAAGAAGGAACGAATGAAGAAGGCGCGCACCCTGCTGAAGGAGACGGATCAGACGGTGGAGACCATCGCTGCGGAGGTGGGGTATGAGAATGTGGAGCATTTTAACCGGCTGTTCCGAAAAAGCTACGGGATGACCCCGGTGCAGTACAGAAAGCAGGGGTGAGACAGGGGATGGACGCTTTTATCTTCTGCGGTCGTGAAAGGAAGGTATTCTGTAGATGCAGCATCCGGAATTTGACAGAAAACAGATGGAAGAACTGATGGATAGAATCGTCAGGAAGACCATGAATATGGATTTGATGTGGGACTGGCCCTGCGGCGTGGCATATTACGGGGTCAGCGAAGCATATGAAAAAACGAAAAAGCAGGAGTATTTTACCCTGCTGAAGAATCGGATCGACCAGCTGATCGATCTGGGATTGCCGGATCGATGGACGGTAAATACCTGCGCCATGGGACATTGCCTGATTACACTCTGTCAGGCTGGGGGAGAACAGAAATACTACGACCTTCTCATGAGCAAGATCGAATACCTTTCCGGGGAGGCGCTGCGGTTTGCCGATCATGTGCTGCAGCACACCGTGTCTGCCGGAAATGATTTCCCGGAACAGGCGTGGTGCGATACCCTGTTCATGGCAGCCTTCCTGATGCTTCGGGTGGGTGTCATGAACGGGGACGAAAGCCTGATAAATGACGCTCTGAATCAATATTACTGGCATATAAAATACCTGCAGAATCCCGGAAGCGGGCTGTGGTATCACGGCTATGACCATGTGAACGGGGATCATATGTCCGGTATTTACTGGGGAAGGGCAAATGCCTGGGCGGCGTTTACCATGGCACAGGTGGGGCGGATTCTTCCGCAGTGTTACCTGTATCCGAAGTATATCGACGTTGCGGGTTCCCTGGATGAGCAGCTGGCGGCATTGAAGCTGCTTCAGACAGAAAACGGTTTGTGGAGGACGGTACTGGACGATCCGGAATCCTATGAGGAGGTTTCGGCGTCTGCCGGGATAGCCGGAGCAATGCTGGTCAGAGGCAATCCGCTGCACACGGCATACGTTCACAGAGCGGTGAAGGGGATTTTGGATAATGTCAGCAGCGAGGGCAAAGTCATGAATGTCTCCGGAGGCACGGCTGTCATGAAAGACAGGGAAGGGTACAGACAGATTCCCAGGGCGTATATCCAGGGTTGGGGGCAGGGGCTTGTGCTGGCGCTTCTTTCCGAACTGTACGCGCTGTGATATAAAGGATAGGTTTTCCGGCAATGGCGTCTTTTATCAGACTCATAAAAAAATTATGGATGAACCATGCTGCCAGATAGTGACCGTGTGGATAAAACTGCGGAAACTCAAGCAAGGCTCTTTTGATTGACAAAAACTGACATATTGGATAAAATGAGTATTACCCCGTAAGGGGTAGGGCGTTGTCATAACGGTAGGTGGTTGGTCACGCGCACCCAAAAGGGGGTGAGGCCATGCCAATTACATTGACGTTTCATGTTCTGTTTTGGACAGTCACGATCAGAGTAAAAAGCAGAAACCGCCACTTGCCCCACAAGTGACGGTTTCTATATCCATAGAAATTTGATTTTGTTGGGCTAACCGCTTATCGGCAACGCCCTTTTCTATTTTCATTATAACGGATTCCCCGGTTTTGTCAAGTTAGGGCATGTGTGTCTTTGCTGCCCACTGCGCTATAACCGGAGAAGAATGATTCGCATTCTTCGAAGTGCCACGAGGCACTCTTTTTATTGCTGTGAGCTGCTGTCGGTGTTATTGAACGCCGCAAAACCGGGTTCCACAGCGATGTGCTCTACCGTGTTGTAACGCAGCTGCAGGAACTGTGCGCGATCCTTGTTGAACAGTCTCTTCAGGTCGTCGGAATGTCCTACCACAACCCAGGGGAGCATTTCGTTCATCTTTGACAGAACCTCCTGTGCGGAAGCCTCGCTGGGAACGCCGATGGAATGTGCGTTCTTCTGGCCCTCCACAAAGACCATGACACTGTAGGTGGTGCCGGTCTTTACGCCGTTGGTACGGTGGGTGGTGGTACACTGATATGCCCACATGATTCTGCTGTTGACGATGAGAGCAGGAATCTGGCTGTTCAGATTGTAATAGGTACACAACCGTCCTACCTTAACGTCATTCTTTTTTGCGCAGGAGAATGCGTTTGCCAAATCGGCTTCAATGGTGGCATCGTTATAGCCTGCTTCCTCATAGGCCTTGCGGAATTTCTTCATATAGCCGCCCCTTGCGCCTTTGATGATGCGGTATACTGCCCAGATGATGAGGAGAGCGCCGATGCCGAACAATACCAGAGGTCCGTAATTGGTGCTTCCCGCAACGGAGGTGCCCGTTACGTCAATGTAGTAGGGAAGGGTTTCGGCGGCAATATCCTCCTGGGTAAAACCGGAGGAGATAAAAAATTCTTCAAAATATCCCAGCTCTTCACTGTCGAGCTTCTGGATCTTTCCCACGAAGTGAAGGGGCTCGGAGTACACCTGATTGTATGTATTCTCCGCAATTTCGTCCATCTCGTCCTCGAACCTTGCGGGAACCTTGATGGTCATATAGCGGTAATCCGTTGCGTTTTCATCGCCGGTCCAGATGATATAATACAGATCTGTGGTGGTCCGGTAGTGGGTGGTGGTATTTTCGCTGTACTCCTCCATGTAATAGCCGAAGTTGGCGGTCACATCGATCTCCACCATCTGATTGCTGATTTCTTCCGGCTTCAGGTCTGCAAAATTCTTATAGCCTGCCAGTGAAGAAAAGGCATCCGGCCCGTTGTAGACCGCCAGGGACACGCCGATCAGGGCGATGACGATAGAAACGATTAGGGAAACGTGAAAACTTTTTTTCTTTAGAGCTTCTAACATGGTCTTTCCTCCTGAATCATAAGAAAATATGTGATACAACATTAAATTTTAGCACAGCAGAAAACAATATACAAGGCATAAACAGAAAGTTTTTTGCTGCCCGGAGGCTAAGGAAAAGGCGAAAAACAGCCGATAATTTAAATGTGTAGTGTGCGTTTTGATTCTATTAAGGAGAGAGAATTTATTTTATGAAGAAAAAATCCCCTGTCAGTTCAGTTCTTTTGTTTCCCCTGATTGCGTTATCCCTGACTGCCTGCGGTGCCCCGGACTCCGTCATGAACTCTGCGGAACAGACGGAGGAGAGCGGATTCCAGGAACCTGCGGAAGCTCCGGAGCCGGTCACGGAGGAGGAGCTGCGTCAAGCGATCGCCGGACTTGGCTCGGATGCGGAAGCAGCGTCCCGGAAACGGGAATATTATGAAAAACTTTATGCCATGGATTTGTTTGCGGAGGAGGACTACCTTGCGCTGGCACAGGTATATGCCGAGGGAGGGAACTGGAAGGAGCAGAGACGGATGCTTTCCAGAGCGCTGCGGCTTTATCCCTGTGCGGAGTATGCCGAAATGCTCAGCGCCATTGTGGTGAGAGGGGACGAAACGGAGACGGAGCTGGCTTCCCTTGCCGGACAGATTATTTCTGCTCTGGAGCAGCAGGATGCGGCGGCGCTGCAAGGTCTGACGGGCAGTCCGGAGTGGCAGGATATTCTGCTGGAGGGCATGTCCGGCATTGAGGTGCGCACCCAGTACAGGGAGGGAGAAAACCTGCTTCAGATTACGGCGGACGGTCTGACTTCGGAGATTGCCTGGTGCGGCGGTGACGGAAGATTTTTCTGTTTCAGCAGTGACGGTGAGGGCGCGATGCTGGGAACGGCGGCACTGGAGGAAGGAAGCTACAGCGGCCCGGTTTCGGTGGCCCGCTATGACCGGGAGGGCAATGCCGTGAGCACCGTGCAGAGCACCCTGTCCGGCGGAGTGTGTATCGACCGGATTCTGGTTTCGCATCAGGGAACAGAATATGAGGGAAAGCTGAGCGATACCGGCGCAGTGCAGGAGGAACAGCTGAAGGAGATCTCCGAAAAGGGAGGCGTGATCTATGCCTATGATGCAAATGACAGGTCTTATCTGTATAAGGAGAACACAACAGTGGACGATTTCCGGATAGACGCCGCTTATTTGGGGCTGCCGGAGTACACGGAATGGAGGTAGGCTGATGAGAGGTCGGTTACAAAATGCTGGCAGCAGATTCTTTCACAGGGTCTGCGGGGAGGAATGCGGAAGAGGCGCAGCACCAAAGCGCCGCAGTCTGCCGATTCGGCTCCTGACATTTGCTTTGGCAGTGCTTCTGGGGATTCTGCCAGCGCTGCTGCCTGCGGAGAAGGCGGAGGCGGCAGGTTCCCAGGAGATGACCAATCTTGTGGTGTTTGTGAAGAGTTACGACGATAACAAAGACACTTTTAATGCCGCATCGAATGGAGTCTCCAACTGGCAGGAGATGAAGAAGCTGTATGATTTGGGAACTACGACAACAGGGCAGAATAATTCCTTCACTTCCTATATTTCTGCGGTGACAAACGGCAAATATAGTGTAAAGAACTATTTCCCCCAGGAGCGTTCCGGAGGCGGCGGGGTAGATACCTATCAGCTGTCCGGAAATGTTTCGGATTATGACGCGCTGGTAAGGGAGGTGCTGGGAGCGTTCAACAGTGGAAAGATTGTGTTGAACCAATCGGGTGTTAAGTTGGATCATCTCAGCAGCGGTGTTCTGGATAACCTGACTATTATGATACAGGAGAGGATACAGGGTATCAGCTCATCTATTCATAAAGAATATATGGGTTCTGAGACGGTAGGAGGAGTTCGGGTACGGAATTATAACGTGGTTCAGGCCGAGGATCTGATAACAGACTCGCCTTCACTTATGTTGAATACCCGTCAGGGATTGATTGCCCACGAGTTTCTGCATACCCTTGGACTTCCCGATCTTTACCGGGGCAGCTCCAACAGTGCACAGGGGGATCCGGTGGGCATGTGGGATATCATGGCCAGCGGCACGAATTATATGCAGTTTCCCCTTTCCTATCTGCGGGCAAGGCAGGGCTGGATCTCTATGGGCACCATCACCCAGAGCGGCACCTATACCCTGACTGCAGTTTCGGAAAACAGCGGTAACAGTGTGTTCGCCATCAAGACGCCGCTGTCTGACACGGAGTTTATCTGTGTGGAGTATCGGAAACAGGGTGAAACGCTGGATCAATTTAATAGATTTCCTTCCAGTGGTCTGCTGATCTACCGGGTGGACAACAAGGTGCCGTACTATACCAATGTGGAGGGAAAAAATTATCTCTATGTGTATAGAAAAGGTGTAAAAGACCCGGAATCCGGTGAAAATTCCAGTGCCTTAAATAATGCGGCGCTGGACGGGACACCCGGCAGGGATGTCTACGGCAGCACGGATCTTTCCGCGGATTTTACCCAGGATACGCTGTACTATTCCGACGGAACCAACAGCGGTATCCGCATCAGCGATGTGAAGTTTTCCGGAGACAGGAAGCAGGTGACCTTTACCGTTACCATGGCGGATTACGGCAAGGTATCCCTGTGGGAGAAGCTGGGAGGTTCGGTGGGCAGCCAGGTTATAGGGGACACCTGTCTCTATGCGGATCCTGTCACAGGAGAGGTTTATCTGGCCTGTTCGGAGGGATATAGTCTTTCTGATGCGTCAGTCCGGGTGAAACGCTGGAACGGAAGTGCCTGGCAGGAAGTGGGGGCATCCGTTGGAAGGGGGCTTTATCCCCAGCTGGCGCTCTGCGGTGGGGAGGTGTATCTGTCCTGTGTGAATTCGGGAGCCACCAGCGCAAGCTATTATAAATGGAACGGAGCCGCCTGGAGTCCCATTCGGACAGTCCAGGGTCAGGCGATAATGTATACACAGTTTATTGTGGAAGGAAACGAGATCTACGGTGCTTATCAGAGCGGCAACAGACTGGTGATTCAGGATGTGAAGAGCGGAGCGGTGGTGACGGATGCTCTGACCGCCAATGATTTTGCCAATCCGTCCGTTGTGAAGCAGGGAACACTCTTTTATGTGGCCTATGGAGAGAATCCAAATCCGGGACAGATTAAGGTGTATGATACCGTGAAGAAGAGCTGGAGTACGGCGTATACCATCCCCGGGGGCGCTTCAAACTGGCATCGTATCGCAAAGTCCGGTCAGAAGCTGTATGCCTATATGGGGCATTCCATGAAAGATGCGGAGTTAGCCGTATTTGACGGAAAAAGCTGGATCAGCAAGACAATACCCGGCACCGCGTCAGCTATGTTCGTGTCTTTGGACGCAGTGGGCAGCGAGGTGTATTTGACCTATTATGACACCTCGGAGAAAAAGGCCAAGGTGATCAAATGTACGGATTATGCGTTTCAGCAGTACAGCGACAACCTGGGAACGGGTCTTCAGTATCTGGCTACCGCCAGCCAGGGCAATACTCTTTATGCCGTGACGCAGGTTACGAATCTGGGGTATCTGACGGTACAGAAAAAGGTGCTGCCCACAGGGGGAGGTACGACGCCCCCCACAGAACCGGAAAAGCCTCAGGATCCCATGAAGATTACGCTTACGCCGCCGGCGGGATTCACGGACAGCCATATTTTCATTGACGGCATCGAGTATACCGCAGTCAAAAACGGAGGCAGCTACAGTCTGAATCTTCCGGACACCAAGGGAAAAACCGCCGTGATGTACCGCTATGACAGCAAGAATGTCCCGGTTGGAATGTATGTGTGGAAGCTGTCCTGGCAGGGGCAGGTCTGCAGGGCAACTCCCATGCCGGGGCTCCAGGATCTGCTGAGCTATCACGGGTTTTCCATCCGCACCCAGGGCGCTGCGGGGATCAGGTTCAAATCCGGAATCGACACTGCCCTGAAGCAGAAGCTGCTGACCACGGGAGTGGAGGGCTGCCGCCTGACGGAGTACGGAACTCTGTTTATCACCAACGAGAACAGAAAGAAATATCCCTTTATCAAGGGAGGAACCAAGGTGGGCGGCGGAAGGGCTTACTGGACGGAGAACGGCACAGTGAACGACAAAGTGTTTGAGACGGTGGCGGGACGCAGCCGTTTTACCTCCGTGCTGACCAACCTGGGCCCCAGTATGTACGCCAAGGATATCTGTTTCCGCTCCTATGCCGTGTTGAGCTGTGACGGGACGGAGATTATCGTCTATGGACCGCCTGTGTTCCGGAGTGTATACACGGTGGCGAAGCAGGTGCAGGCGAAGGGAGAATTCAAGCCCGGCAGCAACGGCTATAAATATGTTCAGGGAATTATAGATTCTGTAGAAAAGTAAAAACAAATTGGCATGCGCGCCGAAGGGTGCAGGGAGGTATCGGATGGATAAAAAGCAGATTGTTCTGACTGTGGCGGTAGGGGTCTCCATGTTTGCAGCGGGCTTTCTGGTGAGGGCGGCATGGGATCATGCCGCGGTGATCAGTTCGGGAGGCGGAACGCAGGACGAATATCTGACCCAGGGGGGGCAGATTGACGGACAGGGACAGACTCTTGTGCAGACGCTCCAGGGCGGACAGGAACAGGGGGTTCTCACCGGGGACGGGAAAGAGACGGGGCTGGTTCCGGAGGAGATCAAAGTGCGTATTGACGACGGAGAGGTACAGTGGTTTGACGGTACGCTTTGGCATACTGTGGCTGCTGTGGAAGACCTTGCGGCGGAAGACCGGTTTTGCAAGGCAGAGGAAGCTTTTCTGGCCTTTACGGAACAGCTGAAACAGGAAAAGGTTCAGGAGCAGGCCCAGGTTCAGCAGGAGCAGGACACCCTGCTGCAGGAGGAGGGACCGGAGGTGGGACAGAAGCCCACGCCCAAGCCCACCCCCAAACCACCGAAAAAGCCTGAGCAGCCGGAGGCTGCTCCTGATGCGGAGGAGCCGGTGGAGACGCCGCCTCCCAGTGTGCCTGCAGCACCGCCCAGCACACCCACGGGGCCTGCGCCTACTCCCCAGCCTACCCCTCCGCCTGCCGATACCGGTGACGGCGAAGACATGGGATGGAGCGACGATTATCTGTAAAAGCAATGTTTCAGCAGGCCGGAAGGACTTTGTGAGAGTGGAAGCTTAACATAATTTTTAAAACAGGCTATGGTCAAACAGAAAGAAATATGGTAGACTGAATGCAAAAACATATAACAAACGTTTGATATGAAGGACGGGTGACAGGATGGCGGAACGGATAATAAAGGCTGTGGAAGATTATTTATATCTGCCTGTGAGCGCAGGCAGCCAGGAGAAGAAGCTGGAGATTTTTCTGGAAGGGGACGGAGGAAGCGGGGAAAAACTTTTTGAGCTTATGATTCCGGTGGACGAAAGCGGTGCGGAAGAGTACGCCTACGATTATTTTGCGGAGCTGCCCACAGCGGCTTTCCGGGGCGGGACGCTTCGGCTCTGCGGGGATTTGCCCCAGGCGTTTCTGGAAGAGGTGAAAAGCTGCGGGAAAGAGCCTGCGAAGGCGGCCGGAGCCAGGCCGGCAATTCATTTTACCGCAGGTACGGGATGGACCAACGACCCCAACGGCCTGATCTATGCGGACGGTGTCTACCATTTTTATTTCCAGTACAATCCCTTCAACACCTCCTGGAACAATATGAGCTGGGGACATGCGGTCAGCAGGGATCTGCTCCACTGGGAGCAGCAGGATACGGTGCTTTTTCCCGACGGGAGCGGAACCATGTTTTCCGGCTGTGCCATAGCGGGCGGAAAGGGAATGGCGGGGCTGCCGGAAGAGGCGCTGCTGTATTATTATACGGCTGCAGGCGGCACAAACGAATGGAGTAAGGGCGTTGATTTCACGCAGAAGATCGCCTACAGCACCGACGGCGGCAGAACATTGACAAAGCTTTCACAGCCCTGCCTGGGAACAGTGTGCCGTGAAAACAGGGATCCCAAGGTATTCTGGCATGAGGAGTCCCGGGCCTATGTGATGGTTTTATGGCTGAAGGAGGATATTTTCGGCATTTTCCGTTCCACGGACGGGATGCACTGGGAGCAGTCGGATGAGCTCCGGCTGGAGGGTGCATGGGAGTGTCCTGATCTTTTTTATCTGCGTTCGGAGGAGGGAGAGGGCTGTTGGTTTTTCTGGGCTGCGGACGGCTTCTGTTACCCGGGAGAGTTTGACGGTTATCGCTTCCGTGTGCATGGTGTGAAACGTCATGCGTATAGGAATAAGCTTCCCTATGCCGCCCAGACCTATTCGGGGGTGCAAGACCGCGTGATCTCCATACCCTGGCTTCGGATGGAAAATGACGGCAGACTGTTCACCGGTACCTACGGCATTCCCGTGGAGCTGTCCTGTAAGAGAGAGGAGGACGGGTTCATCCTGATACAGAAGCCGGTTCGGGAGCTGATGGAATGTGCGGAGAGGCTGGAGCCCGGTTCCGTGACGGATGAGAAGGGGCAGATTTTTTATCAGGCGTCCGGGGAGAGGAAAGCGCTTGTGGTTCGTGTGACGGCAGGTGAAGACGGGCTGAGGAATCTGGCCTGGGAGATCAATGGAAGCAGGGTGGAATATGATCCCCTGGAGGGGCAGTTTGTTGTGGACGGAAACAGGTGCCCTGTAAAATCCGGCTGCAAAGAGCTTGAACTGATTGTGGACGACAGGATTCTGGAGGTGTTTTTTGACGGAGGGGTACAGCTGGGAACCTTTCTGCTGCAGGAGCCTAAGCTTATGTTTGGGACATCCGCCGCAGGAACAGAAACGTATGTGCTCTACGAGGTGCCGGGCTGCGCTTAAACACGGCATCCGGAGGGACAGGAGAGATCAGGGTGTCTGAACGGCCGGGGGGCAGGGAGTTTCGGGCACAAGGAAATAAAAGACAGGAATGGTGAAGGGTCAGATGGCAACTTTAAAGGATGTTGCGAGGGAAGCGGGACTGACTGTGGGAACGGTGTCCCGGGTGTTGAATAATCGCGGGTATATCAGCGACAGTGCCAGGGAAAAGGTGGCTGACGCCATGAAAAAGCTGAATTACCACCCCAACGAGATGGCCAGATCTCTGCAGCGGCAGAGCACTAACACGATAGGACTGATTGTACCGCACATTAGGCATCCGTACTTTGCGGAGATGATCAGCAACCTGGAAAACCAGGCATATAAAAAAGGCTACAGAATCCTGTTGTGTAATTCCCAGAGCATACAGAGTAAAGAACGGGAATATATTGATATCTGTACGGGAAACCAGGTTGCAGGGATTATCCTGTGCAGCGGCTCAGTGGCCGTGCAGGTGTTTGATGAAATCCATATTCCGGTGATCACCATGGAGCGTTTTCTGGATAACGGAACGGCATCCGTGGAGTGCGACAACAGACAGGGAGGCGCGCTGGCCGCGGAGAAATTGATTTCCTGCGGGTGCAGACACCTTCTTCACATCGGTAACGTGGTAGGGCAGTCCATGCCTGCGGATATGCGCACGGAGGGCTTCCGGGAGGTCTGTGAGAGGAAGGGAGTTCCCTTTGCGGAGGTGCTTACCGAGAAGGCGCAGTACAATAAGATGGAATATGATGAAATGATAGAGCGTGCGCTGCAGGAGCATCCGGAGACGGACGGGATGTTTGCAAGCAGTGATGTGATTGCGGCGCAGACGCTGCAGATCTGCCAGAGGCTGCAGATTTCGGTGCCGGGGCAGCTGAAGCTGATCGGATTCGACGATGTGGAGATCGCTTCTCTCACCACTCCCCAGTTGACTACCATTCATCAGCCGGTCAGAGAGATGGCGGAGATAGCCATCAATCTGCTTCATGACGCCGCCTCCGGGAAAATGGTTCCCAAGCGCACAGTGCTCCCGGTGTATCTGGTGGAGAGAAAAACAACATAATTTTATGAATAGGAGAAGAGGCTGACAGACTCGCCAGGTGCGGGGCTGTCAGCTTTTTTGGTATGACGGATATTCCTATATTCTGCAAGCAAGTCTTATTCTGTCAGACAAACCTGTGTGTTAAAAATCTGCCTGTCTGAAATCTGCTTATCCGGTCTTCTGTTTGATGTCTCTTTTATTCGGTTGTCCCGCAGGATATGACAAAGGATTAACATAAGGTGAACAAACTGAAAAAGCCTATAAAATTAGGCATAATAGACAAAAAACAAGGCATATAAATAGAAAAAAGGGGATAGAAATTTTACTATAATGCCGAAAATATGTTAAACGATTGACATATTGACAGGCCAGCGTTACGATTAATTCATCAAAGGAAACAAAAGGGCTTTGAAAAAGGAGGAAATAAAACATGAAGAGGAAATTAACAGCAGCGGCACTTGCGGCGGTAATGACGGTATCGCTGGCGGCGTGCGGAAGTAACCCCGGGCAGGGCGGAGACGGTTCCGGAGTCTCCATCACGATCTTTAACTCCAAGATCGAGGTACAGGATCAGTTTGAGGAGATGGCAAAGGAGTACAGTGCCGCCAAAGGGGTAAACGTTGAGGTTTACTATTCAAACGATACGGTTGCGGCCCACATGGCCACCAGATATTCCGCAAACGATCCTTATACGATTTCCATGGTAGACGCAAAGGACATTTATTCTCTCGCCGGGGAGCATGCCGTGGATCTGAGCGGCGAAGCATGGGTTGATAAGACCGATTATGCCATTTCCGTGGGTGGGAAGGTAGTGGGTTTTCCGGTCTGTATTGAGGCGAGAGGCCTGATGTACAATGCGGATGCCATTGAGAAGATAACGGGAAAGACCTTTAACCCGGAAGAGTACAAGACGCTGGATGCTTTCAAGGGCCTGTTGGAGGAGCTTGTGGCAGGGGGCATGGCTGCGCCCACCGGAATCATGAAGGAAGACTGGTCCATGGGTGCGCATTTCCTGGCCGAGGTTTACGAGGAACAGCCGGATGTGGAGGCCTTTATCAGCGCTCTGTATGCAGGGACAGCCGGTCTTGCGGACAATGCGAAATGGAATGCCAAGATGGATGCCTTTGACACACTGATGCAGTATAACTACGCCGCTGCCTCAGAATACGGAAGACGGAACCAACGAAAAGCTGGTAGGCGGCGGTTCCAAATATATGTTCATTGATTCTTCCGAAAATACCTCCGAGGAACAGCGGCAGGCTGCAAAGGATTTCCTGAACTGGCTTGTGCTTGAGGAGGAGGGAAATGCATTCCTGACAGAAAAGTGCGCGCTGGTTCCGGCCTACAGCAATATCAGCTCCGAGGCGCTGGATCCCCTGTCAACCTCTGTGAAAAAGTATGCGGATGCAGGAAGTCTGATCGGAAACTATGACTATCTGCCGGACGATCATTTTTCCCGCTGCGGTGCGTCATTCCAGAAGTATCTGGCAGGCCAGATCGACCGTGCGGGCCTGGCGGCGGAGATCGAGAGCTACTGGTCTTCCACTGCGCCGGTGGAGCATTGAGAACCGCAATGCGGCAGAATTAAACTTTGCAGTATCAGAAGAAGGGGGCCGAAGGAGTAATGAAAACCAATACAATGTCCTATAAGTGCAGGCAGTTTTTCATGTTTGCAGGCATTACCACCGTGATCTTTACGGCTGTTGTCATCGTACCTTTTATCTACGGTCTGTATCTGACCCTTACAAGCTGGGACGGCATTTCCAGGGAGAAGCCCTTTGTGGGAATTGCCAATTATCTCTCCACCTTTTCGGACGCGGCATACTGGCAGGCCATGGGAAGAACGTTTATCTACTCGTTGATCGCGGTGGTGCTGGTGAACGTGGTTGCGTTTGCACTGGCCTTCCTGGTTACCAGCGGTATCAAGGGGCAGAATTTCTTCCGGGCCGGATTCTTCATTCCGAATCTGATCGGCGGCATCGTCCTGGGCTATATCTGGAAATTTGTGTTTAACCGTGCGTTCGTGGCAATCGGCAACTCTCTTTCCATCGGGGCGCTTTCCACATCCTGGCTGGCTACCACAAACGGAGCCATGCTGTGTTTGATTATCGTTTCCGTGTGGCAGTACGCAGGCTATATGATGCTGATCTATGTGGCCGGGTTTATGAGCGTATCCGGAGATGTGCTGGAGGCGGCAAGAATCGACGGCTGCACCAGTTTTCAGTCCACCGTACATATTTCCGTGCCGCTGATGGTGTCTTCCTTTGTACAGTGTCTGTTCCTGACGATTACAAGATGCTTCATGGTCTATGACGTGAACCTGTCCCTGACAAAGGGCGAGCCCTTCAACAGCTCGGTCATGGCCGCCATGCATGTGTACAATCAGGCGTTTACCTATAAGAATTACGGAACCGGCCAGGCGGAGGCTCTGATTCTGTTTGTTGTCTGTGCAGTGGTAGGTGTGCTGCAGGTATATATCGGAAAGAAAGCGGAGGTGTCGGCATAATGGATGATCTGAACGAAAAAGCTGCTCGCAGCAGAAAAGTGAGACATATTGTTTCCATTACGATTCTGGTTCTTTTGTTTATTTGCTTTATTTTCCCGTTTTTCCTGGTGATTATCAATGTATTCAAGGTAAAGGCGGATATTACGTCCAATCCTCTGGCGCTGATCGGGGAACATGGCTTCACGCTGCAGAATTTCCCGGAAGCCATGAAAAAGATGAATTTCTGGACTTCCTTTTTTAACTCCACCATCATCACGGTGTGTTCCACGGCCATTACCATTCTGCTTGCGTCCATGACGGCCTATGTGATTGTGCGCAACAAATGGAAGGCATGCGGTCTGTTGTTTGGCCTGATGATCGCTTCCATGGTGATTCCCTTCCAGGTACTGATGATTCCGCTGGTATCTCTCTACGGAGGTATTCTGGGGATTCTGAACCATCGCATGACCCTGATCTTCATGCATGTGGGATTTTCCTTATCCATGGCGACCTTTATGTTCCACGGGGCAATCCGCACGAATGTGTCCGTAGCGCTGGAGGAGGCGGCTACCATCGACGGCTGTACCCGCTGGCAGACCTACTGGCAGATTGTATTTCCGCTGCTGAAGCCCACAATTGCAACAGTGGCAATCATTGACGCCATGGCGTTCTGGAATGACTATCTGCTTCCCAGCCTTGTACTTGCCAAGAAGGAGCTGTACACAATTCCCATTGCCACGCAGGTGTTTTACGGAACCTATTCCACGGATATCGGACTGATTATGGCGGCGCTGCTGCTGGCCATGCTGCCCATTCTGATTCTGTATGTGTTCCTGCAGCGTTACATTGTGGAAGGCGTGACATCGGGAGCGGTAAAATAAAGGCGTCCGATGGTTCCCGGCACGAAAGGAAAAGAAATGACAGAGGGGTGCTATGAGCAGAAAGGAAATTTACAAAAAACGGCTTGAGCGGCACCATGACGAGCTTCGCTGGCTATACATGGAACTGTACGGCAACAGTTCCATGTTTGCGGAGCTGTGTGATAACATGGAGCAATTTTACCTGGAGCGCAGCCGCACGCTCAGAACAACGGATGAGCAGCGGGAGAAGCGGCCTGATTGGTACAAACAGAACGACATGCTGGGCATGATGTTTTATATAGATAATTTTGCCGGCAATATGAAGGGCGTGGAGGCCAGACTGGAATACATTGAAAAGTGCAATGTAAATTATATCCATCTGATGCCTTTTCTGGAGACGCCAAAGGGGCGCTCCGACGGCGGGTATGCGGTGTCGGATTTCCGGAAAGTACAGGGTCGTCTGGGTTCCATGGAGGATCTGGAAAGCTTGACGGCTGCCTGTCACAAAAGAGGAATCAACGTCTGTATGGACTTTGTCATGAATCATACCTCAGAGGAGCACGAGTGGGCGAAAAGGGCACGCCGGGGAGAGGGCGAATATATGAGCCGCTACTTCTTTTTCGACAACTTTGACCTGCCGTCCAGATATGAGAAATGCGTGCCCCAGGTATTTCCTGTCACGGCGCCGGGAAATTTCACCTGGCTGCCGGATGCGGGACACTATGTAATGACCACGTTTTATCCATATCAGTGGGATTTGAACTACAGGAATCCCAGAGTTTTCAATGAGATGATGTACAATTTTCTGTATCTGGCAAACCGTGGCATTGATATCATCCGGATTGATGCCGTGCCCTATATCTGGAAGGAGCTGAACACACAGTGCAGAAACCTGCCCCAGGTGCACACCATTGTCCGCATGATGCGAATGATCGGTGAAATCGTGTGTCCGGGAATACTTCTGCTGGGAGAGGTAGTTATGGAGCCGGAGAAGGTTGTGCCCTATTTTGGCACGGTGGAAAAGCCGGAGTGTCATATGCTCTATAATGTCACGACCATGGCAACCACCTGGCACACTGTGGCCACCAGAGACACGCGGCTGTTAAGGAGACAGCTTGATATCGTCAACGCTCTGCCCAAGGAATATGTGTTTTTAAATTACCTGCGCTGTCATGATGACATCGGGTGGGGATTGGATTATAATAGTTTAAAGGAAGAGGGAATTGGGGAACGTTCCCACAAAAAGTATCTGAATGATTATTTCAGAGGTTATGCGGGGGGGAGCAGCAGCCGTGGAGAGCTTTATAACGAAGATCCCGTGACAGGGGATGCCAGGTTCTGCGGGACGACGGCGTCCATGTGCGGGATAGAAAATGCCGGTTTTGAGCAGGATCAGGCCGGGATGGAAAGGGCCCTCCGGCTGGATGTGATGCTCCATGCTTACATGTTTATGCAGTCGGGGATTCCGGTGCTGTACAGCGGGGATGAGGTGGGGCAGGTAAATGACTACACCTATCAGAAGGATCCCGACAAGGCGGCAGATTCCCGTTATCTTCACAGAGGGGCCATGGACTGGAAGCTTGTGGAGGATATCTCCGAACCGAATACCGTTGTGGGAGAGCTTTTCCGTCGGCTGGGGCAGCTGGAACAGATCCGCAAAACCGAAAAGGTCTTCGTATCAAATGCGGATACCTGGACTGTGGAGACGGGGGACAGATCCGTGTTGTGTATCGGAAGGTATTTTGAGGGGGAAATGCTGATCGGCCTGTTTAACTTCAGTGAATTTGAGAAATCATTGAGGATTCCGGAGGACGGCATATGGGTGGATCTGATTTCAAAAGAGGAGCAGGAAGCCGGAAAAGAGTCGGTCTTACTGCAGGCCTACGGGTTTTGCTATCTGAAGAAAAGTCCTTCTTTCTGATTTGAGCGATGTTGTAATGCGCGGACGGGAGCGGAAATGAAAACATTTGATGTGGTTGCAATGGGAGAATTGTTGATTGATTTTACGGAAAACGGGGTGAGCGGCCAGGGGAATCCTGTCTATGAAGCAAACCCCGGCGGAGCGCCCTGCAATGTACTTGCCATGCTGCAGAAGGCCGGGAGGAAGACTGCATTTATCGGGAAGGTTGGGCAGGATATCTTTGGAAACCGCCTGAAAACAGTGCTTCAGGAGACGGGAATCGATACCAGGGGGCTGGTGACGGATGAAGATGCACGGACCACTCTGGCCTTTGTGGAAACTCTGCCAGGCGGGGACAGGGACTTCTCGTTTTACCGAAATCCGGGAGCCGACATGCTGCTGCGGGAAGATGAGCTTCCGCCGGAGCTGCTTGCGGATACAAGGATTTTTCATTTCGGGACGCTGTCAATGACCCATGAGGGAGTGCGCAGCGCCACCAGGAAGGCGATTGCCGCAGCGAAAAAGGGCGGTGCGCTGCTCTCCTTTGACCCGAATCTGCGGCCTCCGCTATGGTCCTCTCTGGAGGAGGCCCGGGAGCAGGTTGCCTACGGGCTGTCAAACTGTGATATTTTGAAAATTTCCGACAATGAAATCCGGTGGTTTACCGGGGAGGACGACTTTGACCGGGGGATCCGCAGGCTGAAGGACAGCTATGATATTCCGCTTATCCTGTTATCCATGGGACGGGAGGGCAGCAGGGCTTACTATAAAGAGCTGCGGGTGGAAGCGCCTGCGTTTTTACAGGAAAATACCATTGAGACCACGGGTGCGGGAGACACCTTTGGCGGCTGTTGTCTGCACTATGTGCTGAAGTATGGATTAGAATGCCTGGACGAGAAGAGGCTTGCGGAGATGCTGACTTTTGCAAATGCCGCCGCCTCCATCATCACCACCAGAAAGGGCGCGCTGCGGGTCATGCCCGGGATGGATGAGGTGGAGGCTTTGCTGGAAAACGCCATATCGTCTCACTGACGTTTGTCTCGAATGCTGTACACAAGAAAGAGAATCATAAAAAGCAAGGATGAAATTCCAAGGAAAAACAGGGGGTATGTGAAAACAAATCCCTGTTTTTTCATGGTTATGATTCTGATCAGGACGTCGATCAGAAGAAGAATATTTTCAATGATAAATGTCAGTGTGCAGACTTTGGTTAAACGTTGCTTCCTGGATTCATCCTTTTTTCTGAGCAGAATGATCCACATAGCCAAGATGCAGACAAGCAGAATTGCAAAGACCACAACGAGGCACCAAATCAGAGGAAGGTTTGGCCGAAAGGTTTCCGGATTCATCAGATGTAAATTCATAGAGGCCTCCTAAAAAAATTAATATGATAATATTTATCATATTACACAATGGTGACAATGTCAATGAGTGATCCATAAAAGTGTATCCTACACAAGGTTGGTCTATCGGAAGAAGAAATGCAAGAACAGCCTGTTGACGTTTTGAAATAACAATAGTAAAATATGTTATAATAAGATATTAAAAGCAAAGATAAGGCAGTGTTTGGTCATTGGACTTTGGAGCGGGTCTTTAAAGACAATAGCGGAGCATCGGTAACATGCTATGAATACCATAGCGTAGATCAGTATGCGCGCATGTGTGAAAAGGGGCATGGTGTGGTTGTAAAATCCTCCTGCTTTTTACAAAGAAATAATTAGGAAATGTATACTCTGACAAAAGAAGGCCAATCTGAAAATAAGGAGAAATAGAATGAAATCAGTCAGGATGTGCATAATTATGTTTCTGTATCTGGTATGTCTGGCGGGCTGCGCACAAGAGACATTGCCTGTGGAAACAGAAACGTCAGAAGAAGTTTCAGGGCAGAAAACACCGGAGGAAGAATCGCTGGAGACGCTTGCTATCGACTGGAAGACCGCAGGATTTGCAGTCTCGGAAGATATAATAGACGAACAGGGATTTTGGCCTTCGGAATATATCAGGTGGCAGCATGAGGCTATCAGCTATGACAGTTCGGAAGAGGTGTTATACAATGTGCGTGAGCTGGGAGCTTCGGAGGGACGGATCTATCGGCTTTGTGACATACGGGGGAAGGGAGAACAGGCCCTGCAGAGATATGTATTGGAAATATATGATACATCCGCCATGCAGGATAGTGCTTTTGGACTGAACCAGGAAAGGCTGGGAGTGGGCGACGGTTTTATTGCAGGCATGGATGTGTTGGGTGAAGATGAGTTTGCGGTTTTTCTGCAGGAGTATACCAGAGATGAAGCCGGAGAATTCAGCCTGCAAAACAGCAATATTGTGTTTACGGACTTGAAAGATAGAACAGAGAAAGTAGATGTCCTGTCTGTATTTCAGGAGAAAAGTATCCAGGATAAAATGTATCAGGAATATTATTGCGATGCCTCAGGAAACGGCTTTGTCAGAGGAGCCTACAGGGATTCTCCTGCTCGTTTTCTGTATGTCATTGATCGGGGCGGCAGCCTTCTGGCGGAGCAAAGCGTAGAAGAATATGACGAGATCAGACCGCCCTTTCAAATGCAGGAAGGAGGACTTGTCTTTCCTGTAAATAACCGCGTGGAAAAGACTGCACGGTTACTCTGCTTTGATTCGGAAGAAGAAAAAATGCAGGTATTGGCCACTCTGGAAGAGGAGTCCATAGCACAGGTATATGGGATGCAGGGCAATGATCTATATTATGAATCTTATGAACATAACGGAATTGTGAGATGGAATGTGGTGTCTGGGGACAGAGCGCTTGTATTTTCCTTTGCTGAAAACGCCGTTTCCAGAATATACAATACCATGCTGATATTTCGGAAAGGACAGCCGCCGATCTTCAGAATGTACGGGGAAGTGAACGGTACGCAGGAAGACTGGCTGGTGATTTTGTCCGAGGAGGAGACGGTAAACCAGGAGACAACCCGTGTGACCAGTTTAAATGGTGATTCTGTCGGCGTAAAGGATTGTGTGGCCATGTCGTCCCGCAAAAATCCGGATCTTAGTTTTAAGTATGAAGCCTGTGCAGAAACGGACAGTGATGAGTTTAGAAACAGAATTTTTGCAGAACTTGTGGCAGGAGGTGGGCCGGATATTTTGTATGTGTCCCTGGAGGATATGAAGCGGCTTCAGGAAATGGGCGTATTGGCTGAGCTTGACGTTTTTTTGCCGTCGGAGGCGAAAGAGCGCATTCTTCCAGGCGTCATTGAACTGGGGACAGTGGACGGAATGTTTACAGGAATTGCGCCGGATGTGGACGTGAGTACTATTGTGACGTTAAAAGGTATTTGGGAAAAAAATACCTGGAGTCTTGAGGACGTAACAGGATTGCTGGATACCGGTGATTTCACAGGAATATTCTGCCAGGGGACGACCTCATTTGCTCCCCAGGCTCTTTTGAGATGGCTGACAACGTTCGGGCTGCAGGAGTCTGTACTGATAGACTGGGAGAAACGGGAAAGCCATTTTGACAGTGAGTTATTCCTGAAGATTCTGGAAATTTCGGAAGCTTATGGAGACGATCCGGTCAGAATGGATACCTGGCTGGGAGCCGGAGGTTGCCCGGGCATGATAACAGGGGCGAATATTGAGGTGCTGAACGAACTTTATGAACGGTATGGAGAAGAGTATTTTTTCGTGGGAATGCCTACCCGGGGAAACAGTGGGAACTACCTGTCAAGCCGGGGAGTTTTAGTGGTAAACAAAGAGACTGAGGACACCAGGGCTGTATCTGCGTTTCTGGAATGCCTGCTTGAGGAGGAGATACAATATCCAAACCGTGTGATAAAAAGTACTTCTATCTTGAAGGTCTCTCCGAATGATCTGACAACCGTAGAGGCAGAGAACGAGACGAAGGCTTTCTGGAAGGATTATCGGGTGCAGATAAAGGAAGACGGGAGTACAACACTGGATGATTACAAAAATCTGCTGGAGAGTTGCGTTCCCCACCCGGAGGAGTATAACGACATTCTATCCATTGTATGGGAGGAGGGGCAGAGCTATATAGCAGGCGATAAAAGCGCGGCGGAGGCGGCAAAGATCATCGACAGCAGAGTACAGGTTTATCTGGACGAAGGGGGCGGATGAATTTCCCTGTTGCATTTTGCCCTGGATTATGCTACAATTTCACATTGTCAGGAGCAGATTTATCGTCTGCCTCCTGTATGGATGGATTCCCGAGTGGCCAAAGGGGACAGACTGTAAATCTGCTGCAAATTGCTTCGGTGGTTCGAATCCACCTCCATCCATTTGTGTGCCGACGGAAAGGGTTATCAGTCAGTACAGAAAATTTATCAACAGCGTCCGCTGGTATGGCGGAATAGGCAGACGCAAGGGACTTAAAATCCCTCGGGGGCAACCTCGTGCCGGTTCAAGTCCGGCTACCAGCATTGTTATGAAAAGGAATCCACAATTTCAGCCAGAGGCTGAGGTGGATTCTTTTTCATTGCCCAGAATACCTATAATCGCATTAGCTGATAAAATCTTTTTGTTAAAATCCATGTGCGTATAGATATTTGCTTTGGTTGAGATGCTGCTGTGTCCGAGCCATTCCTGAATTTCCTCCAGGCTTACCCCATGTGAGAAAAGCAAGGAAGCGCAACTGTGCCTAAGTCATGAAACTTGCTTTTGAATTTATATTGCAGTATTTCTTTCGTTTTTGAAATAAACTCAATAAATTGTACTTCATTTATTTCAATATTAATGATATACTGAAAATAGATTTTTACTATTGAGGTATATGAGATGATTCCTTATACTGGAGTTTACATTGAACATATTGATGGTAGCATAGATAATTTTAAATTATTGGCTCTTTATTCTTGAACTTCAGGCAGCGATAAATATCTAAAATTTGGAGGACATAATGACGCAATCAAATATTATCATGTACACTACAGAAGATGGAGTCACAAAAATTGAAGTTACATTTGATCATGATACAGTTTGGCTTTCTATAGATCAAATGGCCGAATTATTTCAACGGGATAAAAGCGTAATTGGAAAACATGTAAGAAATATTTTTAAAGAAGGAGAATTGGCAAAAGAAGCAGTTTGGGCAAAATTTGCCTACACTGCTTCTGACGGTAAAACCTATCAGGTGGATTTCTATAATTTAGATGTTATTATTTCTGTTGGTTATCGGGTAAAATCCCTGAGAGGAACACAGTTTAGAATATGGGCTACTTCTATTTTGAAGGAATATATGAAAAAAGGGTTCGCATTAGATGATGATCGACTTAAGAATCTTGGAGGCGGAAACTATTTTGATGAATTGTTAGCTCGTATCCGTGATATTCGTTCTTCTGAAAAAGTGTTTTGGAGAAAAGTTCTGGAAATATATGCAACAAGTATTGATTATGACCCAAAAGCAGAGAGTTCGATTATATTTTTTAAGCAGGTACAAAATAAAATGCACTGGGCGGCTCATAAGCATACAGCGGCAGAAGTAATCTATCAGCGGGCAGATGCAGATAAGGACAATATGGGATTAACATCGTGGGCCGGAAGAGAGATTAAACATTCTGATGTAGAGGTTGCAAAGAATTATCTAAGCGAAAAAGAAATGGATGCGTTAAATAAAATCGTTACGGCGTATTTAGATATTGCGGAAGTCCATGCCTTGAATCAAGAACCAATGTATATGAAAGACTGGCTGGAAACAATTGACGACTATCTGAAAATGACAAGAAGGGATATTTTAACTACAAAAGGAAGAGTTACTCATAAACAGGCTCTTGAAAAGGCGCATGGAGAATACGACAAATATCGGAAAAAGCAGGAGGATATCCTTTCTCCGGTGGAATGCCATTTTCTTGAAAGTATAGAAGAATTACAAGAGTTGGAAGATAAAAAATAATTTTTGCCTGATCTGATGCAAGCAGAAAGGTTGGTTACAGAGCATGAGTTATTTATCAGCCACGTTTATATTGGTACCAATCACAGTGCTCCAACTTCGACCGTATTGCATTCAAGCAAATACTGAGAGTTTTCATAGTAGGAAACTTCCGAAGGGTCGCCGTTCTGGGCGGCAGGGTACCACGGAAATAATTCGTCCGGTCTGTTACCTTTATGAGCATGGAAACCGTATGGTTGCTGCAGGCAGAGGCACATATGGCAATTTCATTTTTGACTGAATCCGGTATCTGGATTTCCTGAAATCGGTAGACGTGTTCCTTTACCGTTAAATCGCAAAAGGAAGGAAATTCTTTCAGAAAAAAGGAAATTTTTTTGTGTCGGGTGAATGCGGCGGATTGTGTTGTCAGAATAACTGTTTACAAGTTTGTCCCGGGACGGTAAGATGGTATTATACTGCAGAGCATCAGAATATATGGGGAGGGACGCTTTATGACAAATATTCAAAAGACACAGACTTTTTTAAAGGAATGTTTTGACAACTGTGCCTTTTTTCAGGAGCACCCGGCGGACGGGGAGTACCGTTATCAGCATTCATTTCGGGTGGCACATGCAGCCCGGGAGATAGCCCGCAGGGAAGGGCTGGATGAGGAGGGACTGGTGATCGGAGGGCTGCTGCACGATGTGGGTTACAGCATGCCCTTTGAGTCGGAAGGAAGCTGGCTGGAGCATGGGCGCGTGTCGGCGCGGATTGCCCGCCCCTTTTTGGAGCAGCTGGATCTGACGCCGGGCCGGGTGCAGGAGATTTGTTACGGTATTGCGATTCATGTGGATGGAAGGGCTGATTTTCCGGGTGAGGCAACGGCCTTTGCCCTGAGTATAGGGGACGCGGACGACGTGGATCGCTTTGACGCCTACCGCATTTACGATACCCTGAGATTTGCGGATTTCCATAATCTGAAAATAGAGAAAAAGCGCATTTGGCTTCTGGAACAGCTGGACTGGATCCGCAGAAGGTTGGAAGAAAAATCAGGAACGGAGACTGCCCGGCAGATGATTGCGGAGCGCTTGTTGTATCAGAGGCAGTATTATGAAAAGGTTCTGGAGCAGCTGGAACGCAGTGAGTCAATCTGAGCTCTGGCAGAACCCGCAAACGGTGGGAAAAGTTCCGCAAGGGTTGACGAGCGATGAAAGGCGTGTCCTGCTATTCTGATAGTATAAAGGCAGGAGGATGTATAATGAGGAGAGAACGCCTGAAAAAAATATTGCCTGCGCTGCTGACTGCCGCGTGTCTTATGACGGCCTGCGGGGAAGGAACGGAACCTGCGCAGGGTGGAGACGCGGGGACGGAGTCGGAAGAGACAAAGCAGGAAGCTTCAGAAGAGACCGAAACCACAGAGGCAGGAACGGAGGGAACGGAAATGGAACCGAATGAAGATATGATTGCAGAGGCTATCCGTCAGGAGACGTCCAGGGTGGAGCCGGAGTCTGAAACGGCGGAAAGCGGATCCGGGGCGCAGGAGGAAACGCCCAGGGAACCTACCGCCCGGATCAGTGATCTGATACCGCCCAAGTATACAGATTATCAGATGAAGGAACCTGGCAGGATCGAGCAGATTTCCTATACCACCCGGGATTACTTCGGGGATGGGGAGGAAGTCACGAAGTATGCCAATGTCTACCTTCCCTATGACTACAGCGAGGACAGGCAGTACAATGTTCTGTATCTGATGCATGGTATTGGGGGAGACGAAAACGAATGGGGAATGAACAAGAACAGCTCCAAGGTGAAGCTGATTATGGATAACCTGATTTATTACGGGGACATCGAGCCCTTTATTGTGGTGACGCCCAACGGGCGTTCCAGCAGTAATTTTGCCGCTCAGGGCTCTGACTATAATTCCTTCTATGTGTTCGGACAGGAGCTGCGGAATGATCTGATCCCTTATATTGAGAAGACCTATTCCACCTATGGGGATCCTGACGCGGAGGGCTATGATCCTGCCGCTGTGAGAGAGCATCGGGCAATGGCGGGACTTTCCATGGGAGGAATGCAGACCATCAATATCGGTATCGGCGAGTGTCTGGATCTGTTCGGCTATTTCGGCGCTTTTTCCGCCGCGCCTACCAGCAATACTGCCGCCCGGACCGCAGAGCTTCTGGGGGATAATACCCATGAAATCTATTATTTTTATAATATCTGCGGTACGGAGGATGAGATCGCATACGCGAGCGCATCGGCGGCAGCAAAGTCTCTTCCGGATGTATGTGATCGGTTTGAAGCCGGGAAAAACTTTATGTGGCAGGAGTTAAAGGGAGCCCATGACTTCCGGATCTGGTACCTGGGATTCTATAACTTTGCACAGCTGGCATTTGACTGACGGGCTGATCTGATTACTGCTCTTTTCGCTTTCTGACAGGCAGCATCAGATCCAGTTGACCGGTGATGCGGTCGTCCGGCCAGCCCAGGTGGGAGGTGTAGACCCAGTTCAGGTGTTCCTCCAGGCAGCCGCCCATGATCTCTTCGCCCAGTTCGCTGTAATTGGGCTCGTAAATTTCGCTGTCTTCGACCCACTGGGTGAGACTGCCCCAATATTGAAATTCGGGGAAGGTAATGGTAAGTACCGCATACAGACCTCCCTCGAATTTCTTTTTTGTCAAATGGTCGGGAAGCGCCATGTCGTCGGGAACAGTGACCCACACCTCGTAGCCGTGGATACCGTTTTCCAGTATTCCGGGATTGGGGTGATTGAACCCAAACATTCTTGCGTCAGGCTTTTTTTCATATAGCCCGCTCTCCTGCACAAATTTGCAGATGACGTCTCCCGCCTGTTCCTCGGGATTTTCCCCGACAAACTGATAAGCTGCCACAGTGCAGGGAGGCAGAAGAAGAATTCTTACATTCAGTGATTTATTCAGAATTTCGTTTGCTTTGTTCAGTTCTGACATATTAGTGTTCTCCTTAATTGTTGTTTTGGAAAGAGCCAGTGAACCAATGGCTTTTGCAAAATTCGGATCTTCCAGCAGGTCAAGAGGAATATTTTCCCGTATGCTTTTGTCAAACCGAAGGACAAGCTCTCTCAGCAGATTCCGGATGAGGTTCAGGGAGGCGATCTCATCCTCCAGTTCCGCCAGGTTATCCTGCAGAATTTCCAGAGCCTTTACCTGCGTTTTGTCCTGCAGGATTACGGCAATCTGTTTCAGCGGAAGATGCAGCTTCCGGAGTATGACAATCTGCTGCAGGCGCCTTACAGCTTGTTCGTCGTAACTGCGGTAAGCGTTGTCTTCTCTGCGGACAGAGGTGAGAAGCCCCAGTTTTTCATAATGCCGGAGCATTCTGGGAGTGACGTCAAACATTTTTGAGATCTGGCTGATCATAAGATTTTCCATGGGTACGGCTCCTTTCTCTATCAGAATAAGGGATGACACCGTGTCAATGTCAAGAGAAAAATTTTATTTGGGAAATGTAACAGCTGCAATCAGGAAATTACGTTGTGGACAAAGCGTCACGAAGGGACGCTTTTTTACAAATATGGCACAAGTGGGATGCAATCCGGAGACAGGAAAAAAATAGAGTGTTCTTAATAGATTGTTAGGAAAAAGAACAGATATCTCCGGGGGTCGCTGTTAAAATAAAACTGTATTCTTTGGAGAAAAGCCGGTTTACCCGGCGAGAACACGGAAAGAAGGTGCTGTATGATAAAGCTGCGAAGCAGATTTGCAATTTGTTGTGCCAGGATTGTCTATGAGGCAGTCACAAGACTGGGAAGGGGGAGCGGATCTTCTCTGCCCGGGCGTATTGCAAGGTGGATTGCCCCTGAAATTCGGTCTGTTATCCCGGGTATGGTGCGGAAGAAGGTAATCGCAGTGACGGGAACAAACGGAAAGACCACTGTCAACGGCATTCTGACGCATGTGTTGGAGGCACAGGGACAGAAGGTCATAAGCAATCGGCTGGGGGCAAATCTGTCGGACGGTATTCTGTCCGCCTTTGTCCTGGCGGCGGGGAGAGGAGGGCGTCCGGATGCGGATTATGCCTGTATTGAGGTGGATGAGCTGGCAACCGGTACGGTATTTCCATGGCTGCAGCCGGATCTGGTAATCGTCACCAACATTTTTCGGGATCAGTTGGATCGCGTGGGGGAAATAGACGTTGTCTGCGGCAGGATTCGGAGGGCTTTGCAACAGACGCCGGGGGCGAAGCTTGTCATCAACGGCGACGACGCTGCGTCCTGTGTGCTGCTTTCGGATTGCGAAATCCCGTCAGTAACCTTTGGTATCAGCGAGAGCCTGACAAAGGATTTTTCTGCGGGACCCCGGGAAATGATTTTCTGTCCTGTCTGCGGTGCACGGCTGAGGTATGATTTCTACCAGTACGGACAGCTGGGGGTGTGGCATTGCCCCGGCTGTGGGCTGCGGCGTCCGGAACCTGATATGACGGTGACGGACATTGGCCTGAATGGGGACAGGTATTCCTATATTCTGGATGGAATGTATATGGAAACCCAAACGGCTGCGCCCAGCAGTGTATATAATACGCTTGCGGCCTATACTGCCCTGTGGGCTCTGGACGCTCCCCGGGACAGGTTTCGTACGGTTATGGAACACTTTGATTACGGCAACAACAGGGAGAGTGTATACACCATAAACGGAGCGCATGTACAGCTGCATCTGGCAAAGAATCCCGTGGGCCTTCAGCAGAAGCTGTATCTGATCAGACGGGATCCCAGGCCGAAGGATGTGGTGATCCAGATCAATGATACAAAGCTGGACGGGGAGGACGTTTCCTGGCTGTGGGATGTGGATTATCGTTACCTGGCGGAGGCTGCGGTGGAAACGGTGGTCACAGGCGGGATGCGGGGCCACGATGTGGAGCTCTGTCTGAAATATGAGAACATAGTCAGCCGAACTGCCGGGGATGTGAGAGGTGTCATTGAGGAGCTGACCCGACGGGGAAGTAAAAATCTGTATGTCATTACCAACTACTCCGGGCTGTACAGGACAAACCATATGCTGAGGGAACTGCAGTCCTGCGGGAAAGAGGGTGTCGGCTCATGAAACTGACCATTGGATACCTGTACCCGGAATTGTTTAATCTGTACGGGGATCAGGGTAATATTCGCTGTCTGGAAAAGCGCTTGCAGTGGCGGGGGATTGAAGCGGATGTCATTCCTCTGGCAGTGGGGGAGTGGATCGACTTCGGCGGACTGGATCTGATCTGCTGGGGCGGCTGCTCCGACAGAGAACAGGAACTTGCGGCAGGCTATCTGAGAGAAATCAGGCAGGATTTCAGGGCTTTTGCGGAGGACGGCGGAGTGGTGCTGGCAGTCTGCGCCGCATATCAGCTTCTGGGGCAATATTACGAGACAGAGCATAAGAAAATAGAAGGACTTGGCATACTGGATATTCATACGCGGTGGGAACAGAAGCGGCTTGTTGGAAACGTTGTTCTGGAGAGCAGTCTCTTTTCCATGCCGGTAGTAGGCTTTGAGAATCACGCCGGGCGTACGGACTCCGGGAGCTGCATGCCTCTTGGAAGGGTGGTATGCGGAAACGGAAACAACGGCAGGGACGGATTTGAGGGAGTGATCTGGAAGAATGTGCTGGCAACCTATCTGCACGGGCCGCTGCTTCCCAGGAATCCACAAGTCTGCGATTTCCTTCTGGAGCGTGCGCTGAGTCGCAAATACGGCCAGGGGATTGTGCTGGAGGCGCTGCCGGATGAAACGGAACAGAGGGCGAACAGATTTGTTTCACACAACCGCAGATTATAAAATCTTAAGGATTCAATCCCTTATTTCTATGGGAAACAGGTTGTTTGTTTTACCGGTTGGGTGTATAGTGAGTTAAAATAAAACTTACGCAAGAAGAAGGAAAAGATATGGTTGTTTGGTTGATATACACGGGTATTCTGTTTTATATGGAAATGGTTTTTCACCTGAGGTTTTTTGGATTTCAGGGAGGGAATCCTCTGTTTCCGCTTGGGCTGCTTTTGCTGGTGACCTCCCTACAGGCGCTGGTTACCGGTTGGTTCGGGCCAAGGGGGGCAAAGAGAGCGTTTCGCATCATGATGTGGATACAGTTTCTGATCTTTGCGGTGCAGACAGTATATTTTACGATTTTCAGACAGCCGCTGCAGCTGGCGGCGATGCTTGTGGGAGGACAGGATGCCCTGACAAATTACTGGAGGGAAGCTCTGGCAGGATTCCTCAAGGCTGTTCCGGTGCTGCTGCTGCTTGCGCTGCCGATTCTGGTATCGGAGGTGCTTTGGAAGCTGAAGAGGTGGAGGCTTCGCGAGCTGGAGGGGATACAGAAGCTGCGTCTGGGTCTCAGCGCGTGGATGCTGCTGCTGTACTGCATCTGCTGTATTTTGATCGGAGATATGGCGGGCGCAGATTATTCGGAGGAGTACCAGGAGTATTATGATCCGGAGACCGTCATGCGGAATATGGGCGTGATAGCCATGGTGCAGAGAGACGGTTTTTATGAACTTTCCAATCTTTTTCACAGGGAGGATGCCATACCTGCGGAGGGAACCACCGTGGTACAGGATTTGCCGCAGCAGAATGAACCGCCCGGGAAGGAAGCGGGAGAACTGGAGCCTGTGGATCTGACGGACGAGCGCACGGAGGACTCCGCAGAGCAGCCGCCGGAACCGGACGTTACCCCGGAACCGGAACCGGAGGAGCCGGATACCTCGCCCCATGCATGGGATATCGATTTGGAAAAGCTGGGGGCATTGTCCGGAGATAACAAGGAGACCACATGGCTGGCGGATTATATTGCGGGTCAGACGCCTACCAACCGCAATGAGTACACGGGAATGTTTGAAGGGTATAATCTGATCTTCCTGACGGCGGAGGGTTTTTCCACCTATGCCATACGGGAGGATTTGACCCCTACGCTTTATAAGATGGTCAATTCCTCTTTTGTATTTCCGAACTACTATGTTCCGCTCTGGCAGACCAGTACCAGCGACGGGGAATATGTGAACTGTACCGGTCTGATTCCGGACGGCCAGTTCAGCATGAGAAAGAGCTCATCCATCAATATGGCGTACAGCCTGCCCCGGTTTTTTGCTTCGGAGGGAGTCTACTGCAGGGCATATCACAACAATACGCTGTCCTACTATGACAGGCATTTGTCCCACCCGAACCTGGGCTATGATTTTAAGGCATCCAAGCTGGGGGGATTGTCCCAGGAGGAGTGGGGGAGTCAGATATTCCCCATTGAAAATCCAAACGCGTGGCCCCAGTCCGACTATGAGATGATGCAGGCAACCATTCCTGAGTATATCAACGACGAAAGATTTCATGTGTACTACATGACTGTGTCAGGGCATATGAATTACAATTTTTCCGGCAATCAGATGTCCTCCAGAAACAAAGAAGCCGTTGCCGGGTTGGATATGTCGGAAAATGCCCGGGCTTATATTGCCTGTCACATTGAGCTGGATAAGGCGCTGGCTTATCTGCTGGAGCAGCTGGAGCAGGCCGGGAAGCTGGATAATACGGTGATCTGTCTGAGTGCCGATCATTATCCCTACGGCATGAGTCAGGAGGAGTATGAGGAGCTGGCGGGAAAGAGCCTGTCATCGGACATGGATCTGTTCCGAAACAGTCTGATCCTGTGGAACGGGGGCATGCAGGAGCCCGTGGTGGTGGATAAGGCATGCTGTTCCGTAGATTTGCTGCCCACGCTTCTGAATCTGTTCGGCTTTGACTATGATTCCAGAATGTATGCGGGGAGAGACATTTTCTCTGCGGAAGAGGGTCTGGTGATCTTTAACGACAAGAGCTTTGTGACGGACACGGTGGCATATAATAAAAAGCAAAAGACCACTGCCTGGCGGACGGAGATTTCGGAGGAGGAGCAGGACGCCTATATGGACAGAGTAAAGCAGGACGTGAAGAACAGATATCTGTTCAGCGCGTATATACTGCGGAATAATTACTATGATATTATCCGCCAGTGCGTGCCGGGCAGCGAGGAATGAGGCCGCACATTATCGTGCGTTAATATGCAGATCTTTTTCTTTTCGTTCGGCGGTTTTTTTGGTAGAATAAGATCACCGGATGAGAAAAGGGCTTCCGCAGAACGATGCGGGAGAAACAAAAACAGGTTGTAAGGAAAGAGAGGAAAAGCATGGATA
The DNA here is from genome assembly GCA_910586835.1 of uncultured Acetatifactor sp. GTDB lineage: Bacteria > Bacillota > Clostridia > Lachnospirales > Lachnospiraceae > Acetatifactor. The sequence goes on from CAJUJU010000002.1 coordinate 35,436, forward strand.
AGAGATTATACAAATCAGACACAAATCTGAAAATTGCAGGAGTGTGTGGAGGAATCGGAGAATTTTTCAACATTGATCCTACTTTGATCCGCCTTGCATGGATTATCTTCTGTTTTGCCGGAGGGAGCGGTATTCTTGCCTATATCATTGCAGCGCTGGTAATACCCAGCCGCAGATAACGCATTTGTAAAGAATTTCCTGAGAGACTGTCGTTTTGAGTGTTCGGAACGGCAGTCTTTTTTTGTGTGCGGATTTTCTTTCTGTAACGGTCGTTTTTTGTAATGTTCTGATTGACAGGGAGTGTACGATATGATACGATAAAGTACCGGATAAAATACATTTTCTTAATTTTACGCAATACCATGCGGGAATGGAGAGGAAAAATGAAAGTAGAATTGACATCGATTTTAAACTTGGATAAAATTAGTGTATCAGGAATGACTGTTCCGAAACCGGAGAAGCTGGAATACTATGAAAGATATTTTTTGGAGGAAGGGCGCTTTGCCAGCGATGTGATTGTGGACGAGGCCTGGAACCTTCGCACAGGTTATGTGAGCTATCTGCTTGCCAGAAAATACGGGGTGCGGCCGCAGATATTTGAGATTCGTGCCGCCTGCCCCATCGCAAAGGTGGTGAGCGGGAAATATGTGCGGTATACGGCGTGGGAATGGAACGCCGGGGGGTCAAGGCGGAATTCGTGGGTTTATGCTTTGAAGGAGCCTGTGGTTCCCGGAGATATTCTTCGTGTGGAGGCGGGCATGGGAACGGCTTATATGCTGGTGGAAAAGGTGGAGCATGCGGCTGCAGCGGACTGCGCCCACATGCAGAAAGCCCTGAAGCATATCAGAAAGAGAAAAAAGTGAGGGAGAATGGAGACAAGACATGAGAAGAGCAATGGATTATGTGTTTACTGTGGACAATGAGGAGATTCTGATCGAGGGACTGCAGAAGGAGACCCGGACACAGGTGATCAAGCAGTATTCGAAGTGCCGCAAGGACAAGAAAATGACCCAGGAGAAGCTGGCCAAGCTGTCGGGTATTTCCCGTCCCAATATCACCAGGTTTGAGAGCGGATATTATAATCCTTCTCTGGAGATGCTGGTGCGTATTGCAGCGGCAATGGATATGGCCATTGAACTGAAGCTTGTGCCCAAGGAGAACGAGGCATAAAAAATTGCCTCTTGGAGGTAATTTCAGCCACGACGTAATTTCCTATAAGATTAAAATAAGAATTCTTTAAGAAAATGTACCGCCGGATTTCAATATTTGTATGGTAGACTGTACCTGTTCATTATATAAGGAAAGAGAGGTACAATATGTTTACCATAAAAGAGGCGGAAGAAGAACTGAAGCTTGCCGCGTCCATGAACCCGGGGCGGTGGGTGGATCATAGCAGAGTTACAGCCGAAAGCGCCAGGCTGATTGCGGCAAAAACGGAAGAGCTGGACGCTGAGAAGGCCTACTGCATGGGACTGCTGCACGATATCGGGCGGCGGGTGGGAGTTGTGGCTGTGCGGCATATCCTGGAGGGGTTTTATTATATGACCGACATGGGGCAGCCGGAGATCGCCCGCATCTGTCTGACTCATTCCTTCCCGGGAAAAGACGGCAATACATATTTTGGCAGCTATGACTGCACGGAGGAAGAGAAGATCTTCCTGGAAAAGTATATTGACAGAGCGGAGTATGACGATTACGACAGGTTGATTCAGTTATGCGACGCTATCTCTCTGCCCGGCGGAGCCTGCATCATGGAGAAACGCCTGGTGGATGTGGCACTGCGCTATGGCCTGCCTCCTTTTACGTTGGATAAGTGGAAGGCCTGCATGGAGAATAAGAAATTTTTTGACGGACTTTGCGGGTGCAATATCTATACGCTGCTTCCCAATGTCATGGAGAATTCTTACGGGAATCTGATCTGAGTCATACTTGTGAATGGGCGTTAAAATCGGATCCGGCCGCAGTTTTGCAGCGGGATCTGAGTAAAATGTCTGAATTGCGGCTGAACAGGGTGCGCTGTTAATCAGCAGGCAGGCTCCGGCTGAAGGAAGAAGGTCAGGGAGGCGTAGTCCTCCTCGCGGACACAGATAATCTGTGCATTTTCCAAAAGCCCGGGATTACAGACAATGGAGACAAGTATATATTGAGAAAGTAAGGATTTCAGATTTAAGATGTCTCCGTCGGCGGAGTGAAAAAAGACATCACCGGCGCATTTTGCGGTTGCGTCCAGAAAAGCGGCCATATCAACATGTTCTTTTAATTTCAAAATTACCACCCCCAATGTGCTGAATAAATATATTTTAGCACATTGGGAATGGAATGAAAAGTTTTTTCTTGTGCTGTTTATGCCAAAAAGAGGCGATTTTGGCAATTTTTTCGGCATTTTAGACAAAACAGCGGATGCTTTGAGTTTTTTTGAAAAGCAGAAAAGGCCGGTCGGCTGCGGGAGAAACAGCAGTAGGAATAACGATGAATTGATAAAAATATATATTTGGTAAATTTAATTAATTATGGTATAAATTTTATCTTAAAACTTTGTCGAAAAAATAGACAAAATGGAAACTAAGAGCTAAAATAGAAAAGAAAAATATTTTTTGGAAAGGAATTCCCTATGAAAAAGAAATTAGTAGCAGCATTGGTGATAGCAATGACCATGTGTATTTTTACCGGATGCGGCGGCGATGACGGAGACTCATCGTCACCTGTATCTGCGTTGGATCCGCAGCCGATCGGGAGCGAGCAGCCGGACACGACAGACCCCGTGGGCGGATCCGATGTGGAATCTTCAGATGAGTCAAGTGAACCGTCTGAGGAAGAAAACCACGACAACATGTATCGCAGCGAGATCACAAACGAGTGGATCGACGAGAGCCTGCGGGATCAGCGTCCCATTGCCGTTATGGTGGATAACGAAAAGGTAGCGCTTCCCCATTTCGGACTGACAGAGGCAGATGTGGTGTATGAGATCATGAACAGCACTGCCAACGGAAGGATTACCCGTTTTATGGCTATTGTGAAGGACTGGGGAAGTATCACGCAGTTTGGAAGCATCAGAAGTGCCCGTCCTACCAATTTTATGCTTGCTTCGGAGTGGAATGCGGTGCTCTGTCACGACGGTGGCCCTTTCTATATCGACGATTGGGTAAAAAAGAGCTATTCTGCCAACCTGAGCGGTGGTTTTGCCCGGTTTGACAACGGCAAAAAGACAGAATATACAGAGTATCTGACCTATGATACCTATACCAATACTTCCAAGAACAAAACATATGACGGTCTGAAGCAGCGTTTTGAAAAGTCAAAGTACAGCACGGAGTATAACAGCTACTACGAGGGACCGCATTTCAAGTTTGCAGGAGAGGAAATTGACTTTGCGGACAGAAGCGATGCGAAAACGGCGGTGAATGTCGAGCTGCCCTTCCCTCATAACAGATCCACGTTAAAGTACAACGAGGAGACGGGAACCTACGACTATTATGAGTATGGCGCCGCTCATCTGGATCCTCTGCATGATAATGCACAGCTGACCTTTAAGAATGTGCTGCTGCAGAACACAACATTTTCAGAGTTGGATCAGAATGGTTACATGATCTATAATGCCATTGACACCAGCAAGCGCAGCGGGTATTATATGACAAACGGAAAAGCCATTGAGATATATTGGATGAAGTCCAGCGAGAGTGGTATCACTGTTTACTATGACAAGAAGACCGGAGAAGAGATTGAGATCAATACGGGTAAGACTTACATCTCCCTTGTGCCTTCCGACGGTTGGTCAGATCTTGTTATAGAATAAAAAAACTGTATTTTTAATAAGATTAGTTAATTTAAAAGCGGATACCGCAGATATTTTGTTGTACAATAATGCTGTCAAAGAGAGAAAAATTGACAGGGAGTGTACACAAAATGAAGGTATCCGCTTTAAAAAACCAGGAACAGATCTTGAGGGGCAGTCTGTGGAGAGCAGTGCTTGCCCTGGCCATTCCTGTGATTATCAACAGTTTTTTGCAGACCATGTACAATCTGACCGATACCTACTGGCTGGGGAAGCTGGGTACGGAGCAGCTTGCGGCAATCAATCTTGTCTCACCGGTGCAGAGCATCATTATCAATTTCGGTTCCGGAATCACCATGGCGGGTTCTGTGTTGATTGCTCAATATATCGGCGCAGGGGAGAAAAAGAATGCAAAGGGTATGGCCAACCAGATTTTTATGTGTGCCATGTGTTTTGCGGCAGTCTGTGCGACGCTGTGTTTTCTGTTTACCCCCGGGATTGTGGGTTGGCTGAAGGCGGATGGAGAGACTTTTTCCCATGCGGTGATGTATCTGCGGGTAGTAGTATGGGATATGCCTTTTCTGTATATGGTGAATATTTTTTCCGCAGTACATCAGTCTCAGGGGGATACCCTGACGCCCATGTTCCTGAATCTGGGCGGAATACTGCTGAACATGATACTGGATCCCACGCTGATTGTAGCCTGCGGTATGGGAGTGGCGGGTGCGGCGCTGGCTACTTTGCTGGCAAAGATGGTGCCTGCGGGGGTTGCTTTTTTCCTGCTGACCCGGAAGGGAAACGGGATTGAGCTTGACAGGCGATATATGCGCTTTGAGAAAGAGAAGCTGAAGTTGATCTTGAAGATCGGACTTCCCACGGCCATAGGGGGCAGTACCATGCAGCTTGGCTTTCTGCTGATGAGCAGAAACGTGTTTGCTTACGGAAACCAGGCCATGGCGGCATATGGTATCGGGAACAGAGTGAACGGCTTGATTACGCTGCCCACAAACGGAATCGGATCCGCGGTTGCCACCATCGTGGGGCAGAATATGGGTGCAGGCCAGAAGGACAGGGCGGACAGGGGATATCGGATCTCCATGGGCATTTCCATCGTCATGTTGATTGCAGGCGGCATGATTCTGTCCAGAGACTTTATCTCCAGGGCTGTTGTGAGTATTTTTTCCGACGACGGAGAGGTAATTGCCATGGCGGCGGACTTTCTGAGTATCATGGCATTCTGGTGTTTCACCAACGGGGTATATAATTCTACCATCGGGCTGTTCAACGGGACAGGACATACAGAGGTGACCGTTGCAGTGGAAGCCTCAAGGCTGTGGGTATTTCGTTTCCTGACCCTGTGGTTCTGTGAGAGCATCCTTCATATGGGGGTGCGCAGTATATGGTATTCCGTGGTGGTCAGCAACGGCATTTCCTCTGTGATATTATTGATATTGTACTTTACGGGCATCTGGAAAAAATCCAAAATTAAGGTAGGAGCTGGGAACCATAAAGAAGAGCGGACATCATAAACTGAAGATGAGTATCTGCCTGTTCTGGGCAGTCGTGGCGGCAATTGTTCTGCTGAATGTACTGGCATGGAACAGCGCTGCTTTCTGTGACTGGTATATAGCCCATATTTTTCCCATATGGGTCAATACCTATGGCAGGCTCACGGGAATTTTTCCGTTTTCCGTGGGAGAATGGCTGATTGTGGCAGGGCTTCTGCTTGTGGCGGCGGCACTGCTGATCGGGGTGATCTGCGGGATTTTTGGCCTGGTCAGGCTGGGAAAATATGTCAGATTCCATATGGCGGGCGGGAAGGCGGAGAGAACGGCTTCATCCCGCAATGGCAGGTTCTTTCGGATTGCGCGGTGCTATTACCGGTTCTTTTCCTGGACGCTGCTGGCTGTGTGCCTGATCATGACGCTGAACTGTCTGATTCTGTATCATGCGTCAACCTTCTCCGCACATTATTTCGGGGAAGACGACGGGAGCTACACATCGGTTGAGCTGGTTATCCTGTACAACATGGTGGCGGAGAAGTGCAATGATCTGGCAGAGCAGATAAGGCGCAGCGACGAGGGAGATGCGGTCTATGTGAGCCCTGACGGAACGGAGATCTGTGTCCGGGACGCAGAGGGATGGTCCGGAGGGCTTGCCCATATGGCGGATGAGGCGGGTGAGCTGATGGCGCAGCTGGGGGAGCGTTATCCGCAGCTGGCAGGCTGGTATCCCAGGCCCAAGGCCATGCTCTTTTCGGATTTTATGTGCCAGCAGTATATGCAGGGATATTATTTTCCCTTTTCCATGGAGGCAAACTACAATGATGTGATGCATATTCTCAATATACCTTCCACCATGTGTCACGAGCTTGCTCATCTGCGGGGATATATCTATGAGGATGAGGCGAATTTTATCAGCTACCTGGCCTGTGTGGAGTCAGAGAATGTGTTTTTTCAGTATGCCGGCTATCTGAGTGTGCTGAATTATCTCTATAATGATGTTTATAAGCTGTGGAAAACCAATCCGGAAGCTTATGAGGAGACGGTTGCTGTGGTACAGCCTGCGGCGATTTCGGAACAGGTGTGGAAGGACAATATCTTTGTCTCTGACGAGGAGTGGGACCGTATCAACGGAAAAGCGCTGATTGATACGGAGATCATCGACGCGGCTGCGGACGTGTTTGTTGACACAAATCTGAAAGTCAATGGAGTTTCCGACGGCAAAATCAGTTATAACAGGGTAGTCAGGTTACTTTTGCAATATTACAGGAAAAATATTCATTGAGGGGTTGACATTCTGCCTGTTTTGATGTAATATAATTTTTGTTGTGGCGCATGGATTTACGTTACAGGCCCAGATAGCTCAGTTGGTAGAGCAGAGGACTGAAAATCCTCGTGTCACTGGTTCGATTCCGGTTCTGGGCATTGTCGCAGGGAAATATTCCGGAGCGATACCGCCATGCAGGTGTAGTTCAGTGGTAGAACACCAGCCTTCCAAGCTGGATATGTGGGTTCGATTCCCATCACCTGCTTTATTCAGACATAGTATATGCGATAGTGGCTCAGTTGGTAGAGCGCCACCTTGCCAAGGTGGAAACCGCGGGTTCGAGTCCCGTCTATCGCTCTTTTTTATGGAAGCGGAAGTCCACGAATGTGGATTTCCGCTGTTCTTATTCCATAGGAAATTACGTCGTGGCTGAAATTGCCTCGAAGAGGTAATTTTTCAGGTGCCGTAGATGCGGAGAGTTTACAATGTTTAACATAGCAATTTGTGATGACGAGGAAACCTTTATCATTGACCTGAAAGAGAATCTTATGCGATATGCTGCCGAGTCCGGCAAAGAGTTTTGCTTTTTTATCTATCATGACGGCAGCGAGCTGTTACACGAATACAGGTCAGAGTATGACCTTATTTTTATGGATATAAAGATGGAGAAGCTGAACGGCCTGAAGACCGCGGAGGAGATTCGGAGAATGGACAGCACAGTGGGACTGATTTTCCTGACCTCCCTGAAACAGTATGTCTGGAGAGGCTATGAATACGGTGCGGTCAACTATCTTCTGAAGCCTGCCAAGTACGGCGTGCTGAAAATGGAGCTGGATCGTTACTTTTCCCGCTATCAGGGGAAGGACGAGCCCTATTTGAGCTTTCAGAACAACAGCGGAAAGTATAAGGTATTGTATAAAAATCTTTGTTATGCCGAGACGAACAAACGAAATGTCATGCTGCACTTTGAGGGGCAGGAACAGGTTATCTATAAGAGCATGAAGGAGATAGCCGCCCTGCTTTCAGGCCATCCGGCGTTTGCCTGCCCGCACCAGAGCTTTATAGTCAATCTGTCCTATGTAAAGGGGGTAGAAGGTCTGGAGCTGGTACTGACTTCAGGCCAGCGGATCCCGGTCAGTCAGCCTAAGCGTAAGGACTTTATGATGAAGCTGGCGGACTATTGGGGGGATATGCTGTAAGGGGATTGTAGTACTGCCCGGGTTTTGCGGCAGAAACGATGATTTGCCGTTTTGTAAGGAAAAGATCTTAGATTTTGCGGTGTGGATACTAGAAAATGTAACTTCTCTTGTTTATTTTTTCAGATGGAATATGATATGCATTGTAAAGGGTCTTGAAATGGAGGAGAAATCACAATGACTATCTTAAAAGCATCTCATTTGAAAAAATATTACGGCAGGGACGAAAGCCTTGTGAAGGCGTTGGACGATGTGAGCGTATCGGTGGAAAACGGACAGTTTGTGGCTGTCATCGGCACATCTGGCAGCGGTAAATCCACTCTGCTGAATATGCTGGGCGGGTTGGATACTCCTACCTCGGGCAGTGTGCAGGTGGAGGATAAAGGACTCGAAAAACTGACGGAGGAGCAGCTTACCGTGTTTCGCCGTCGGCGTATCGGATTTATTTTCCAGCATTATAATCTGATTCCGTATCTCACGGCGTATGAAAATATTGTGTTGCCCGTCCGTTTGGACGGAAAGATTGAAGATCAGAAATTTTTGGATGAGATTGTACACTTTCTGGAGCTTGAGGGCAAGCTTTCCAATTTTCCGAGCCACCTTTCGGGCGGTCAGCAGCAAAGGGTGGCAATTGCCCGCGCGTTGGTATCAAAGCCCGCCATTATCCTGGCCGACGAGCCCACCGGCAATCTGGACAGCCGCACCAGCGATAAGGTGATTGATCTTTTAAAAATGACCAGTGAGAAATTCCGTCAGACAATTGTTATGATTACTCACAATCCTGAAATTGCGGAAAAGGCGGATGTAAGAATACGCATTGAAGACGGAAAAATCCAGGAATAAGGGGGGAATCGGAATGAGCGGTAAAAAGACTACGGCAAAGATGATTTCCCTCATGTCAAGGCAGAGCCTGAAATCCAGTCGCATGCGAAATATCTTTGTGACGATCACCATTGTTTTGGCCAGTGCGCTGCTGACCGCCATCCTGATGTTTGCCATGGGGCAGAGTCAGCGGGTTAAAAACGAGCTGGCCCACAGGCATCAGGCAGGCTATTATAATTTGACGGAGGAACAGGTAGCGGCGTTGGAGCAGGATGAACGCATTGCCTGCCAGATACAAGTAAAAAGCGGTGTCCTCTCCGGGATGGACGGATTCGACGTCATGCCCCGCTATGTGAGTCGGATGTCTGATGAGATTCGGGTGGGTGAGCTGCTAAGCGGTAATCTGCCGGAAAAGGAAAACGAAATAGCTGCACAGGCGGAAATGCTGAGGAAGCTGGGCGCTGCGCCTGCGGTTGGCAGCAGCGTAACTCTGTCCTTTTATGACGGCAATACAGAAACCTTTACGGTATCGGGAATTCTGGACGGCAGCGATACGGCAAAGCAGTTTTCCGTATTTTTTTCCGAGAGCTATGCCAAAACCGGCAGTCAGTTGAAGGATGCTCCCTATGAGGTGTACGCAAAGTTCTATAATGCGGCAAATCTTGGAGCCGAGGAATGTAAGGAACTGATTTACCTGGTGGGAAGCGATGCGGGAATTGAGAGAAAGTATATCGGCCCCTCCAGGCAGTTTGTGGAATCCCTGTCTGTGGATACGCAGTCGGTTATGCTTTACGGCATGGTGGGAGCGGTGATTCTGCTTGCATGTGTTCTTGTGATTTACGGGGTGTTTTATTTGTCCGTTATCGGCAGGATCCATCAGTTCGGTCAGCTCCGCACCATCGGTATGACAAAGAAACAGATCAGAAGGTTCGTGTCCCGCGAGGGAAGTGTCCTGTATCTTCGCTCTGCTCCTGCCGGCATCGTCATCGGAGGCATTGCAGGTTACTTTATCATTCCGGACGGCTTTGACAGTTGGAATACGCTTTTGGTGATCTGCCTTGTCCTTGCGGTAGTCTATGTCATCACCATGATTTCGGTGCACAGGCCTGCACGGCTTGCCGCGGCTGTCTCTCCTATGGAGGCGCTTCGCTATGTGCCGCAGGACGGGATGAAGAGAACGGGAAACAGAAAACTGTGCCGCAGGCTCACACCGGTTGGTCTGGGTTTGATGAACTTTTCAAAAAACAGAAAAAAGGCGATTATCACTTTTGCTTCTCTGGCGCTGGGCGGCATTCTCTTTATGACGGCGGCAACCTATATGTCCTCTTTTGACAAGGACAATTATGCAAGGCAAGGATATTTCACAGACGCGGAATTTAATATCCAGTATGCGCAGTCTGCCGTAGAGCTGAATGAGTATGGTATGAGCGGACTGCAGGCCCACGCGGCGTTGAGCAGTGAGATGGTGCAGGCAATCGCCGCCGTGGACGGCGTGAAAAAGGTAACGGAAATCAAAAGCTTTGGCGTGTCTTTTGACTATCCGGTAAAAGATGAGTACAACAATGGAGATATCGTTTATCCTCTGACTGAAGAAGAAACCAGGGAAATCGGCAAATACCTGGAGAGCGGCTCCGCCGACTACGATAAGCTGATGAGCGGCGACTATGTCCTCGTGGCAGGAAACGGCGTTGCGGCGGAGGTTTACGGATGGCGCTTTGCCGTGGGGGATGAGCTGACCCTGCACTTCTATGACGGCAGCAAAATGGCGGAAAAGCAGGTCACCATACTGGGGATTCTGAATGACGAATATGTAATAGACCACAGGGGGTTTGAGGGATGGTTCCTGATGCCGGAACAGCCGGTGCTGAGCTGGCTGTCCTATGACAGCCTGAATGCCCACCTGCTGGTATCCACCGAAGCGGACAGGGAAGCGGCAGTTGGGGAGGCGCTGGCGGAGATGGTGGCGGAAAGGGCGGAGCTGACCCTGGAAACCCTGGCAGATCGAAGAGTGGATTATGCGGAGTCGGCAAACCAGATGTTCGGCGCCATCAGCGGGCTTGCCGTCTTCATTATGACATTCAGTATTTTAAGCATGATGAATACCCTCATTACCAATATTGTCACCCGTAAGCAGGAGCTTGCAATGCTGGAATCCATCGGGATGAGCAGAGGACAGATCCGCAGTATGCTTCTTGGAGAAAGTCTGCTTCTGGCGCTGGTCACTGTGGGCGCAACAATGACTGCCGGTACGCTGTGCGGTTATGTGCTCAGCAATATGCTTTATAAGATTGGAGCGTTTTACATGGCATTTCGGTTTCCGGCAGCGTATGCCGCAGTTTATGCGGGTGTGCTGGCAGTGGTGCCGCTGCTCATTACATTGGTGTCAATGGGGAGCTTTTCCAAAGAGTCTCTGGTGGAAAGGGTGCGGGGAGCGGAAGTCTGACAGGAATCGGGGCATTAGTCATCCTTCAGTTTTCCCCTGCTCCAGATGCGGGTAGGCTGAGCCTTGGGCGTAGGACTGCGAAACAGCAGTCTGCCCAGGGCTTTTCTGTTGAAGGGGAAAAGGGGCCAGAAGTAGCTGAAGCCTCCGAAGGTAGGGGTGGTGACGGCGGAGAGCAGCACGAGAGCCAGGCCGGAGAGAAACCCGGGCAGGCCGAAAAAGCCGGTGAGGAATACCAGCAAAATACGGTAGAGCCGGAGGGCATCGCTGAATTCCTTTCCGGAGATGGAGAGGGAGGCCAGGAGTGTGATTGCCCCGTAAAAAAGAACTTCTACGGATACCCAGTTGAGACTGACGGCAATGTCGCCTATAATCAGTCCGCCCACCACCGACAGTGAGCCGGAAAATTTTCCGGAGCTCAGGGAGGAAGAGTATTTAAACAGATCCAGAATAAACTCAACGGCAAGGACATAAAAGAAAATTCTTTCCGGGGCCAGGTTTTCGGTGGAAAGAAGTCCCCAGCGCTGGGAAAAGTCCGGAAAAAATGCGGTCAGCAATAAAAACAACGGCATCAGAAGCAGACTCACCGGAATGCAGAGAAAGCGGATCAGTCGGAAGTAGGTTCCTACAGAGGGACTGTTATAATAATCCTCCGGGCTCTGGGTAAACTGAAATATCGTGCAGGGAAGGATGAGCACAACGGGAGAATTATCCACCAGCAGCAGGATGTGGCCTTCTTCCAGGTAACTGCAGGCCACGTCGGGGCGCTCCGTGATCTGGATGGAGGGTAAAGGGTTCCACCAGCGTTTCGGAAGGATGAGCTCATCCAGGCTTTTTGCCCCCATGGTAAGGGAAGTGACCTGCAGGCTGTCGATGGTTCGTGAGATTTTATCCAGCAGCTCCTTGTTTACGGTGTTTTCCAGATAGGCAATCGCTACATCGGTCCGGCTTTCCGTGCCCACGCTGTGCATGGAAAAACAGAGCCTGGGGGAGCGGACGCGCCGGCGGATAAGGTTGGCATTGAGCAGCAGCGTCTCCACAAAGCCGTCCCGGGAGCCCCTTGTCACCTTTTCCAGGTCAGGCTCTGCCATGCCCCGGGTGGGATAGGTACGCACGTCAATCAGGACGGCGTGGTCAAAGCCGTCTACAAACAGTGCGGAGGGGCCGCTGAGCACAGCCCGGATGATTTCCTCCCATGAGTCGGAAAGGGAGGTCTGGGCATAGCCAAGCCTGGCGCGGATATAGGTTTGGAGATTTTCTACCAGATCGTCCTCCATATACAGAGGATCCTGCAGGTCGGAGAAGATCTGCTGCAGGATCTCCGTTTTGCAGAATCCGTTTACACCCAGAAAATAAGCCCTGGTTTTGCCCAGCAGGAGATCGCGGGTCATAAAATCAAAGCTGACACCCAGGGGCAGGGCAGCTTTCAAATGTTGTATATTTTCTTCCAGATGTTCGGACAGAGACATGAACGTGATCTCCCTTGTGTAGTATCCTGATTTCTTTTCCGTTATTTTTGTCCGAAAGCCTCTTTTTTATTCGACTGTCTATTGGGCTCGGGTCAGATTGCCAGCTGCAGAAGCCCCAGGCCAATCAGCAGCAGCCCGGAAATGGGGTCTGCTGCGTCACCGATAAACCGCAGAATCCGGCTGCGCCCCATGCGGTTTCCGATGAGGAGAAAGAGGATAGAACAGCCCAGGGTGGAGACGGCGGCGGGGATCAGATGAAGCCCGGCCATGCTGGCGCTGAGCCCGATGCCGATGTTGTTTACGGACAGGGACAGACTGAAGAAACAGATCTCCCACAGGGACAGGCCCGGCAGGGAGGCTTTGGCAGAGGCCTCTGTGAGCTCTCTGTTTCTGCCTGCCGTCGTCCGGCCTGCCTGCAACAGTCCAAGAAACCATTTTGTGATATAGTAAATGCCCAGAAGCACCAGGATCATGCTGCCGATACAGCCGCTTAAAACCGGGGGAAGCAGGGGGAGAAGACGGCTTCCCAGCGCTGCGGAAAGACAGGTGCCAAGCAGGGTGACAAGGCTGATGACGAGATTCTGCCAGATGCGGATGCGCACCCGGCGGAGTCCGAAACCGATGCCTACCAGCAGGCTGTCCAGGCTTGCGGATATTCCGAACAGGAGAGAAGGAAGTAGCTGCATGTTGCGGCTCCCATATATATTCAGCTTCCATCTACTATATTCCTGTTTTCGTCTGTTTGTGCCATATAATTCATTTGATTCTGCAAGAGAAATGCGCTAAAATGATTGTGAAAAAATCGGTTCACAAAAAATGTGAAGGAGAGACAATGGGCATGAATTTTTTATATCCGGGCGGATTGAGAAAGGCGCTGACATTCAGCTATGATGACGGCCAGATTTTTGACAGGCGTCTGGCGGAGCTTCTGAGGAGCCATGGGATGAAGGGAACCTTTCATCTGAATTCCGGGAGGCTGGATCCCGGCAGGGGAAACGAGACCTTTGTGGGAAAGGAGGAGCTGAAGGAGACTTATGCGGGACATGAGATTGCCTGTCACGGGGTGGAGCACAGGTATCCGACGCTTCTGACAGAACAGCAGCTTGTGCTGGAGATTCAGGAGGACAGAAAGGCGCTGGAGAAGCTGACAGGCGGACTGGTACAGGGAATGTCCTATGCCTACGGAAATTATGACGACGGAGTGATCCGGGTGGCCAGGTCATTGGGTATAAAATATTCCAGAACGGTAAACAGTACGGGAGGTTTCTTTCCGCCTGCCGACTTTATGCAGTGGCATCCTACCTGTCACCACAACGACAGTCTTCTGGAGCGGGGAGACAGCTTTCTGAATGCGGCTGACTTTATTGAACTGCCGCTGATGTATGTGTGGGGACACAGCTTCGAATTCGGGTATTCCGGAGACTGGAGCGTCATCGAAGCTTTTGTGGAAAAGATGGCGGGAAAAGAGGATATCTGGTATGCCACGAACATGGAGATCTATACTTATATCAATGCCGTAAAGCAGCAGGAGTTTTCGGCGGACGGAACTACCATGTATAATCCCACAGCCCACAGCGTCTGGGTGAGTACAAAAGAGGGATTTCTGGAGGTTAAGCCCGGGGAAAAGTGTGAAAAGAATTTCTAAGACGCCAAAGAACGTCGTCTGAGAAATTCTGCGGCGGGTGTTAATTATTGTTTGTGTCAGGAGGTGTACCGGATGACGGAGGATATGACTATTATCGGAGAAGAGGCGTACAGGGCGGCTAAGGAACTGCTGGAGTTGGCGCAGCCGCAGGAAAATCAGATTCTTGTGGTGGGCTGTTCCACAAGCGAGGTAGGGGGTGCGGGTATCGGTACTTTTTCCAGCCCTGACCTTGCTGAGGTGGTCTTCGGCGGCGTCTATCAGGCGACGCAGGAGGCCGGAATTTACCTTGCGGCACAGTGCTGCGAGCATCTGAACCGGGCTGTTATCCTGGAAAAGGAAGCAGCGGAACGTTATGGTTATGAGGCGGTGAATGTGGTTCCCCAGCCAAAAGCAGGGGGTTCCTTCGCCACGGCGGCCTACAAGGCCTTTGAACATCCGGTTGCGGTGGAGCATGTGAGAGCCCACGCTGGGCTGGATATCGGGGATACGCTGATCGGGATGCACCTGAGGGAAGTTGCCGTGCCGGTCAGGATTCGCACAAAACAGATCGGAGACGCCCATGTTGTCTGTGCCCGGACAAGGCCTAAATTCATTGGCGGAGAGAGAGCGGTGTACGACAGAGATCAGATGTAGTATGGAGACGGGATGAGGCCGGCGCGTCATCCCGTCAGAGTGGCTGCTGAACTTCTTCCAGAAGCTTTACAATTGTTTTGATGGAATCCATCTGGCCGCTGCGGTTCATGGCATCATGGAACTTTTGTCTGTTGAAATAGAGCTCGTGTATTCTGTCGATCAGAAGGTCTGTGGTCAGGTCATCTTCGTCTATGACCAGGGAGAAGCCCTGGGCTTCAAAAGACTGTGCATTCAACAACTGATCTCCCCGGCTGCTTCCGGCGGGAAGAGGAATGAGAACATTCGGTTTTTTCAATGCCAGCAATTCGCAGATTGCATTTGCGCCGGCGCGTGAGATCACAAGATCCGCCATGGCAAACAAATCCTTCAGCTCTGCCTTGACATACTCAAACTGGCGGTAACCGGGGGTATTCAGAAGCAGGTTATCCACCTTTTCCTTTCCGCACAGGTGAACTACCTGAAAATCCTCCAAAAGGCGCGGAAGCGCTTCCCGCACTGCCTTGTTGACGTTTGCGGCTCCCAGGCTTCCGCCGATTACCATAATCACGGGCGTGTTGGCGGAAAAGCCGCACATGTTCAGGCCTGCCAGCCGGCTTCCCTGAGAGAGCTCTGCCCGGATGGGAGAGCCTGTGAGTACGGCTTTCTTTTCGGGCAGCAGCTTCAGCGTTTCCGGAAAGTTACAGCATACTTTTCTGGCTGAGGACAGGCACAGCTTATTTGCCAGCCCCGGGGTCATATCCGATTCGTGGATGACGCAGGGGATGCCCAGCGTCGATGCGGCGCGGACCACAGGGACGCTGACAAAGCCGCCTTTGGAGAATACTACATCCGGCTGATAACCCTTCAGAAACTTTCTTGCCTCCGAAAAGCCTTTGACAACCCGGAAGGGATCCGTAAAATTTCTGAGATCGAGATAGCGGCGGAATTTGCCGGTGGAGATCCCTACATAGGGGATGTCAAAATCGGCAATCAATCTCTTTTCAATTCCGTCGTAGGAGCCCATATAGGTGATTTCATAGCCTGCTTCCTTCAGCGCGGGCAGCAGGGCCAGATTGGGGGTGACGTGTCCGGCAGTTCCTCCACCCGTCAATACTATCTTTTTCATGGTTACACTCCTTGCCCGCTTCTGGCGGACATCAATTCAAAAGTTGAAAAACCTTCAGCTTTTTCTCCTTGCGTGTCTGTGTTACATCATTGTTTCCAATGCTCTGGCCAGCTGATCCGGGCAGGAGGTGGGCTTCATGCCGCATTGGATACCCTTCAGCTTTGATACGGCTTCCTCGGGCTTCATGCCTTTTACCAGCGCGCAGATTCCCTTCAGGTTGCCGTTGCAGCCGCCTGTAAACTGGACGGACTCGATAACGCCGTCCTTCAGTTCGATATCAATTTCCTGTGAGCAAGTTCCCTGTGTCTTGTATTTCATAAAAAATCCTCTCCTTATTCAGTATATGTCGATAGCGTATATTTTAGCAGATTTTGTTCTGCGGCGCAAGGTTGATGTCAGGCATTCTGCCCCGTATTCATTTTAAAACCGGGACATTCCGTCACGACGATCTCCTCCGTGACATATTCCTGCATGGCTTCCTCCGTTCGCCAGTGCAGGTTTTCCAGAGTGACGTTCCGGGCATTGTGGGCGGTAAGGACATGCAGGGTGTCCTCCGCCAGACCGGAGCCGATGCAGGGGCGCAGATCTTTGGTGTTTTTGGGCCAGGAGGTTTTCTCGGTCAGTGTCAGAGACAGGTTTTTAAAATAGATATCACTGATGTCGCTGGTCTCGTCGCCATAGATCAGAATCCCGTTCTCGCCGGTGCAGTTTATATTTTCAAAGGTAATGTTTCGGATACAGCCAAGCTCCGTGGTCTCCTTTCGCCGCAGGGCGGTTATGGCTATGGGCTCGGCCTTTCCCCACCAGTGTCTGGGTGAAAAGAGTCTGGTGTCAATGTTCAGGCCGGAGAAAATCACGTTTTCAATACAGCCCTTGTCCCGCAGCTGCAGGGAAATGCCCCGGTTTGTGCGGCTGATATTACAGTTCTGGACGATGATATTGCGGAAAGGGGCTTCGCTTTCCGTACCGAATTTGATTGCGGCGCTGGTGGAGGTAAGGGTACAGCCTGTGACCGTGATATTTTCACAGGGACCGTACTGCATGGCGCTTGCGGTATTTTTAAATACAATACAGTCGTCGGCACACTCGATATGGCAGCCTGTGATGCGGACGTTCCGGCAGTGGTCGGGGTCTATGCCGTCGCAATTTGCCATATTCAGGCTGTTCAGGATGCGTATGCCGTCGATGAGCACATCTTCACAGCCCACCAGGTGAACGGTCCAGAAGGCGCTGGCGGTCAGGGTGATCTGGTGGAGGGTGAGATGCGACACATGCTCCAGAAACAGCATCGGCACCCGTGGATAAAAGCTTCCGTCAATGTGCCATTCGGTGACGGTTCCGTGGAATATTTTTTCGTTTCCGTGGATTTTTCCCTGCCCTGTGATGGAGATATACTCGCAGTCCTTTGCATAAATAAAGTAGAGGGCGGGTGCGCCTGCGTATTCGCAGTTTTCATAGGTGGGCCGGGTGATGTCCGCGGGGCTGACCGGCCCGCTGCCCCGGAGGTTATAATCTTCCAGATGATCGCTGCCCTTCAGCACGGCTCCTGCCTCCAGATGCAGCTCCACATGGGATCGGAGGATCAGTGTTCCGGAACGATAGACGTGCCCGCCCCCCAGCAGCACCCGCCCGCCGCCGTTTTCGGCACAATCATCCACGGCAGCCTGAATGGCGGCTGTGTCGTTGTGGACGCCGTCTCCCACGGCGCCGTAATTCTGTACGTCGTAAATCATAGTTGCTCCTGTCTGCCCGGCGCTGAAGAGGCAAACGCCTTCCCCGGGCATCTTACTGTGGAAACACGGATAAAAGCGTTCCCTGTAATAAAGTGTAACACTATGGTGGGAAAGTAACAAGTTACTTTGTCTCTTTTTGTCATGGCGGGTCGGAAAAATACGACGAAAAATCCTATAAAAACAGGAATGCATCATCTATAATGATAGTATGCAGCAAGAAGCAAAAAGGTTGCTTTCAGATATTGACTGGTATGCGAGGAAGGGTGTGTAAATGCCCCATTCCGAGCGCGCAGGGGGGATAGAAATGACTGTTTTTTCGGAACATAAAGTAGTGACTGCGTGTATGATCGCCTGTCTGGTGATGAGCTTGTTTTTCAAGGTATTTCTGGGAATGCTTTATGCACGCATGATAAAGGAAGCGGACAATATGGCTACCACGGACAACAAGCTGCTGAAGCAGTGCAAGATTAAGTTTTCAAACTGCTATGAGCTGAACAATGGTATCTCCAACATTCCTGTTTTTGTGGATAAATTCATCAATCGGCTTTCCTTTGGCGTCCTGTCCTTTGAGTTGATGTATCATTTATCCGGCCAGCTGATGCTGCTGTCGGTGGTATTTTCCGGTCTGGGCATCTGTAAAAGTATCATGGAAGGACGAACGCTGGGAGCCATTCTTCCCTTTTACATTTTCAGTTTTATAGGACTGTATCTGTTCTTTTCCATATCCACGGTGGTGGATATCAAGACCAAAAAAAGGGTTCTGCGGGTAAATCTGGTGGACTATCTGGAGAATCATCTATCGCCCAGAATAGATGTGACCAGGCAGGATATGGAGCGTCTGTACGGCGGCGAGGGCAAGGTGGATATGCTGCGGTCCGGAGGCAGGCTGGAGGGCAGAAGAGCCGGGGGTCGAAGGAGGACTGTGGAGCTTCTTCCCATCGGGAGTCGGCTTCCCAGAGCCAGCGAGACGGTCAATGCGGAATTTGCCGACCTGACGGAGACCGGTGGGGCGCCGGAGCGGGAACAATGGGAAGATCTCATGAAGCGGGAGGCGCCTGCGGAAGCTCCGGAAAATTCCGCGGCAGTTACCGAGGAGGAGCTGGAGGCCCTGCTGAAGGAGTTCCTGATTGGTTGAGTAATCCATCTCTTATTTTCATTGCGGTTTCTCTGATCGGATACTATAATGTATATAATGACCCGGCATTCTGCGGAGTCATTGCAGCTAAAGATCAGGATGTCTTTCAAACAACAGGAGCCGCTTATGAAGATCACAGATCTGCGCATCCAGAATTTTAAATCCATACATGACATGTACATTCCGGATATTGAAAATGCCCTGATTCTGGTGGGGCAGAACAATACCGGTAAGACCACAGTGCTGGATGCCATCCGGGCAGTGGGCGGCGAGTACCGGATCGGGCCGGAGGATTTCGGGGAGGCAGGCGCCAAGATCAAAATTCGGGTGACATTGTCTTTTTCCGAGGAAGACCTGGAACAGCTGCGGAACAGGGGCGTAGTCAGCCAATATCGGAGGAAAGAGGCATGGATGCAGGATTTCTGCAAAAAGCTGCCCTCCTTTTCGGAAGGTTCCCTTACCTTTACCATGACGGCTAACCGGGACGGACGTATCCGTTACCTGGACGGTGTCAGCAAGAATAATCCCTGCATCCGGGAGGTGTTTCCCAAGATTTATCATGTGGATACGGAGCGGCGGGTGGAGCAGCTGCAGAGCGATCTGCTGCTTTTGCAGGAGGATGAGATCCTGAAGCGTATGCGCTCAGGCTGCTGTATGTTCAATCAGGCCAGGGAGTGCAGCTACTGTTTCAGCTGCATCGGTCTGATCGAACAGAAGAGTCCGGCGCAGCTGGATGCCTTTGAGACCTCCAAGCTGTTGGATTATAAGCTGTACCGGCTGAATCTGGATACCTTTGCCCGAAAGGTAAACGATTGCTTTCACAAAAACGGAGGGCGGGAGAGCATTTTCTATTCCATGAACCGGGATGTGGAAAAGATCTTGCAGGTCACTACGGAGATCAGCCATCCGGCGCAGAATATACCCCGCCCCATTTCTCATATGGGCAAGGGAATGCGTTCCATCTATCTGTTTTCCCTTCTGGAGGCGTACACTCAGATCGAGGAAAACCTTCCCAGCATTATCATGATTGAGGATCCGGAAATTTTTCTGCACCCCAGCCTGCAAAAGGTGTGCGGCACGATCCTTTATCGTCTGTCGGCCAAAAATCAGGTGATTTTCACCACTCATTCCCCTAATTTGCTGCCAAACTTTAACAGCAGACAGATTCGTCAGGTGGTTCTGCAGGAGGACGGCTCCAGCGCCATCCGCAGGAAGACGGATATCAGCGCCATTCTGGACGATCTGGGCTATACGGCGGGAGATCTGATGAACGTGAACTTTGTGTTTATTGTGGAGGGCAAGCAGGACAAGTCCCGTCTGCCTCTTCTGCTGAGGAAATACTACGCGGAGACCACGGACAGCCAGGGCAATCTTTCCCGCATCGCCATTATTACCACAAACAGCTGCACCAATATCAAGACCTATGCCAACCTGAAGTATATGAATCAGATTTATCTGCGGGATCAGTTTCTCATGGTTCGGGACAGCGACGGCAAGGATCCTGCCGTTTTGGGTAGGCAGCTCTGCCGTTATTATGAGGAGCGCAATCAGGAGGATATGGATAAGCTGCCCAGGGTTCGCCCGGAAAACGTGTTGATTCTGAAGTACTATTCCTTTGAAAATTATTTTCTCAATCCTGCCGTCATGGCCAAGCTGGGCATTGTAGAGTCGGAGGAGGCCTTTTATGATATCCTTCTGGAAAAATGGAAGGAGTATCTGCATCGCTTAAAAAGCGGACGCCAGCTGACGGAGGTGTTGGGCCAGAGCCTGGAGACGGCGGAGGATATCAAAGAGCACCTGGAGGAGATCCGTATCTATCTGCGGGGTCATAATCTGTTTGACATTTTCTATGGAAGATACAAGGAGCAGGAAAAGGAGCTTCTGGAGCGTTATATTGACCTTGCGCCCAAGGAGGATTTTGCGGACATTTTCGCTGCGCTGGAGCGGTTTCCGTATTTTGAGAGCAAAAGGGCGTAAAGTTATTTTGTGTTCAGCGCTTGCTTTTTCTGAAAGTTATGGTATCATAAAACATATCAGGATTCTGGCCGCGCAGTTCGAGTGCGGCCAAGATCATCTCCCCTTTGGGGATTCGTTGGGACAAATCGTCCCGGGATACAGCAAACAAAATTGATACGGAAGGGAATGACAGGCGGAGAGGGAAGCCTTGCCTTTTTGTCTGCGGTTCCTTGCCGCCTGTGCGGCAGAAAGAGAGAGGAAATATGAAGGAAATACAAGGAACCTACAGACAAGCCACGGGGGAACTGCCCTTCCGGCTGACCAACGATTATCTGTTTCGGGCGCTTTTACAAAAGAATAATAAGGTATTAAAGCATCTGACCTGCTCATTGATGCGCATTCGGCCGGAGGAAGTGAAGGAAGTAAGAGTGGAGAACCCAATTGTTCTGGGAGAGGCCGTCCGGGACAAAGAATTTATTCTGGATGTAAAGGTGTCCTTGAACAGCGAGGAAATCATCAACTATGAGATGCAGGTGGCTAATCGGGGAGATTGGCCTATGAGAAGCCTGGTGTACCTGTGCCGGGAGTTTGATCAATTACAGCATGGGGAGGATTATAGGGATATCCGACCAGTGACACATATTGGTTTTCTGGACTTTCCATTGTTTCCGGAGAAGCCGGAGTTTTACGCTACTTATAGAATGCAAAATGTGAGAAATCATCATCTTTATACTGACAGATTTACCTTAAGTGTGGTAGACTTAAACCAGGTAGAGCTGGCAACAGAGGAAGACAGGGCGTGGCGGACGGATTATTGGGCGGCCCTGTTCAAGGCGACAACCTGGGAGGAGGTCAAAGGGATGGCGGAGAAGGATGAGATCATGCGTGAGGCGGCGGACACGGTGTATCTGCTGACGCAGGATGACCTGGTGCGGGAGAGATGCTGGGCCAGGGAAGACTACTACCGCACCATGCGAACCTATGAGAACGAGATTCGGGATTTGAAGGACGAGAACGGAACTCTGAAAAACGAGAACGATAGTTTAAAAGAAAAAATAAGACTTCTGGAAATGAGGATTTCGGAAAATACAGAGTGACAGTTCCTTTACAGCAGTGACAAAGAGAACTGTTACAGGTATATGGGCGCTGTCTTTAAACAGGTGACCAAGAAGGAACCGGCAAAAGGGCTGTCGGACAGGGTTCCGGCTGACAGAAAGGAAACGGCTGAATGAATATAGTTATTTTGGAACGAAACAGTGTGGGAGAAGATGTGTCCGTGGACTGCATCCGTGATTTCGGGGAGGTCACGGAATACTATAATACCGTGACGGCACAGGAGGTCAGAGAGCGGGTGAAGGAGGCGGACATTGTGATTGCGAACAAGTCGCCTTTGAACGCGGAGACTTTGGGGGATGCGCCCCATGTGAAGCTGATTTGTGAATTTGCCACGGGATTTGACAACTGCGATCTGGAATATTGCAGCGCCAGGGGAATCCGGGTTACAAACGTGGTGGATTATTGTACCGGAATGGTGGCGCAGCATACCTTCTGCCTTGCGCTGGCCCTGAGCGAGAAGCTTCCTCACTACGACGAGTATGTGAAGAGCGGCGCCTACAGCGCGCAGGATCGGTTTTCCAATTTTGATATTCCTTTTTGTGAGCTGGAGGGTAAGACCTGGGGAATTGTGGGAATGGGGAACATCGGAAGACGCGTGGCAAAAATTGCGTCGGCGTTCGGCTGCAGGGTTATATTTCATTCCGTCACAGGAAGGAGCACCTGCACCGACTATCCCCAGGTGGACAAGGATACCTTGCTTTCGGAAAGTGATTTTCTTTCCCTACACTGCCCGTTGAGTGACCTGACGAGAAATCTGATCGATGAAACGGCGCTGAAAAAGATGAAAAGAACGGCTGTCCTTGTGAATGTGGCGAGGGGCCGGGTGGTGGATAACAGGGCGCTGTATAATGCGCTGGTAAACGGTGAAATTGCCGCTGCGGGTCTGGATGTGGTGGAGAAGGAACCCCTGGAGACAACGAACCCATTGAGTTGTTTTAAGGACAGCAGCCGTCTGATCATTACGCCCCATCTTGCCTGGGCCAGCGTGGAGGCAAGAACCCGCTGTGTGAGTGAGGCGTATGAGAACATTGCGGCCTTCCTGCGGGGGGAGAGCAGAAATGTGGTGAATTTATAAAACATTGTTTCGGTTGACAAGCCCTTGATTTCATAGTAGAGTTACACCATCAGATTTTTCAGGAGGAACAGATGATAGATAAAATAAAGGCACTGTGGAAAAAATATGAGGAGATCATTTCCTACCTGATTGTAGGAGGGCTGACTACCCTGGTTTCCTGGAGCGCCATGTTCCTGGTGAGCTGGCTTGCCTTTGGCAACCCGTTACACCCCACCGCCCTTCAGAATATCATTCTGAGTGTGGTCAACTGGACGGCGGGAGTGATTTTTGCGTACTTTACCAATCGCAGATTTGTATTTAAAAGTCACGAGCCCATGGTGAAGGAGATTCCGAAGTTTGTGCTGTCAAGAATTTCCACCCTGATTCTGGAGCTGGTGATGAGGCAGGTCATGGGCCGGATGGGCATCAATGTATATGTGACCACGATTGTGGTGGCGGTGCTGGTGGTTATTGCCAACTATATTTTCAGCAAGCTCCTTGTATTTAACAAAAAGAAGACTACCTGACCTGATGGCGCGCAAAGGATCTTTTTGAGAGGATGGCGGTTGGAACGACTGCGGCCAGTGTCATGGGGATGCTGATCCATGCCACGTTCATCTGCCATTGGCCCAGGTTCAGCCGGTCAAAGGCAAACAGGTAGAATACCTGCATCTGATTGATGGGCATAAGCTTACAGATGAGGTTGACTGCCTGAGAGCCGCTGGGGGGAAGAAACATTGGCAGACAAAACAGGGTAAAGGAGATCACCAGGGCGGAGAAGGAGCTTTTTGCCCAGGCGGAGATCAGCAGTACCAGTGAAGTCAGCACTGCCGTGGCGCCCAGCCACAGCAAGCAGGACAGTCCGAAGGCTTCCTTCCAGGAGATCACATAGGGAGTGTTGAAAAACAGTCCCAGTTCTCCAAGCTGAACGGAGGATTCCAGCCCTTTCGTTCCGTGCCAGAGGAAAAAGAGCAGGAAATGAATGCCCAGCAATATCAGGGAACCGGTCAGGGATACAAGGTAGGAGGCGATGATCTTTGCGGCGGGGCATTTTTTTCGTCCCTGGATACCGGTGAGAATCAGGGCGTCGGTTCCCCGGGTGTATTCGTCGGAAAATACAGGACTTAACAGAATGACCAGCACACAGCCCCAGACCAGGAAATCATAGATCAGGGTATAGGAAAGCCCCTCCCAGCCGGAGGAGTAGCCCATGACCAGGTCGGATGCAATCGGGCCGAAGACATCGTCGATTTCTGTTCCGTTGTAGCTTCCGTCCAGGTTGGCGAATCCGTTTCTGGCCAGGGTATCGAACAGCAGGTTGTGCAAATAGTGCCGCTGGCGTTCCGGCTCTATTTGCTGGGCTTCCATCATGGCCGGGGAAAAGGAGAAAGCATCCAGAATTTGTTTTACCTTATCCGTAGTCAGGAGTCCTTCATATTGGGCGGCTATCTCCTGATTGCGCAGAATGGCGTCATGGCCTTCCAGAATTACCTTCTGACCGTTTCTGTCCTCCTGAACAGAAAATGCAGGGGGCGCCAGCCAGTTTGCGGTCATGGTGACAGTCATGAGCCCAAGGCCCGCGAAACAGGCCCAGATCAGCATTTTATTCAGCAGCTTTTTTATTTCAAAACCAATCAGTTCTTTCATTTATGGATTCCTCCTGACATTGTCTTATTTTAAAGAGCGTCCTCTTCATTAAAATAGTAAAGATAAAGATCCTCCAGGTTTGGTGCAGCTACCACAGCCGTTTCCAGAGGCTTTTCATCACTTATGATGCGGAGAACGGTCTGTTCCCCTTCTGCGCGGAGATTACCAATGTTGCAGCGCTGCAGCAGCGGGGAGACATCCTGGTTTGGGACGGAACATTCCCATACTTTTCCGTCGATGCTGTGTATGATTTCGTGGGGCTTGCCTCTGTGTATGAGCTGCCCTTTTTTCATCACCAGGATCTGACCGGCAATATATTCCACGTCAGATACAATATGAGTGGATAACAGCACGATTTTGTTGCGGGAAAAGGTGCTGATCAGGTTGCGAAAACGCACCCGTTCCTTGGGATCCAGGCCCGCGGTAGGCTCATCCAGGATCAGAACTCTGGGATTGTTCAGCATGGCCTGGGCGATGCCAAGCCGCTGTTTCATGCCGCCGGAAAAGGTCTTGATTTTTTTGTCCTTTACCTTCAGAAGACCCACCTGATCCAAAAGCTCCAGGGAACGTTCCTTTGCGAAGCCTTTGGATAGCCCCTTGACGGCGGCCATGTACAGCATAAAGCGCCAGGCTGTAAAATCCGGGTAATAGCCGAAATTCTGGGGCAGATAACCTAATATGTTGCGGTAACGGTCGCCGTTTGTCCGGATGTTTTCCCCGTCATAGCTGACGGAGCCGGAAGTGGGGGTCTGTATATCACAGAGCAGGCGCATCAGTGTGGTTTTTCCCGCGCCGTTTGCTCCAAGCAGGCCGTATACTCCACAGCCCAGCGTGATGGAGAGATTGTTTACCGCCACATTGGTGCCATACTGCTTGGTGAGATTTTCGATACGAAGTTCCATTTTTCAAGTTCCTTTCTGTAAACGAACAGGGATGTTTTGTTCAGTATTCCGGCTGCATGGAGTCCGCCGGATCATAATGCTTTTTCCTGCACAGGAAGACGGCGTTGCCGAGAAAGAAAATCAGGGCGGCCAGGGTGGCTGTGCAGACGCAGCTATTCAGGATTCTGTCTCCAAGGGTACTCTGTATCCTTTGGAAAATCTCGGTAAAGGGAATCCAGAGGAATTCTGCCAGCAGAACTGCAGCAACCAGTCCGGCGGGGTGACAGCGGCTGCCCAGCCGTCTCAGGAGAAAAAGGCAGAAGGATGACAGCAGGAAAAAGGGCAGCAGGGTATAAACTGCAAATTGCCAAAGCAGGCCGCCGGTCATCCGGAAAACAACCAGACACAGGATCAGAACCACAAAGTCCATGCTGCCCAGCAGGGTGAGCCGCAGAAAAAAGAGTTGTGGCAGGTTGTATCTGCAGACAGACTCCATCTCCCACATATGATTGCCGAAGGTTTTTGACAGCTCATACAAAAGGAGCAGTACCAGTCCGGGAGCCAGGCCCAGCGAGATAGCCGTGAGCAGGGAGTGGTCCTCCGAAAATGCACTGGTATAAAACAACAGAAGCAGGACAATGTGTGCCGCCCAGGTCCAGCCGGAGAAGGAGGTGCCTGTAGACAGAATTCGCTGAAAGAAGGATTCCTGCCTCAGATAATCCATTTCTTCGGCAGCTGCCGTAAGCCGTGCAAGATAAGTCTTCCTTCTTTCCGTGTCAGGTTCCGGCGGCGGACAGCTTTTCAGCAGCTCATGCAGTTGTTTTTCGGTTTCCTTTGCAATTCGATTCATTGATGCTCCCGTCTGCGCAGTATTATGCGCGCTCAACTATTTAAATTTCTCAGCAGAACCTGCAGACGCTCGGTGCCTGCCCGAAGCCGCGTCTTTACAGTGGATAGCGGAATTCCGGTGATGTGAGCGATTTCCCGCTGCTTATAGCCGTAATAGTAGTAAAGAACAATGGTCTCCCGCTGAAACTCCGGCAGCTGGCTCAGAGCGTCCCGGAGCAGGAGCCTGTTTTCCGCCTGACTCTCCATGTTCTGCGGATTTTGGAGGAAAACAGCGGTATCGCAGGCATCGTCTGGGTCTTCGTAAGGGACGGCTCTGCCGTCTTCCCGGCGGAACCAGTCTCGGCAGGCATTCAGAGCAATCCGAAGAAGATATGCCTTAAACCGGCCCTTTTCCGTATAGGCGTCAAGAAAGCGCATGAGGCGGAAGAAGGTCTCCTGTGTACAGTCCCAGGCGGCCTGCTCATCGCCTGTCTGAAAATAACAATAGCGGAAAATATCATTGTAATAGCGTCCGGCCAGTTCTCCAAACAGAGTCTGTTCTCCCTGTCTGATGCGCTTTATCAGTTCGTGATCCTGCAAGAGGCCTCCTTTCCCGGAAGATTTTCCGTTTTTTTTGTGAGCTTACCAGATGGCCCTGTGCATCCGCCGAGGCGTTCAGGAAGCAATTCTTTTATTGACGCTTCTTTAGAGATAACGCGTGAACTGCTGAAAAGGTTTGCCCAAAATGAAAAAAATAAAAAACTCCCGGTTTTCTTTTTGGAAGACCGGGAGTTTCATCCGCAATACGGAAACGTTATATGTTTTTTACCAGCTCTCGCACAAGAGCGGCACAATGTTTGGCGGCGGCAGCCTCAAAGACGGGATATTCCACCTGGGAGCTGTTATCTGCCTTGTCAGAGATAGCACGGAGAATGACAAAGGGAATCTTGTTCAGGTATGCTCCGTGCGCGATGGCGGCGCCTTCCATCTCCGCACAGTCTCCCTGAAACTCCCGGATCAGTCTTTCCTTGACTTCATTCTGACAGATGAACTGATCACCGCTGACAACCCGCCCCAGGATGGCGTGAATATCCGGGTTCACCTTTTCGCAGACTTCCTTTGCCAGGGAGGCCAGCTGCTGATCCGCCGGAAATTCCCGCAGGCCCAGCTGGGGTACTTCTCCCGGCTGATAGCCAAATACCGTTGCGTCTACGTCATGATGCAGCGCATCTTTGGAAATCAGAATATCCCCGATATCCAGCTTCGGATTCAGGGAACCTGCCACACCTGTATTGATGATATGTGTCACATGGTACAGATCGGCCAGGATCTGCGTACAGAGGGCAGCGTTGACCTTGCCCACGCCGCTCCGCACAATGACGACCTCCGCGCCGTTTAAAATTCCCCCATAAAATTCCATGCCGGCTCTTTGTGCTGTGCCGGAAACGGCCATTTCTGCCTTCAGGGTCTCGACCTCCAGCTCCATGGCTCCGATAATTCCGATTTTACTCATCTTTTTTCAACCTTTCTGCCTGATTTTTTCATGTCCTTTTATTGCGGATAATTCAGCCGATTTTCATCGATTTGATAAAGAACATTATCCAGATAACGCTTTGCCAGCCAGTTGGCCATGCCAAGATTCATATCCAGATAGTTGCCGCAATCCCTGGGGGAAGCGCCGGGCACCTGATCCTGATAGTCCCGGATAAATTCGTACATTTCGATCATCAGAGGAACAATGTCGGCGGAGGCGTAGTCTCCCGCCAGCAGCAAATAAAAGCCGGTGCGGCAGCCCATGGGCCCGAAGTAGATGGTCTTGCTCCCATATACGGGATGATTTCGAAGAAAAGTAGCCGCAAGATGCTCGATGGTATGTACCTCTGCGGTGTTCATCACCGGTTCCTCATTGGGGCTGGTCATGCGCAGATCAAAGGTGGTTACGGTCTCTGCGCCTATGCTGTCCTTGCGGGATACATATACACCCGGCTGAAGCCGGATATGGTCTATGGTAAAGCTTGCGATTTTTTCCATGATATGCTCCTGTCTGCCCGCTCTTACGGGCGTTCAATGGTTTGACTCAGACTGATTTTGCCGTCTCTGCTTATTATAGGAAAAGGTGTTTTGGTTTGTCAATAAGCAGGAAAGAAAAATTGCCTTGCCGTTGGCGATATGCTATACTTGTTATGATTTAAATTGGATACCTATTTGAAGGGGACAGGAGGAACGGAATGGTATACGATTACGAGGACTGCAGAAAGAAAAGGCCGTTGGTGGTGTCGGGGGAGTTGGATCTGCCGGCGGCGGAAATATGGCCGATCCTTTATGATACTGTATATCTGGTACGGGATCTGGAGGAGGAGACGGACAGAAAACGGGCCGAAGAGAGTGTGATCCTCTTTCATATACTGCTGCAGAAAGTGGATCTGGACGATGAGGAGGAAACGGATTGGATCTTTGAGGGGATGGAAAGGATGCTTGGCGCAAAGATTCCGCCGAAAGATATACTTGGCGCGCTGGAGGATGCGGGAGTCAGTCTGACGGAGTACAGGTATCAATCCGGGGATCTGACCACCTTTCGGGATTTTCTGCTGCAGGAGAGGTTCAGCACGGAACTGATCGATGAAATGGCGCGCAGGGGAGTTGACTTAAACAGGGCCCTGGTAGGCGGCAAGACACCGGCATTTTTGCTGGCTGAAAAGGATAATGGCCTGGATGAAGAGCTGGTCAGGGCGGTGGAAGAATATTTCAGCGTGGAATCCATGGAGGCGGTAGATAAGAGCGGAAGCACTGCCGCTCATTGGGCTGCCAGGAACTGCAAGTATGCAATGATCTTGGCCATGCTCAGGAAAGGAGTCAATGTCAATCTGACGGAGGATGCTCCTCAGGTAGCCGGGACTACGCTTCTGCACGCAGCCTGTGAGTATGGCTGTGTGGATATCATCCGGCTGTTAATGGATGCGGGAGCCGACGATACGTTGATGAACGTGAAAGAAGAGACGGCCGCTCATATTGCTGTTAAAAAGGAACTTTCCTATCGCGGGGTTAAAGGGGAGATCCGGGCAGAGATGATCAGATCCCTGAAGCATGTGGATATTCCGGGCAAAGAAGGGATGACTCCTCTCATGGCTGCCCAGGACTATGACCTTCGCGCTTCCGATGTGCTCACACCGGTTTTTCTGGAAAAGGGCGCGGATGTGAACCGTGCGGATAACAGTGGTAATACCGCTCTGCTGCTTCATGCTTATTGGTATTGTGATATGGATGTAATAAAGGCCATGGTGAAGGCGGGATACAATCTCAACGCGCAGAATGAGGACGGAGATACGGTGCTTCACTATGCAGTGGAAAACGGACAGTGCGAGGTGGTCAGATATCTGCTCAAGAAAGGCGCGGATTATAATCTGCCCAACGAAAACCAGGTTACCCCCTTGCAGCTGGCGGTAGAAAAAGGGTTGGAGGAAGTGCTGCCCCTTATGGGAGTGTGACGGTCAGGGAAAGGGGAAGTGCTACTGCCTTCCCAGTTCCTTAAGCTCCTCCAGCAGTTCCAGATCGGACTGCTGCACCTTGATATTGGCAGTGACAGGCGCCTCGCCGGGGCGTGTGACGGTGATTTCCAAAATCGTGCCTTCTTCCACGGGCCTGGAAAGCATGGATTTTACAAAAGAAACAAATTTAGGGTGGTTTCCCTCAAATTTTGCTTTGGCACTCATTAATTTCAGAATGGATGAAGGATTCATTTTTCATTGCCCTCCTGTGGGTATGTTGTTATTCTATTATACATGGAAGCGTGCAGGTGCGTCAATGCCTGTGACCGGGCGGGCATCTGATCATGTGATCGGGTGGAGATAAAAAAAGCTGCCGCACACCGGAGAACCAGTGAATGCGGCAGCTTCCATATTACTGCTTTTTGTTTTTTACGATCTTGATGACAGCTGAGACGATAGCGATTCCTGCCACTACAAAAAAAGCAATCGTTACAATTGTTTCCATTTCAGGTGCCCCCCTTCCCTGTAAATTGTCATGTCCATTATATAAAAAAAGGCACAGGCGCGTCAATGCCTTTTATGCAGAAGGAATGTAAGTATGTTTTTTAAATATTTTTCGGAGAACTACCAGGTAAGGCTTCTGACAGAGGACGATGCAGGGGATATTTTTTGCCTTTGTGAGCAAAATCCGCTGTATTACAGGCATTGCCCTCCTTTTGTGACAAAGGAAAGCATCTGCAGAGATATGCGGGCGCTGCCTCCCGGAAAGAGTGTGGAGGATAAATTTTATCTGGGGTATTTTGATAAAGACAGACTGGTTGCGGTCATGGATTTTATTCGCGGGTATCCTGATCCGGAAACGGGGTTTATCGGCTTTTTCATGACAGATGCAGCCATTCAGCATAAAGGAGTGGGGTCAGAACTGATCGGAGAACTGTGCCGCTGTCTTCGCGGACAGGGCTACAGGGCGATAAGGCTAGGTTGGGTCAAAGGCAACAGCCAGAGCGAAAACTTCTGGCATAAAAACGGATTTCAGGAGACGGGTGTCACCTACGAGACGGATAACTATACCGTGATCGTGGCGGAAAGGAAGCTATAGCGCAGTTTCCTATAGAATAAAAAGCAGAGCCGACGCAGGCTCCGCTTTTCTTTTGGCAGAAAGTATGAAAGGAAAAATTATTTTGCGGTTTCTGAGTGAAGATCCGATAAATTAAGGCTGTTTAACCCGGATTGTACCGGACAGGACCGAGTTATCATTTGCCTTGCCGATTGCGAAGGCATACTGTTCTCCCGGCTTCAGATTTGATATTTCCATATAAGTCCAGGCGGTGCTGTTGATTTCCTGGCTGGTTACAATCTTTCCGCTCCCGGATCCGGTCATGACATACAGGGTATAGACATCGGATGCGGATGTTTCCTTGTCCCGGGAGGCAATCGTGTCTACATACAGGGTTGAATAGCCGGTAAATTTGTATCTTGTGTAACATAATTCGTATTGAATGGAAAAGCTGGCTTCATAATTGCCGTTGCTCCAATCCCAGACCTGAGTTGGCATGGTGATTGCCCGGGTTTGGGCAATTCCCAGGACCTCGGCCAACGTCTTGCCGGTGTCTTCGGTCACCTTTGACGCATCTACGACCAAAACATCGGACTGTGAAATTTCCTGCTCCGGCGATGCGGCATGAACCGGTAATCCATTGAGTAATAATGAAGCGGTTAAGAAAAGTACGGTTAAAGTTTTTTTCATTGTTCCTCCTGTGTGCTTTTGAAGTAAAAGGTTATTTTTCCGTCAATACTTTCCAGAAATCGGTTTTCCGCATGAAAACTGTAATCAGAAAACATGGCGTTTCCAAAGCAGAAGGTATACTGAGCAAGGGCGATCAGAAACAGATTGCTGAATTGTTCCGGGGCAGTGCCGGCGAACGGAAGCGCAAAGGAAGTAAAAACAGGATACCCCAGGTTCAGCAAAATGGCAAACACGGTTTTTGTGAGCAGAATAAGCGCAATGCTGTTTAAAATATGCCTTGCGAGAAAATGGTGCATTTTCTTCTTCATCTGCAGCAGTTCTATCAGAATCAGCAGGATCAATGCGGCATAAACCGCAACAGTCCAATAACCGTAAATGCCGATGCCGGCCGCCAACGGGTAAGTTTCATAATGTTCTGCAAGGCTGGCCGGAGAGGGATTTGTTCTTAAAAAGAAGTTGTTCCAGTTATTCAGCCTTCTCACAATGCTGTCGCGGCATAGTATGAGGACAGTCCCTGCCGTTATGGTAAATGTAACAGGCAAAAGTATCAGCCATTTTCCGCAGAAGCCTTTTTCCTTTTTGGCATAGGCGGCAAAGGTGCTGACGCCGATTGTCAGATACAGAAAAAGAGCGGCATATGTATTCGTGACCAGGAACAGCGGTATGGGCAATAGGAAGAAAAGCAGTGCGGCAACGCCTCCATGGCCGCCGAAGACCTGCAGCCTGTATACGAAAAACACAATCAGAAAAATCAGGCCGATGCCGATGACTTCCATACAGAATTGCCTTGCTTTTATGTCTGCAAGCAGAGAAACCGGCACGGCGAAAAGCATCAGTGTAATGTACACATATTTCAGGAAAATGTAATGCTTTTCCAGGTCAAATTTTCTCAATGCAGCGGGCAGAATACAGCAGATTCCCCAAAAGCAGATAAACAGGGCAAGGTTCATGTTGAATACGGCAGTTTTCAGATTCAGTGCTGCCATCATATACAACAGGAAGGGGAGAAACGCAAATGCAAAAAGGCGATAATTCGGCCGCATGGACATATTCTGTTGGTAACTGAGGCCCAGCTCTCTGGCATCCCCCAGCTCGGAAATCGTCTGGCGGACAGCTTCTTTGGGATCCATTCCCTGAGCCTTCTTTTTCGTAATACTGT
The DNA here is from genome assembly GCA_910586835.1 of uncultured Acetatifactor sp. Taxonomy (GTDB): domain Bacteria; phylum Bacillota; class Clostridia; order Lachnospirales; family Lachnospiraceae; genus Acetatifactor. The sequence continues at coordinate 68,028 of CAJUJU010000002.1, forward strand.
CCTCCATGTGGCTTTTCAGTTCTCTTCGGATTGTTCTTCTGTATGGAATGCAGGAAATTGTTCCGCAGACCTCATCCAGATATTCCTGTACTGTTTTCATCTGCGCCTCCTGTTATTCGACCAGACAATTGATCATTCTGCAGCAGTCCTGCCAGTTTCGCTTTCGGTCTGCCAGTGCCTCAGTCCCCTTTGGGGTAATTTTGTAATATTTTCTGATTCTGTGGTTTTCCGTATATTTTTCATAGGGAACGACCAGCTCCTGTTCCGTCAGCAGTGCCAGAACGGGGTATAAAGTGCCTGCCTTCAGGTCGCAGACGCCCTGAGAGCGCTGTGACAGCTCGTCCATAATTTCATAGCCATACATATCACGGTCGTTTAGCAGCTTCAGAACAATCATATCCAGATAACTGACCTGATAAAAATTTTTGCTCATAAATATAGATCCCCTATAGTGTAGATAATCTATATATCAAGATAACACTTCTTCCAAATACTGTCAATCGTTTCCTGAAGGATAGAACACTTATTGTGACGGCTGGCTGTGGATCAACTCTTTTGCTGCCTTTCCTGTTATGTGCTCGATGGTCATTTCCAGCATACAGAAAGCTTCCCAGCTCCGCTCTATGGTTTGGGCCCTGTTGGATGCACTGTCTGCAGGGGCGTATTTCAGGGCCAGCTTTTCGATGGAGGACCTTTTTGCAGCTTCCTCCGAAAGAATGCGCAGCGTTCCAAACGCAATGACACTTCGGAAGCAGGTGGTATATTCCTCGGGCACAATACGGTCCTGATCCACCACACAGAAGGACACTTTGTCGTTCCGCGAGAGCGCGTCTATTTTATGACCGCTTACGGCGGAATGAAAGTATATTTTTTCATTGTCATAGACATAGCTGATGGGCACGGCATAGGGATATCCTTCGTCGCCGGATACCGCAAGCACGCCGCAGGTTCCCCGCTCCAGTATGGCGAGACATTCCTCTACGGATAATTCCTGTCTGCTTCTTCTCATTTTGCGGAACATAAAGAACCTCCTTCTGCCTATCTTTTTTGAATGTATTGTCTTGGAATGGATCCTGCCGGCAAGAACAGGATTATAGTAGTATGTGCAGGGGATGATGTCAAGAAGAAAAGACAGTCAAAATTACGGGTTTCATAAATTGAATGATTACCTGCCCTGCTCGGTAAATGATTCGCTGTCTGTGTATAGAATACTGATATCTTGAGTATCAAGATTAAGAAGCCCTGATGCAATGGACTTTATGACATCCTGCTCAACCGCTTCGGTTATCATCTCTTCTGAAACAACAAATATGTTTGCAGACAGTATCTCATTGTCAGAAGTTTCTATATTTACGAACACATGTTTAATTGTTTTATCAAAATCATATAATGCCTGGGCTACTTCAATTTCCTTTCTGTTCCATTGTTCTGCTGTATCCATTTCCTTCGCGTTCCCTTGTTCGGCTGTGTTGCTGATTGTAGGGGGAGTTGATCTTCGTGCTATGCCAAGATAAGCTGCAGCACAAATCATAAATACAATTAACAGGCAGGATATGTAAATAAATTTTTTTGAAACTTTTTTATGATTCATAACGGCACCATGCTTTCTTTTGTTATTCTTAAAATATAGTTAAATCTTATCGGCTTGTGTAGATTTAGTGTAGCAGAAGTTGCTTTTTGTAACAATAGTAAATTGCGGGAAAGTTTATCTTATCCAAAAGATCGGTTCAACATAATTTGCTTCTTGACATAATAAGTTCTATATAGTACTATTTTTATAAAAAGGAGACGTCCTTTTTTATCCTATAGGAAATTACGCTGTGGCTTATACAGCAAAACTATCGCTTCTATCCTTGCGGAGCGGTGGAGCAGGGAAAGGTGTGTTAAAACTGGAAACAAGAACAGGTTTTTTGATTTCTCATATTAAACAGATTCAGGGAAGAGTTTTTGATCGGCTTTTGCAGACATGCGGTGTAGAGGAATTTAATGGGCCACAGGGGCATATTCTGTATGTGTTGTGGAAAAGTGAAGGCATTCCTATTGTGGAACTTGCGCAAAAGACGGGATTGGCAAAAAATACACTTACAGTAATGCTTTGCAGGATGGAGGAGAATGGGTTAATCTGTCGAGAAGCTTCAGCTTCTGACCGGCGTCAAAGCCTGATTAGCCTGACACCCAAAGCCCGCGCATTGAAGGAACGTTACGATCAGGTCTCTCAACAGATGAACAGCTTGTTTTTTAAGGATTTTGAAGAAGAGGAAATCAAGGAATTAGAACAATATCTTGACCGTATCGTTTTCAATTTGGAGCGAACGGAACAGGCGTTGAAAAAAGGAAAGGATGTACACGATGGCAAAAATAAAAACTGAGATTGGTAATGATTTCTGCCCACAGGCGTTATTTCTTTATGGCACAAAACAGGAAGATGGAAAGCCCCATTTTGGTCTTTTCTGTTGGTTTGGATATTATCATTCCTCGGAAGGGCTCGGGGTGATGGCCTGTATAGGTGAGGAAAAACAGACCAAGGATTTGATACGCAAAAACGGTGTGTTTTCAGCTAATCTTGTATCTGAGCAGTTGCTGCCTTTGGCAGATTATTATGGTTGTACCTTTGGCAGAACCACACCTGATAAGATGAAATGTCTGCCTGCTGTAGAGTGGGGGCAAGTGTTGGATGTGCCAACCATTGCAGAGAGTCCGGTCAGTTTTGAACTGGAAGTGAAGAAAGAAATTTCCATGGGAGATGGCTCAGATATTTTTCTTTGTTTAATTCGTAATGTAACGCAGGATGAAAAACTGTTGGATACGGAGATTCCCTTTACAGAAAGATTGAGGAAGGCTGCTCCGGTATTGGCGCCAGGCGAGGATACCTATTCTTCCATTGATGGAAGATATCTCGGTAAATGGGGAGAACCAATGAAAAATCTGTAGAGCTGAGAAAAATGGCTCCGGGATATAAATCCCGGAGCCATTTTGTCTACAGTCTGAGGCTTCGTATTTTACCGAAACCTCCCTGAAAAATTATCTTATTCTACTTCGTTAGATATTTTTCTGATAACAACAACTTGATTTTCTACTCCCTCATTTTCATAAAAATACACTTCCATAATGCTGTCATATCCCAGAGAATCAACCTGCAGATTATAAATATAATTTTTCGTTTCTTCCAGCATTTTTTCGTGATCTGAGAAATCATAGGTATAGGTGTAATAACCTATGCGGAAGTCATCCCAGCGTTTATCTTCACTGATTGATTGAGATAACAATCCAATAAGCTCCGAATTAATTTCTTTTTCCATCTCGTTCGAAATCTTTTTGAGTATAATCAGGTATTCCTCCATAGTATATGTTTTATCCTTGTCATATCCGACCTTTGTCAGTATTTCATCATATGGATCGGATTGTTCCTGCTGTTCTGGCTCTGTTTCCATTTCTGCAGATTCAAAAATCAAATCGCAATCAAGACTACCCACATAAATATAATCAAATGGTAAGTCACTGATTGGATTTTTAAAACGATAATATGCGCTGGGATTTCCGTTAAAGGTTCCAAGTTCTATCTCAATTGCTGCCCCCTGTTTGATATATCCAATCTCAAATCCACCATCACAATAAATGCTAAGTTCCTTATCGGCGGTTAATGTCTTATATTCGTTTGTATAATCTCCGTTGATTCCAAATGTTCTTTCTGTAGTTTCAACTTTTACATAAATATCATCATTTTCAAATACCTTTCCAATTATATCACTATAATCAGACCCTTGCTCAACGCCATCATAACCTAATTCCTGCCTTGTCTCCTGTGGCTCTTCTTGTTTTGGTTCTGCACTGTTTCCACATCCCACAACGGATAAAGACAATGCCAGTGCAAACATTAATACTGCAGTTTTTTTCTTCATAATAGTTTTCTCCTTTTGTCAGGGTCTAAAAATAGACCATTCAGTCAAACCTATTATAGACTTAAAATTATAAATATGCAAGAGAAAGGAGACAATAAATTTTGCTGAAATTATGATAAAATATGATCGATTTTGGGAAACCCTAAAGGAAAAGGGAATTAGCCAGTACAATTTAGTGACAGACTATAATCTAAGCAAATCGCTATTGCAACGATTACGGAACAATGAGGGCATCAGCACTCATTCTATTAATATGTTGTGTAATATATTGGATTGTCAGATACAAGACATAGCAGAATTTATAAAAGACAGTGATTTTCAGACAAAGGAGAATAAAGAGGGATAGCTGGTTATAGATGAAAGAGCAGCTAACCTTCTTTTTTATTGTATATTCAGCAAAACACAGACCCACATTTAAAGGTGTGTGTTTCTCTAAAGAAGACACGACTGCCTGCACATAAATAAGGGTATGTCCGATTGCTCCAACATACCCTTAAATCCTGAAAAATGTTGATTTTACAAAACCTCTTTCTTAGCCAAAGTATCTCTGAAGCAGTCCTTCAAATGCCTTGCCGTGTCTTGCCTCGTCTCTTGCCATTTCATGTACGGTGTCGTGGATTGCATCCAGGTTAGCAACTTTAGCTCTCTTAGCGGGGGCAGACTTGGTATGGCTTCTGAGGATCTGTTAAAGAGGTATAGTATTCACAAAGCTATGCAACCTTTGTATAATTGATTACTGAGATCTCCTGCATAAGCTGTTTGGCCGTGTTTACTAACTTCTCTAACTGTCGTGCCGTTTCATCTGAATAATATTTTGCGCCGCATTGCTCACACTCTTCACAGGGGACATTTTTCACGATAATCACACATCCCTTATAATTTACTACATGGGTCGTGGTAGATTCGATTAAATCATTACATTTACAATACATACACATCTATTTATCCCTCCTCGTCTTTAAATCTTCCATAAACTTTACAGCGTTTGGATAATATGCCGTTATAATATAAAGGACTTTACCATCAGAGCCAACAACAGTGTGCAATACTTTATGATGAATAGTATAGCCAAATATTAAACAACTTGGATGTGGAAAATCATCAGGATAATCTTCTATGATTTCACCAGACATAATACAGCCACCGATATCATCTATGCTTATATCTCTTTCCTGCATACGTTCAAGGCAATGTGTAGACCATTTTATTTTTTCAGTACGGTATAGGCTCTGGATAATTTCTATATTCATGTTGTTGCTCCTCTTTTATTAGGAATTAGAGGGCTCCTCCTTTTTGAATCTTCTTATAAAATGGGCAGGTAGATGCTCAATATAGGAAATGTCCTATATTCTTAACGATTGCTGCTATTTATATTTATTATATTGGTCTTCACAGTAAAAAACAAGGTAAAATGCACTTTCTAATAATAAAACCAGTTATTGTGCCTTTTCAAATTTTTCTGATACTTATAGTAAGTATAGTATTGTAAGTTCCCAGGAGAACGATTATCACAAATGCAAGGCAGAAGCACCTGATGATTTTACAAGCGGGACGATTTTGACTATTAGTGAAGAAAAAATGGAGCATTTTTTTAACTTTTCGTTGGGCTCGAAGATTTGTTACGAGAATTTGATGGTGAAAGCGTCGAGTTTTTAAAAAATATGGAATTTGCAATTCTGGCACGAATTGTATTAAAAGCGCGTAAAAAAAATGAATAAGAAGTGTACCGTTTGAGCTCTCGAAAGAGGGCTCTTTTAAAGGGGATCCGCCCCAAAGAGCCAATCCCCTTAAAATGTCGTCTTTCTTTGGTTTTACAAAACCTCTTTCTTAGCCGAAGTATCTCTGAAGCAGTCCTTCAAATGCCTTGCCGTGTCTTGCCTCGTCGCGGGCCATTTCATGTACGGTGTCGTGGATTGCGTCAAGCCCCAGCTCCTTGGCTCTCTTTGCAAGGTCGGTCTTGCCTGCGGTTGCACCGTTCTCGGCGTCCACTCTCATCTGGAGGTTCTTCTTTGTGGAATCGGTGACAACCTCACCCAGCAGCTCTGCAAACTTAGCCGCGTGCTCGGCCTCCTCATAAGCGGCCTTCTCATAGTACATGCCAACCTCAGGATAACCCTCTCTGAAGGCAACTCTAGACATTGCAAGGTACATGCCGACCTCAGAACACTCTCCGTTGAAGTTGTCGCGCAGATCCTTGATAATATCCTCGCGCACGCCCTGTGCAACGCCTACAACATGCTCTGCAGCCCAGGTCTTCTCGCCGGACTGAGCGGTAAACTTCTCTGCGGGAGCATGGCAGATGGGACATTCAGCGGGTGCAGCATCCCCTTCATAAACATAACCGCATACCTGACATACAAATTTCATAATACTTGTCTCCTTTTCTTTATTATACTAAAAGCTATGAAAGCTTTTGTGAGCGCATACAATGGCGACAGCATCCATAAAAATAGGTAACATGACCGGCAATGTGGCCGTCGAAGCCCGCCCCTGCAATTTCCGTAATGTTTTCTATACTTTCCATTTTCAGATCCGTTACCTGGCCGCACTCCGTACAGACAAAATGATAATGCGGAGAAGTATCGGCATCAAAGCGATCCACGCCGTCGCCCACCCGAAGCCGGATAATTTCACCGATATCCGCCAGAAGAGTCAGGTTGCGATATACTGTGCCCAGGCTGATATTGGGATTTTCCTGCCGCACATTCATATAGACGATGTCCGCAGTGGGGTGATCCTTCCGCGTCATCAGAAATTCCTTGATCATCTCCCGCTGCTTACTGTATTTCAGCGTAGCCAAAGTGTCACCTCTCTGGAAATCAGTAATCATTACTGTTTTATTATATTTGTTTTCGGGAAGATGTCAATAGGTTTTTTGTTTTTTACGGAGCCTCTTTTGGAATGCGGGGCAGCCGTGAGCCCAGGCGGCTCAGGATCTCGTTGGTTATGGTGCCGCATTGCTCTGCCAGCTCCTGGGCGGTTATTCGTTCCGGCCCGGAGCAGCCGATTAAAACCGCTGTGTCCTGTCCGGACACTTCTGGAATCTCGCTGACGTCAACAAGGGTCTGATCCATACAGATGCGTCCGATGACAGGCGCTTTTTTTCCGTGTATGAGAACATGGCCTCTGCCGGAGGACAGCTCTCTGGGCAGGCCGTCGGCATAGCCCACGGAAAGGACGGCAATCCTTGTCTTACGGTATGCGATAAAAGCCATACCATATCCTGCGGATTCACCGGGGTGCAGGGTGCGGACGGAGGCTACACGCGCCTTCAGTGAAAGGACGGGCAGCAGGGAATTGGGCGGCAGTTCATCGGGTCTGCTGAGCACCCCGTACAGGGCAATGCCGGGGCGCACATAGTCTGCTGCGGCTTTTGGGTAGTTCAGAATACCGTAGCTGGAGAGCAGATGAAGACCAACACAGGGACAGCCCTTTGCCTCCAATGCATCTGCAACCTGGTAAAAGGCCAGAATCTGACTTTCTGTAAAGGCTCTGTCTTCCTCTGTATCAGAGTCACTTGCGGCCAGATGGGTGAAGATTCCGTCCACAGTCAGATTTTTCATCCGGTAAACCGCGGCGATCTGCTCCACATCCTCACAGCGGATGCCCAGGCGGTGCATGCCTGTATCCACGGCAATGTGCACATGGAGCCTCCTGCCGTATTGCTGCAGTCTGCGGGCGTATTCCATATCTACCACGGTCTGCGTCAGGTGATAACGGCCAAGAAGCGAAAACTGGTCGGGATGGGTACAGCCCAGGATTAAAATCTGTCCTTTGATACCTGCTTTGCGCAGGTTTATGCCCTCAGACACGCAGGCCACGCAGAAATCCTGTATGCCCAGGCGGTTCAGCTCTCCGGCGATCTGTTCTGCACCATGACCGTAGGCATTTGCCTTGACTGCTGGCATCAGCCTGCAATTCTCGGGCAGGCAGGACTGCAGGAAACGCAGGTTGTGCTCCAGGGCGGCAGAATCCAGTTCGATCCACGCCCGCCCGGTTCCTTCCCTGCAAGGGGTATCCGCTGCATTTTTGTGCAGGTGCGGGGAAATCAGGCCTGTCAGCCAGGTCATCACAAATCCGGCGCAGAGAGAGAGAAGACAGACGGCAAGATAATGCAGCAGGCTGTTGTCTACGAGGAGGCCGGTGAGGTGCAGCAGCTTTGCGGCGCCCCGAATTACTACGATAAAGGCCGGGTGAAGTACATAGATCCAGGTGGAGGCGGTGCGCAGTATTTTTTTCGAGGGCACGGGGGCGGCCAGCAGGCAGCGGTACAGAAAAAACATCACCGGAATCAGAAAAACGTACATGCTGTCGTGGCGCTGCAGGTGAAAGCGGTGCAGGATAAATGCCTCTGCGGTCATGGCACAGAAGGAGAGGATCAGGCCCAGGATATACACCGGCATGGTTTTTGGAGCGGAAGCGTCGGCATCGGCTGACGGGGAAGGATCTGTGTTCCGAAACAGAACTCTCCCCGCCGGCGACTGACCGGCCCAGACGCCCAATACAAGAAACAGGGGAGCGAGGAACACTCCGTTTCTTGTATAGGAAGAGATTTGGAACAGTGCGGCATACATGCCGTTTAATACCGGAACTTTTTCCGCCAGGCCGAAGTAGCTGTCCCCGAAAAGACCGATGACATAGAGGACTGCGGAGATCACGGTGATATTCCACAGCGTCAGATACCGGGCCAGCAGAGATACCAACAGTACGCCCAGGATGCAGGCGGGAAAATACCACAGATGATAAAAGGTTCCGTCGAATAGCAGCATGCGCAGCAGCCCGCCGGAGGTCAGCTCACGATAGTGACCTGCATAAATACCTACGGGAAGATAGAGCAGAATGGATGCGCCATAGAGCAGAGAGAGCCGCAGCAGGTATTTTTTCAGGCGCGGGGTAAGGAATGAACGCCTGTCAGGGAAGAAAGCGGTTCCGCCCGGAGACAGCTCCGCAAGCATAAAGTGTCCTGTCACCATAAGGAAGAAGGGCACGGCGATTCTTGCCAGAACCCGTGTGAAGAAAAAGTCTGCTTCGCCGTTTACCGATGTCAGCGGCGAGGTATGAATAGCCACAACCAGAAGGGCGGCTGCAAGGCGGAACAAATCGAGCCCGCCATAGTTTTTTTGTGCCTTACTCATTGTTATACTCCATAAAAATCTAACCCATCCATCAGCGGAGAAATTCCGTCAGGATGAAGCCGTCCACGTTGTTTCCGGAGACGGTGTAGGGATATTCTCCGGTAATCTCCACTGTCATGTGGGCCGCGGTGCATGAAATAAAGGACACGGCAGCCTCCTGTGAGCCGTTTTTGATCATATAGGGCCGGGAATAAATGGGATATTCCCGGATAAAGTCGGTATATTCTTCCAGCGTCAGATCATGCTCCGACATGATTCCGGCATGAGGGGTTCCTACATACCGGAAGTGCCAGGGCTCATGCCCGATCCCGGTAACGGATTCTTTTCCGGCAGGGTAGCGCAGTATGAAACCATATTTTGCCGCTGTCTGCCGGAATTTCCGGCAGATGCCCGTGTCAGGAAAATCCGGACAGATGAAGTCAATATGATCGCTCTTTAAACCGAGATCCAGGGCAAGACCGGTCTGGTGCTCGCTGTGTCCCGGGACGGCCACATATTTTTGGGTGAAGGGCAGGCCGTTTTCCGCCAGTGAGTCGTCCCAGATCTGCTGCTGTTCGCTCCTGGCCCGCCAGCCGCTGACCGGAACAATGGAGCTCCAGCCGTCGATTTTATACATGAGCTGTTCCAGCAGAACCACGGCGCAGCGCTGCAGCAGAATGTGGGGAACGGATTCCCGGACGGGTATGAGCCGTTCCTCCGGCTCCGAGCGGAAGCTGTATTTGCTGTTTACCAGAATCAGGCTGCCCTGAAAAATCCGGTTCTCTGTCAGGGTAATTTTTTCCAAGTGTATCACCTCCAAGTGTGGTTAAAAGCGGGTATCTGCGCAGCTTTCTGCCGGCTGTTCCAGGGCCAGCTCAATAATTCTTGTCAGGATTTCCCGGAAGGAATAGCCTGCGGCTTTCATCATGCCGGGGTAGCGGCTGTGTTCCGTAAAGCCGGGAATGGTATTGACTTCGTTGAACACGATCTGACCTTCGGGCGTCAGAAACAGATCGACCCGTGCAAAGCCGCTGCAGCCGAGCGCCCGGTAAATACGCTTTGCCGCCTCCTTGATTTCAGTGGCCTTTTCGGCCGGGATTCTTGCGGGGACATGGATGGCGGAGGTTTTCAGGGTATATTTTTCCGTGAAGTCAAAAAATCCTCCGGCCAGCTCGATTTCGTCCACCTCTCCGGTAATCAGCCGGTCTTTGCCCAGCACGGCGCAGCCTACCTCAAAGCCCCCTATATTTTCCTCCAGAATCACCTGGTCGTCGTAGCGCAGTGCGAGGGAGACGGCGTCCGCAAGCCTGCTTTCATCCGTTACCTTTGTGACGCCGTAGGAGGAGCCTGCCTTTACGGGTTTTACATACAGCGGGTAGCCTGTTTCCCGGGCAAAGGCCCGGGCTTCGGAAAGCAGATCGGCACAGGTGCGGCCTTCCGGTACGAGAGCCCGGGGAATGCGGACGCCTGCCAGGCCGGCCAGCTTATGGGCCCGATCCTTATCCATGCACAGGGCGGAGGCCAGAGCGCCGCAGCCTGCCAGAGGAATTCCCGCCAGCTCAATCAACCCCTGCATGGTGCCGTCCTCCCCGTTTCTGCCGTGAAGTACGGGAAATGCCACGTCAACAGGAATCCGTTCCACACCGGTATCTCCAAGAAGCAGCAGATTCTTTTCCCCACGGTTGGGGGAGAGCAGGGCAGGCACACAATCCTGCTCATTCAGCCAGCTGTCGTCCAGAAGCTTTTCCGCAGAACCGGTATAATAAAACCATTCTCCCGTCTGAGTGATGCCCACAGGAACGGGGCGGTATTTTTCGCGGTCCAGGTTGAGAAGGACGCCTGACGCGGAGGATAGTGAAACGCTGTATTCGGAGGAGCAGCCTCCGAAAAATATCAGTATATTTTTTTTCATGTCTGTGTTGACCATTTTGCGGTCTCCTTCCTGTTTTGATGAAGGGACGGAATTTTTACAAAACAAAAAACACTCTGTCCCATATCCGAAGTTTATCAGAACAGAGTGTTTTATCTATTCAGGTTTTATTTCCGAAATCCTAAGAAAATCTGTAAGAAATCCTACGAATTTCTTACAGGCAGTGTCACTGTGAAAAGAATGGTCTCATTTTGGCTGGCAACGGCAATCGTACCTCCGTGAAGCTCCACGATTTCCTTTGAGATGGCCAGTCCCAGGCCCGCGCCGCCGGTGGATGAGGAACGGGAGGAATCCAGACGGAAGAACTGGTCAAAAATATGCGACAGCTTGTCCGGAGGAATGGTTTTTCCATGGTTTTCCACGGTGATGAGAACCGTGCAGGGTTCCGCAGGCGTGCCGAAATCTTCTGCAGCTTGCCGCAGGCTCATGGAAAGACGGATTTCTGTTCCGGGGTAACTGTAGTTGACGGCATTGCGGATCAGGTTGTCAAAGACCCGCTCCAGCTTGTTCGGGTCACAGAGCAGCTCTACGGAAGGCTGAATCTCTGCCTGCCAGGTCAGCTCCTTTTCCGCCAGCACGGGCAAAAATTCGCTGATCACCTGTTCCAGCATACGGCTTAAGCTGATGAATTCCGTCTCAAGTGCAATGGAGGTCAGGTTGAATCGGGTGATATCAAAAAATTCATTGATCAGATCCTCCAGCCGCAGCGCTTTTTCCAGTGCGATACCGGTGTAGCGTCCACGGATTTCCGGAGAAATCTGAGGTTCATCCAGCAGCAGTGTCAGATAGCCGATGACGCTGGTCAGAGGCGTTTTCAGGTCATGTGCCAGATAGACGATCAGATCATTTTTACGTTGCTCAGCCTCCTTTGCAAGCATGGCGTTTCGCAGGGCGCGCTCCCGGACCAGATTCAGATTGTCCTGCATGTCCCGCAGGCCGGGGGAGAGGGAGATGGGCGTCTCTCCGGGCGAGGTGAGGGCCTCCGCTGCGGAGACCACTTCATCCAGATAACGCAGCGGCCTGCACAGAAAATACCAGGTCAGAAAAAGCCAGCCAAGGAAGACCGCAAGGATTCCCCAGAGCATCAGGGTGTCCCTGAATAGCTGGGCGAGCCAGAAGATAATGCTGGATTCGTCGTTGGTGATCTGCCGGTATGCGACGTACCCGTTGGCGGCCAGCACGAAGAGAACGATACATCCCAAGGGCAGGAGAACCAGGGACACGGCATATTGCAGCAGGAGCTGAATGGAGAGCCGTCTGCTCTGGGCGCTGAGGGACTTTTTTCGCTGCTTTCGGGTTCGCGGATGTCTCCACCGGACAGGAATAGAGAATGTATTCTGCTTATTCAATGGTATATCCCACCCCCCATACTGTTTTTACATATTTCGGCCTGCGGGCCGGTTCCTGCATTTTTTCCCGGAGTCTTGCGATATGCGTCATGATGGTATTGTTGCTGTCAAAATATGCTTCGCCCCAGACCTGTGAGAAAAGCTCCTCCGAGGAGACCACTTTTCCTCTGTGTTCACACAGATACCAGAGGATATCAAATTCAATGGGTGTCAGGGAAAGCTCTTTTTCGTTCAGCAGGCACTTATGGCTGTCTTTGGAAATACAAAGTCCCCGGATGGAATGTTCTCTGGCCGTGGCCGCCGGGGGTTCTCCCGGGTTGTAGCGCGTATAACGTCTGAGCTGAGTTTTTACCCGGGCCACCAGCTCCAGGGGATTGAAGGGCTTTGTGACATAGTCGTCGGCCCCCAGGGTCAGCCCTGTGATCTTATCGTTGTCCTCCACCCTGGCGCTGAGCATGACAATGGGGAAAAAGTGATTTTCCCGGATTTTGCGGCACAGGGTGAACCCGTCCATGTCCGGCAGCATCACATCCAGAACCGCAAGGCTCATCTCCTCGCGCTGCAGAAGGGAAAGGGCGTCTGCGGCGTTATAAAACTTAAACACCCGATATCCTTCATTCTGTAAATAAACCTCTACCAGATCAGCGATGGCTGTCTCATCGTCCACGATCATAATCTTTTCATTCATAAATCCGCTCCCGCTTTTTTGCCCGTATTTTGGGGGCATTCATTCCGGCCGGTACACCGGCATGTTCTCTATTCTATTTTCTTTATGGGAAAATGTAAATAGAAAAACCGAAAACAGAGCGGAACCAGTCCCTACAGTTTATAATTTTTTAAGGATAAAATTCGGTGCAGTTTACACATTTCTTATGTTGAAGTGTTATAATCGAAAATAAGGGGGAAGTGTAATGAAATTCAAGACAAGGCTTCAGGTCACTTTTATTATGATCATTGTTTTGCCCCTGGTGCTGACGGCGCTTGCGTTCTGTGGGATCGGGCTTTATCTGATGAATGTACAGAAGGGGCTGCCCATGGATAAGATCGACTATTCCGCTGTCTCGGAGAACATGCGGGAGATTGTGGAGAGGACGGACAAGGCTTTCCTTGTGCTGCGGGATCAGGTGAAGCGGGACGCTTCCAGGCTGGCGGACGTGGAATACCTGGATCAGGTGAACTCGGAGATTGCCCGCAGGTCTACCTATATTATCGTGAGAAAGGGTAAGGAGCTTTTTTACGCCGGGAATGAGACGGCGGCCAAAGCTATTTTTTCCAAGCTTCCGGGATACGGAGACGGCGAGTTTTCAGAGGATTCCGGCTTTTATTACGACGAGCTTGACAAGTTTGTAAAGCAGGTGGACTTTATCTTTCCGGACGGTGACGAGGGCAGCGCCTTTGTGGTGACCAAGGCCAACAATCTGATTTCCAAGCATCTTCTGGTGGATATGTTCATTGCCATCTTCCTGATTCTTATTTTCACCGGCATCATGTTGACCAAATGGATTCACAGAGGAGTGTTTATCCCTGTCAATGAGTTGAATGTGGCCATGCGCAAAATCAAGGAGGGTAATTTTGAATATGCCCTGGAGACAGGCTTCAAGGGAGAGATCGGGGATCTGTACCGCAATTATGAGGACATGCGCCTGCGCCTGAAGGAGTCCACGGAGGAGAGCAGAGAGAGCGAGGAGCAGAACAGGGAGCTGATCAGCAACATTTCCCATGACTTAAAGACCCCCATCACCGCCATCAAGGGTTATGTGGAGGGCATAATGGACGGGGTGGCCGACACGCCGGAGAAAATAGATAAATATATCAAGACCATTTACAGCAAGGCAAACGACATGGAGCGTCTGATCAATGAGCTGACCTATTATTCCCGCATTGACAATAACCGGATTCCCTATAATTTTCACCGGATCAACGTGGCGGATTACTTTGGGGACTGTGTGGAGGAGGTGGGGATGGATCTGGAGCAGAGGGACATCCAGCTGAATTATTCCAACCTTGCAGCCCCCGACACGGTGATCATTGCGGATCCCGAACAAATGAAAAAGGTCATCAATAATATTATCAGCAACAGCGTAAAATATATGGATAAGCCCAGGGGCGTCATTGACATCCGGATTCTGGATGAGGTGGATTCCATCCGGGTGGAGATCGAGGATAACGGAAAGGGCATTGCCCAGAAGGATCTGGGGAAAATATTCGAGAGGTTTTACCGCACGGATGCATCCCGCAATTCCGCCCAGGGAGGCAGCGGCATCGGGCTTTCCATCGTGAAAAAGATCGTTGAGGATCACGGCGGATATATTTGGGCAACGGGCAGGGAAGAGGAAGGAACCTGTATGCATTTTGTGCTGAGGAAATACATTGAATTGCAGGACGGGAAGTAGTTATAAGGAGGAAGGTATGAGCAGGATTTTGATTGTTGAGGACGAGATTGCCATTGCGGATCTGGAGAAGGATTACCTGGAGCTTTCGGATTTCCAGGTGGACATCTGCAGCAACGGCGACGAGGGTCTGACCACGGCGCTGAACGGAGATTATAATCTGGTGATTCTGGATCTGATGCTGCCCGGCATGGACGGCTTTGAGGTATGCCGGAGGATCCGGCAGGAGAAGAACATTCCCATCCTGATGGTTTCCGCAAAGAAGGATGACATAGACAAGATCAGAGGGCTCGGCCTGGGCGCGGACGACTATATGACGAAGCCTTTCAGCCCCAGTGAGCTGGTGGCCAGAGTGAAGGCCCATATGGCGCGGTATGAGCGGCTGGTAGGGACGAATCAGAAGCCGCAGAATGACATTGTGGAGATTCGGGGTATCCGGATTGACAAGACGGCCCGCCGGGTTTATGTGGACGGTGTGGAGAAGACCTTTACCACAAAGGAGTTCGACCTGCTGACATTCCTGGCCGAGAATCCCAACCATGTCTACACCAAGGAAGAGCTGTTCCGGGAGATCTGGGACATGGATTCCATCGGAGACATTGCAACGGTGACGGTGCACATTAAGAAGATCCGCGAGAAGATCGAGGCGGACACCGCAAAGCCCCAATATATTGAGACGATCTGGGGAGTGGGCTACCGCTTTAAAGTTTAAGAAAGATTTTCTTTATAAATTTTTTCGTTTTTTCTCTGATTCATTTTTAGAATGCCTCGCTATACTTACATTGTAAACGTAAGAAAGGCAAGGGCTTAAAATGAACATCTTAATCCTGACAGGAAAATTCGGTATGGGGCACTGGGCGGCGTCACAGTCTCTGCGGCAGCAGCTGCTGAGAGGATTTCCCGACGCAGTCGTGGAAGTGGAGGACTTTCCCGCCTATGTGCTGCCGAATGCTTCCGAGGCAATTTATAAATTTTTTCATCTGGTTGTAACTCACGGAACTTATCTTTTTAATACCTGGTATAAACTTACGGCCATGGGGCATACCGATGCGCGTCCTCCTCTGGAGGGGCTGTTTCTGGATAAGCTGGCGGAGCTTCTGGAAAAGTATCGTCCCGATGCGGTAATTGCCACCCATCCACTGTGTGCCCAGATCATGTCCCGGCTGAAGGAAGAGGCTGCGCGGAAGGAAAACTGCTGTCTGGATATCCCGCTCTTTACCTGCATTACGGATGTTTCCTCCCACCCCGAGTGGGTAAACCGGAACACGGACTGTTATCTGGTGCCCAGCCGGGAGGTGAAGGAGAGTCTGGAGGAAAAGGGGGTGGCCCCTGCCAGGATCTTTATCACGGGAATTCCAGTGAGGGATGAATTCCGCAGACTGCCGGAGAGGAACGGAAGGCAGCACAGGGAGCTTCTGATTATGGGCGGCGGACTGGGGCTTCTGCCCTCTGAGGAAAGCTTTTATGAGGCTTTGAACAAAATTCCGGATACCCGGGTCACGATTATAACAGGGCATAATAAAAAGCTGTTCCGGCGTCTGGCGGGACGTTGGGAAAATATAGAGGTGCTGGGCTACACGGACTGTGTCTGGGAATATATGGCAAAGGCCGATATGATTGTCACAAAGCCGGGAGGCATCACACTCTTTGAGAGCATCTATGCACAGGTGCCCATCTACACATGGCCGCCTTCTCTCTGCCAGGAGCAGGGCAATGCCCGCTGGCTGACGGGAAAGGGTATCGGCTGGGTGGCGAGACGGGAGGACTGTGCGGAGGAAATCAGAGAAATTCTGATGGACGGGAAGCGTCTGGCACAGGCGGCAGCCCGGATGAAAATGGTAAGGCAGCAGCTGGAGGTAGAGGGAATTAACCGGCTGATGGCTGCGATTGCGGGATCGGAGGAGGCAGCGGCATGATACAGAATAAGAAAAATATACTGGGGATATTGCTTCTGATGGTGCTTATGGCAGTGACAGGAAGTATTTTGCTGAAGGGACAGACAATGAGTGTGCTGTGGGCAAATCTGAGGCATCTGAATCCATGGCTGCTTCTGCCCGGGCTGGGGATGATGTTCGGTTATGTGGGGTGCGAGGCGCTGTGTACCTGGCAGATCTTGAGACGGCTGGGGCATCAGGTTCCCTGGAGCCGCTGTCTGGGCTATTCCTTTGTGGGATTTTACGTCAGCTCCATCACTCCTTCCGCAACGGGAGGACAGCCGGCGCAGATTTATTATATGAATAAGGATGAGATTCCGGTGGCCCACGGAGCGCTGAACATGATGCTGATTGCCTCCTGCTATCAGGTGGCCGCGCTGATCTGGGGCGTGGGAGCATGGCTGTTTCTTCCCTCTGTCCGCGGGGCTCTGGGCAGCGGACTGGGACTGCTGCTCGCCTACGGCGCGGGCATGATGCTTCTGCTGACATTCGGCATGATGATGTTCATGTTTCTGCCGGGGCCTTCCCGGAAAATCTGCGGCGGGGTTCTCCGGTTCCTGACCGGGGTTCGCATTCTGCGGGATCCGAAGACGGCGGAGGGCAGGCTGGAAAAGATGCTGACGGAGTACCGGTCCGGGGCGGAGTGTGTGAAGCGCAATCCGGGCCTGACCGTGAGAGTGCTGCTTCTGTGCCTGGTGCAGCAGGGCCTGCTGTTCTCCGTGCCCTGGACGGTATATCTGGCGTTTGGACTGGAGGGAACGAGCTGGGTGCAGGTGGCGGGGCTTCAGGCATTGCTGACGCTGGCGGTGTGCAACCTGCCGCTGCCGGGAGCGGTAGGACCTGCGGAGGGCGGTTTCGTGAAGGCCTTTACGATTGTATTCGGAGCGGAGCTGGTAACTCCTGCCATGCTGGTATCCAGAGGCATCAGCTTCTACACCTTCCTGTTCGTCAGCTTCGGAGTGACAATCGCCGTTCATCTGCGCACCCGCAGGCAGGGCAGAACCAGGGCGCTGCGGGAGATCACCCTGGGCCGCCGGGGACAGCCGCGGGTGAGGGCGGTGGAAAAGTATCTGAATACCCGTTGACTTCCGGATTGTTTTATGAAAAAATAAGAAGAAACCTGGTTTCATAAAACGCGGAAAAGAGAGGGCGGACAGGGATGCTTCCGGAGGCTTTTCTTAAGAGAATGGAAGGAATGCTGGGGGAGGAATACGAAGCCTTCCTCAAAACCTTTGAGGAGGACAGATATCAGGCGCTTCGGCTGAACGGACTGAAGCGGAACGAGAACGGAAAAAGTGCCGCGGAGGTGTACGGTGCGCGGGAGGGCGGGACGGCTGTCACATGCTTTGGCAGCCTGACGGCTGTGCCCTGGGCGGAAAACGGATATTATTATGAGCCTGCCGACCGGCCGGGAAAGCATCCCTGCCATGAGGCCGGGCTCTATTATATTCAGGAGCCCAGCGCCATGCTGCCTGCGGAGCTTCTGGCTGCGGGGCCCGGAGACCGGGTGCTGGATCTGTGCGCGGCCCCCGGGGGCAAGAGCACGCAGCTGGCCGCCAAGCTGAAGGGCAGGGGGCTTCTGCTGTGCAATGAGATTCATCCCGGCAGGGCAAAGATCCTGTCGGAAAACATAGAGCGGATGGGAATCCGAAACGCCTGTGTCACCAATGAGACGCCGGAGCGTCTGGCGGAGAGGCTGCCGGGGTATTTTAACAGGATTCTTGTGGATGCGCCCTGCTCCGGGGAGGGGATGTTCCGCAAGAACGAGGCCGCCTGTCAGGAGTGGAGTCCGGAAAATGTGCGGCTCTGCGCGGAGAGGCAGGATGAAATTCTGGACTGTGCCGCCGGGATGCTTCAGCCGGGGGGCAGGCTGGTCTATTCTACCTGTACCTTTTCCCGGGAGGAGAACGAGGGAAGCATTGAGCGCTTTCTGGCACGGCACGGAGCCTTTCGGCTGGCGTCTGAGGGCATGCGGCGCCTCTGGCCTCACAAGGTAAAGGGAGAGGGGCATTTTGCGGCGATTCTGGAAAAGGAAGGCAGTGTGCCGGAGGGATGGAGGGACAGCCTTCCGGGCGGAGGAAAAGGAGCTTCGGGGAAAGAGCCGGGCGAATTTACCGCCTTCTGCGAGGAAAATCTGAGTGAGGCATGTGCTCAGGGCCTTCGGGGGCAAGGGGAACCGCAGGGAAGCTTCCGTTATCTCTGTTTTGGGGACAATCTGTATCTTGTCCCTGATGCCATGCCGGAGCTTGCGGGCCTGAAGGTTCTCAGGCCCGGACTTCATCTGGGAGTACTGAAAAAGAACCGCTTTGAGCCATCTCACGCGCTGGCTCTGGCACTTTCCCCCATGGAGGTGCTGCATGTTCGGAACCTGAGCCGGGAGAACCCCGCCGTCATGGCATATCTGGGGGGCCAGACCTTCCAGGCGGAGGGGGAGAAGGGCTGGTACCTGATCTGTATGGACGGTTTTTCCCTTGGCTGGGGGAAGCTGGCGGGCGGAATCATGAAGAATCATTATCCCAGGGGACTCAGAATCTGACAGATTATTGCGGGAAAAGAAAGACCAAAGCCTAAGGAGCGGGAAGGCAGATGAAGACGGAAATCATATATGAGGACGGAGAACTGCTGGTAGTTTGGAAGCCGGCGGGACTTGCCACACAGACGGCCAAAACGGAGCAGGCCGACGTGGTCAGTGAACTGAAAAACTATCTCGCCAGGACTGCGCCGGGAAAGGGTGCGCCATATCTGGGGATCATCCACCGGCTGGATCAGCCTGTGGAGGGAATGCTTGTCTTTGCAAAAAAGCGCAGTGCCGCTGCGGCGCTGACGGCACAGCTGGGCGGGCAGGGGAATGCCGGCCTGATGAATAAACAATATTATGCCGTGCTCTGTGGAAAACCTGCCTCGGAAGAGGGGGAGCTTGTGGATTACCTGCGGAAGGGAACAGACGGCAGAGCGCAGATAGCGGGAAAGGGGCCCGGGCGCCCGAAGGAGACAGCATGGAAGCCCGCAATCTTAAGCTACAGGGTTCTTCAGACAGTTGGGGCATCCTCCGGGGATGAGCTTTCCCTGGCAGATATCCGCATCGGAACAGGCAGATTCCATCAAATTCGCGCTCAGATGGCCAATGCGGGAGTGCCGCTTCTGGGGGATGCAAAATACGGCGATGAGCGGACGGGGGCCGCAGCGCAGCGGCTGGGTGTCAGAACCGTTGCGCTCTGCGCTTACAGGCTGGAACTTGTACATCCTGTCAGCGGGAAGCGGCTGCATTTTGAAAAAATGCCCCAGACCCGGGGATTTTCCTTTTTTTCATTGTCCGGGGAACAGGACAGATTCCAGTAAATATTTCTTTGGAAATGAGCCATACTAAGACCGGGAGGTTTGAGAGTATGGCGGATAAATTGAAAGCAAACAGACCTTTAATGCTGCTCCTTCTGACGGGAGCAGTTTATTTATTTCTGAAGATTATTGTGCCCCTCACGGCGCCTGTTCTTCTTGCAATGCTCTTTGTGACGATCTTCGGACCCTTTCTCCAGAAGCTGCAGAAAAAACTGAAAATTCATCGCCAGGTGGGGGCGGTATTTCTGTTCCTGATCGCCTGTATTCTGCTGGGCTTGCTGGTCTGGGTTCTTTTTTCCTGGATTGTAGGAAGTCTGCCGGGTTGGCTTTCGGGACTGGATTCCCTGGAGAGAGATCTCTTTGACGTGGTGCACCGGATCTGTGTCACCGTGGGAAAGACCATTAAAATAGACGAGGAATATCTGGAAAATACCATACTTACCAGCATTGGGCAGGGACTGGACTGGTTCCGGCTTGAGTTTGTCCCCGGAATGCTGTCTCAGTCTCTGGAGATTATCCGGGCGGCTGCGTCCTTCGGCGGTTTCCTGGTCAGCTTTCTCATCGCCACCGTGC
The DNA here is from genome assembly GCA_910586835.1 of uncultured Acetatifactor sp. GTDB lineage: Bacteria > Bacillota > Clostridia > Lachnospirales > Lachnospiraceae > Acetatifactor. The sequence goes on from CAJUJU010000002.1 coordinate 88,553, forward strand.
TGTTGGCAAAGGATTACGATGATATTATGAACAGGATGCTGGATCGGGAGGAGTATCACATGCTTCTGGAGATCATCTGCGGCATTATCCGGTATATCGCCACCTATATTAAGGCGCAGATTATCATTATGAGCATGATCGGGGGGCTGTCGGCGGTGGTGTTGGGACTCTGCGGGGTGCGCCATGGCGTACTCTGGGGCCTGCTGGCGGGAGTTCTGGATGCGCTGCCCTTTATCGGCACGGGAATTGTGCTGGTTCCGCTGGGCATACAGCAGTTCTTTCTGGGACAGTATGTCAAGGCGGTGTTCTGCGTGCTGCTGTATGTGGCCTGCATTTTTATCCGGGAGCTGGTGGAACCGAAACTGATTGGGAGAAGGGTGGGGGTATCGCCCATCGCTATTCTTCTGTCTATCTATGCAGGGATTAAACTGTTTGGGCTCTGGGGTATTATAGGGGGGCCGCTGGGATTTATCATGATCTATGAAGCAAGCTTAAGCCTGGAAAGGAGAAAAGAGTTTGACGGGAGGGAGAGAGTGGACTATCATTAAAGAAAAGTAGATTTGTGTCCGGGAGGTAGTCCATGTTTATATATACACAAAGGAAAAAAAGCCGAGGCCAACAAAGAAGCGCCGGGGAGAAAATACAGTATTTTGCGGGGATACTTCTGGATTACGGTGTTCAGGTTTATCTGATCTGTATGCTGCTTCTTTTTCCTCTCTATTTTCAGGACGGATACGCACACATCGGCACGGACAAGGCTGTTTTTTTTATCCGGGCTGGGGTGACGGCCGCAAAGGTGCTGGCAGCTCCCACAGTGCTTTATCTGGCTGCGGGACTTATGGTCTTTTTGAAACAAAAGAAAAGGAAGCTGTGGGAGCCTGATACGCTGAAAAGATGGTTTTCGGCAGCGGATCTTTTTGCCCTGTTGTACGGCGCGGCGCTGGTGGTTTCCTATGGCTGCTCAAATTACAGAGAAGGTGCGCTTTGGGGGGCGGAGGGCTGGTATATGGGGCTGCTTCCGCAGCTTCTGCTGCTGATGGCGTATTTTCTGGTGTCCCGGTTCTGGAAGCCGCGGAAATGGGTGCCCGGATTGATGCTGGGCGTGTCGGTGGCGGTTTTTTTGTTCGGGTGTATCAACCGTTTCGGGATCTATCCCGTGGAGATGGCGTTCTCCGGCCCGGAGTTTATCTCCACCGTAGGCAATATTAACTGGTACTGCGGATATGCGGTGTCGGTGTTTTTTTTCGGTGTTGTGATGTTTTGGCTGCAGCGGGAGCAAAAGACCTGGCAGAAAGTGCTTTTAATGGGCTATTTGCTGATTGGGTTTACATCGCTGGTGATTCAGGGAAGCCAGAGCGGCCTGATGACCCTGGCGGTGGTTCTGCTGGTGCTGTTTCGTATGTCGGCAGAGGATCCTGCAAGGATGGGTGCTTTCTGGCAGGGGATGGCTCTGCTTTGGGGGGGCTGCCTTATCATATCGGTTGTCAGGCGGCTTGCGCCGGAGAAGATGACTTATACGGACGGGCTGATCGACCGGCTTACGCTGGGCTGGATACCTGTGGTGATGATGGCGGTTTCGGTACTGGTTCTGCTGCTTCTCTGGCGGGACGGGCACAGGGGAGTCCGAAGAGACCGGCTGTTTCGCCTGCTGACGGGAATGGCAGTGTGGGGAAGTCTTGGGGTACTGCTTCTGGGGCTGCTTCTGGCCGTATTGAACACGCTGCGCCCGGGGATTCTGGGATCGCTTTCGGAGCTTGGTGTGTTTACCCTGGACGAAAACTGGGGGAGCGCCAGAGGGGCTACCTGGGCGGCGGGAGTCAGGTGCTTTGCGGAGCAGGATTTATTACATAAGCTTGTGGGCGTGGGGCCTGACTGTATGCCGGAATTTATCTATAAGGGAGCCAGCCTGGGACTGGCGGAGTTTGTGGAGCGGATGTTTTATTACCGCCTCACAAATGCTCATAACGAGTGGCTGACGGTTCTGGTGGATACGGGGCTTCTGGGCCTTGCAGGCTTTGGCGGAATGATGGTCTGTGGGATACGGGGGCTGATAAAAAAAGGATGCGGGAATCCTTATGCCATTGCCTGCGGGTTCTGTCTGTTGGGCTACACGGTGAACAACAGTTTCAGCTTCCAGCAGCTTCTGAGTACCGGAACGGTATTTGTGGTATTCGGCATGGGAGAGGCTTTTCGGCGGCGGGGGGACGCTGAAAGCTGAAATTTTTACTAAATCAAAGTATCGTCCCGCAAAGTTTCATTCAAGTCGCAGTGCAGAAGGCGCTTTCCTCCAATGTAATAAGCCAGCGACACAAAGGATACGATCGCAGCCGCAAACAGCAAAACAGGAACAACCGGAGCTTCCGACCAGAATACCATGGGTTCCAGATAGCTTGCCGTTACGGCAAACTGCACAAACAGTACAGTCAGAGGCAATGTAATCATAAGAGGCTTCCCCGCTGTCACAAACGCTTCGATGCAGAAAATGCTCCTCATTTCCCGGGGGGTCAGACCAATGGACATATACCTTGCGAATTCCCGCTTTCTTTGGCGGAGAAATCCCAGTGTATTTGAAAACACATTTGCAATTCCAATCATGGCAAGCAATACACAGAAGGCGCCAAAAATCATTTTGCTGCCTTGCATTAAGCTGTCATTGGATAATCTTTCCTGTATCCGGTTTTCACTTTCAAATTCATATTCTCCGGATACAAGCTGCACGATTTCCTGTTCCAGACTCTTTAAATCCGAAAGCTCCGCGTTTTCGCCTGAAAGAATGCGGATATAGCTGTCCGGTTCGGCTTTACATACCGTTTCTAAGGCTTTATTCCACATGGTGAGTGAAACAAAATGTACGAGAGCATAATTTTTATATTCCTCCCGCAGCACGGGAACAGTCTGCGTATAAGACAAAACAGGTATTTCTACGGTTTTTTCGTTATTATAAAGTGTTGTTGTCCGGCGCTCTTCTCTCACAAAAGGAATATACTTTTTATAGCGGAAATTGCTGTTGATACTGTCCCAGATCTGATTGAATACAATTGCGCCGTCCAGATCCGGTCTGATCCCAAGCTGTGAACAGAAGTTTAAAAAGCTGGTGTCATCCAAAACAACAATCGGCACAGATACTTGAAACCGGCCATCTGTCCCGGGCGTTCCCGCAACCGGTTCAAACCCGCCAAGTGACGTCAGTTCATCGCTGAGTATGTCTTCCGGCAGGAAAGTCATTGCTTCCGCCTTTTGATATACCACAGCATCTTGTATCCTGGAAATATTCTGCAATTCATCTGTCAAGCCGAAGCCGGATAGTTCCGTATCCTTTAAGGTCAGCATGATATCCCACGCATCCTGATACCGTTCAAAGTAGGTATATCTGGTACTGATCTCGGCAAGAGTAGTAAATACAAGCATGATTGAAAATCCCAAAAAGGACAGCAGTAACGATAAGGTAGAGATCCGCAGATATTTTTTCCGGGCTTTTAATGCGTTTCCGGCAAGTTCTCCTTTCATACCAAAAAGAAAGGAAAGAATACGAGAATTTTTCTTTTTCTTTAGCAAGAAACCGTTTGTATTTCTGATTGCCTCAAGGGGCGTCATTCTGCTCAATTTTCCTGCGGGAATCCACGCGGAAAAAATGACGACAAAGAAGGATATGAGAAGAGTAGCAATAAATATGGACGGATGATACTGAAAAACGGCTTCGTGGCGTCCGGCTGCGTTGGCGGCAAAAAAATTGATTGCTTTGATGACGCAAAAGCTGATTAAAATTCCGGACATGCTGCCAATCAGCATTGGCGCCAGGCTTAAAACCATTGCTTCCTGCAGCAGGCAGGTTCTGATTTGCCCCGGCGTGGCTCCAATACTTGAAAGTATACCGAATTGATGGATTCTGGCATTCATTGATAATTCAAAGGAGCCCCGGATAATCAGGATTAACGATACCGCCGCAATCATCAGTATCACGGCGTACATTGTCAAAAGCATGGGCGGGGTGGTATCCTCCGGGTCGTGTATAAAATAGCGTGACAGGAGCAATGAGTTGTATTGAATGGAATCTTTGCCCAGTCCAAGCTGTGCCGCAATGAACGGCAGATCACGATAAATGGTTCTGGCGTTGATAAAATAAAGATCCACCACGGTTCCCTGTTTTCCGGATAATTTCTCGTTGATCACAGCTTTTTCCACAGCTGCAAATTGGTTGACCAAAGCTGCCACGGCATCTTCTGATAAGTCATGGAAATCGGATGTTTCACAGACAAGGCGTCCCTGCCAGCCGCCTTCCTCCAACTTGATTTGCTCCACATCATATGCCCAGAAATTGTAGGATATGCTGCATAACAGCGATAAAAACATTGCAGCAACCAGGGCTGTGGCCATAATGGATATGCCGGAAGCGCGATTGTTTTTCAGATAGCTTCTGGAGTAGTCTTTCCACATACCGCTCACCTCCGCTTCTGGTCGCTGACAATCTGTCCGTCTTCGATGGTCACAATTCGGTCAGCTTCCAACGCAATTTTTTCATCGTGGGTAATCAGAAGTATTGTCTGCTTTAAAGTTCGGTTTGACAGCTTTAAGAGGTCAATAATTTCCCTTGAATTTTTCTGGTCAAGGTTTCCCGTGGGTTCATCCGCAAAAAGAATGGCAGGGCGGTAAATCAAGGATCTTGCGATTGCGACGCGCTGCTGCTGTCCTCCGGATAACTGGCTTGGCAGACTGTTCAGCTTATCCTCGATTCCCAATGTCCTTACAATGGTTCTGAAGTATTCCGAATCCGGCTTTCTCTTGTCGAGAAGCAAGGGCATCAGGATATTTTTTTCTGCTGTCAGAGTGGGAATCAGATTGTAAAACTGGTAAACCAATCCAACCTTTCTCCTTCTGAAAATTGCGGCATCCGCAGCATTCAGTCCGCTGAGGTCAACGCCGTCAATTGTTACAGTGCCGCGTGTGGGCTTGTCTACGGTGCCCAAAATATGCAAGAGCGTTGATTTTCCGGAGCCGGATGCCCCGATTATTGCAACAAATTCGCCCTTTTCAATAGATAGGCTGATTCCCTTTAAGGCGGTAACTTGATTGTCGCCTTTGCCAAATACTTTTTCGATTCCGTTACATCTCAGTATTTCCATGTTGTCAAATCCTCCTGTTTGTTATAACGCCATACCTTGATACAAATCTTTCTGTTATTCCCGCGGGCATCAAGGTAGTTACAGTATAACAAATGAAAGTGACACCTCAGTGACTGTAGAAACGAATCTCATAGCAGGCTCCGCCATTCGGAAGATTGTATGCGTGAAGGATTCCGTCCTGCATTTCTATGATTGCCTTTGAAAGAGAAAGTCCTATTCCGATTCCGGTATTTTTTGCCCTTTCCCCGCGGTAAAACCGTTCAAACAAATGCGGCAGATCCTCTTTTGCGAATCCCTCCCCCTCATCCCAGATTTGTATCTGTACATACAGCGGATTTTTTTCACAGGAACAATGAACAGCAGTGCCTGATCCGGTGGCTTCCATGCAGTTTTTCATCAAATTCATGACTGCTTCCATCGTCCAGTCTAAATCCACATTGACCGATATCTCACCCATTTCCGGAACATCCATCAGAACGCCTTTTTCCAGGAACAGCTCATATAAATTGTCCGACGCCAGAGAAAGGATTGTGAAAACATCCGTTGGTTTCCTGTCAAATACAAGTGTTCCTGCATCAATGCGGGACAACAGCAGCAGCGCCTCTTCCAAATGGAGGAGCCTGTTGAGCTGCCGTTCGATCTCTCTGAGATTGGCGTGTATTTTGTCCGTACCCAAGCATTCTCTTGCCATCTGAACAGACAGGGAAATAGAGGTAATGGGAGTTTTGAGCTGATGGGCAATATTAGAGAGATTTTCTGCGAAATTGTTTCGTGCTGTCAGAGCTTCTTCCTTTGTCTGATAAAGCGCCGTTACCGTTTTATATATTTCATCCTGCAATTTTGAAAACGCATCCTCAGAAGACTCAAGAAGCAATCCCTGACGGCCTGTATTGATTTTTTCCAGATATTCCGTCAATGCCTGGATACGGGCCTCGGACTTTCCGCGCCAATAACGGTAAGAAAAAAAGAACAGTATGCCGCCTGCGAAAAATAGAATAACAGCAACCCAAAAGGCTGTGGTATCCCTGATCCCCAAATTTGACGGACGATAACCAAAGTCTGACAAGATAGCTTCGCCTGCGGTATGGAAATCCTGTGTTTTCAACAATTCCAGAACAACCTGCCTGGAATCGGGATTTTTTTCAATCATACGTTGGCAGAATCCGCCCAGTATTTGAAAACATACCTGGCGATAGTAAAAAGAAAGAAGGTATGTGGCAGCCGCCGCCAGGATCAGCCCGGCCGACAGCAGAAACAAAACCGCTGTTTTACCATTAGAATTTTTGCTCATATCCCATCCTTCTCCATGCGGTAGCCAAAGCTCCGTATTGTTTTTAGACAGGACGGGTGATGAAGTTTTTCCCTGAGCCGTTTCATGGTCACGGTCAGGGTATTATCGTTGACATAATTGCCATTATTATCCCAGATTTGAGTCAACAGCCGTTCTCTTGTGACGGTTTTTCCCTTATTTTCCATTAAATACTGCAAGAGCTGGTATTCTGACTGGCTGACCGTAATTTCCTCTTCGCCGCAATATACTGCCGTTTTGTTTTTGTCTATTGAAATGGAACCACAGGAGAGATACCGGCCCTGCACATTTCCTGCCCTGCGCAGCAGTGCGTGGATGCGGGAGTACAGAACCTCCAGTTCAAAGGGTTTTGTCACATAATCATCCGCCCCGTATTCAAAGCCGGAAATAATATCGCGAGTATCCTCCCGGACGGTGAGAAATATTATGGGAAGTTCTTTCCATCTGGAACGTATCCATCTGCAAAAGTTGTTTCCCCGGCCGTCCGGCATATTCCAGTCGATCAGTGCAAGGCTTGGAATATGGTGCTCCAATGCTTTCTTTCCGCTTTCCAATGTTCTGAATGTAAAAACTTCGTACCCTTTTCGGCACAGGTATTCCTTTACAGCCGTTGCAATATTCTCATCGTCTTCCATATAATAGACTTCTATCATTTTCTGTCTCCCTGTCATTTTTACGACGGATATTGTGCCGGGAGCTGATGAGTATTCCGGCTCCGGCGGATAATATAAAAATGAACCCTCACTGAAGTGAGAGTTCATTTTATAATCGGCGCGACGTGATTCGAACACGCGACCTCTGCGTCCCGAACGCAGCGCTCTACCAAGCTGAGCCACGCGCCGATAGAAATTTGATGGGACATGCAATTTGATAAAACTGCTGCCAACATTAAAATAATAAATAAAAAGAGATTGATTGTCAAGGGAAAAACGAATAAGATAAAAGAAAAAGTGTGGAGACGGGGAAAAAATGAGGGATTGCCTGGATTTATTTGACAATCAGACGGCGGAATGGTTTCGGAAAACGCTGGGAAAACCGACGCAGGTGCAGGAGGCATCCTGGCCGGCCATCGCCGCGGGAGGGCATGTGCTGGTGTCTGCGCCTACGGGAACAGGTAAGACGCTGTCCGCTTTTCTGGTATTTCTGGATAAGATGAAGCGTCGGGCGCTGGAGGGGAGCCTGGGGCAGGAGCTGCAGCTGATCTATGTTTCTCCGTTAAAATCTCTTGCCGCGGATATACGGGAAAATCTGCGCAGGCCGCTAAAAGGGATCCAGGGGGAAAATCTGATCTCCGTTGCAGTCAGAACCGGGGACACCACCCAGAGGGAACGGCAGCAGATGATCAGAAAGCCGCCTCATATCCTGATTATTACGCCGGAATCCCTGTATCTGATGCTCACTTCAAAGACGGGACAGAATATGCTCTGCACCGCGAAAGCCATTATCCTGGACGAGCTGCACGCCCTGATCGACACAAAGCGGGGGGCCCATCTGATGCTGTCCCTGGCAAGATTGGACATTCTCTGCAAAAAGCCTTTGCAGAGGATCGGGCTGTCCGCCACCATCGCGCCTCTGGAGGACGCCGCCCGGTATCTGGCCCCGGAGCCGGTGACGGTGGCTGCCCCCGAGATGGAAAAAAAGGTGCGTCTTGAGATATTGGGACCTTATGCGGACACGGGGAAAAGGCGGAAGGATCCGGTGTGGGAAGAGCTTGGGAAGCTGGTGTATCAGTACTGCCAGGGGAACCGCAGCGTCATCGCGTTTGTGGAGGGCAGACGGTATGCGGAAAAGCTTGCTTATTATGTAAATCTGCTGGGCGGAGAGGATTTTGCCCGGGTTCATCACGGAAGCCTCTCCAGGGAGCAGCGGCAGGAGACGGAAGAGGCATTGCGGGACGGAAGGCTGCGGCTTTTGTGCGCCACCTCATCCATGGAGCTTGGCATCGACGTGGGCGAGATCGACCAGGTGCTGCAGGTGGGCTGTCCCCACACGATTTCCGGCACCATGCAGAGACTGGGGCGGGCGGGGCATAACCCCTCGCGAACCAGTGTCATGTACCTGTTCCCACGGACGGCGGCGGAGTGCCTTCAGTGTGGGCTGACCGCGCAGCTAGCAAGGGAGTCGAAGGTGGAACGGCTGAATCCCCCCGAGGGCTGTCTGGATGTGCTGGCGCAGCACCTGGTTTCCATGGCGGCTTTTCGGGGCTATCAGGTGGATGATGTGATGGAGATCCTGCCCAGGGCATGGCCGTTCCGCAAGGTGACGAAGAAGGACGTGGAGGCCGTTTTGGGAATGCTGGCAGGGGACTATGAGCATAAAAGGGACGTGCCCGTCCGCCCCCGGATTTTATATGACAGGATTCATGAGCGTGTGGAGGGTGACGGATACAGCAGGATGCTGGCGGTCTCCGCCGGGGGAACCATTCCGGACAAGGGGCTTTATACCGTGCGCACGGAGGACGGGGTCAAGGTGGGCGAGGCGGACGAGGAGTTTGTCTATGAAACCCGGCTGGGGGATCGGTTTATTCTGGGAGCTTTTGCCTGGAGGGTTACGCACATTGGCCGTGATACCGTGACGGTGGTGCAGGCCCCGGTGGAGGGAGCAAGGCTTCCTTTCTGGAAGGGGGAGCTGAAGGGGAGGAACCGGGAGACGGGAGCTGCCTTCGGCAGGATTCTGCGGCAGCTGCAGGAGGCGGAGAGAGACGGGCGCCTTGAGGACGGGCTGCAGGAGCTGGGACTGGATGAGTCTGCCTCGGGTCTTGCCGCCGGTTATCTGAGGCGTCAGATGGGGGTCACAGGGGGGCTGCCGGACGACAGGACGATTCTGGCGGAGCATTTCCAGGATCAGTCCGGCAACAGTCAGCTGATGATCCACTCCATATTCGGCAGGCAGATCAACAGCCCCCTTGCCCTGCTTGCGGCGGAGACGGTTCGGGCACAGTCAGGGAGAGATATCGGCTGTGTGGATGAGGAGGACGGCTTCCTGCTTTATTCCTACGGCAGCGAGGCCATGCCGGAGAGGCTTCTTTATCAGATCTGTCCTGAGACCTCCGAGAAAATCCTGGAGGAACTGCTTCCCGTAACCTCTGTCTTCAACATGGCTTTCCGCTACAACTGTGGCAGGGCGCTGATGATGGGCGTGCGGAAAAACGGAAGGACTCCGCTGTGGATGCAGCGCCTGCGCAGCGCGGAAATGCTGGAGCAGGTGGTGCAGGAAAGGGAGCATCCGCTGATCCGGGAGACCAGGCAGGAGTGCATGAGACAGCTCTGGGATGTGGCGGGAGTGCGGGAGGTGTTGGAGAGGATCCGCTCGGGCGACATCATCGTGCGGGAAATCTACACGGACTCGGCGTCTCCCATGTCGCTGCCCCTGCAGTGGGCCCAGGAAGCAGCAGTCATGTATGATTACGCGCCCACGCCCCGGGGGATACATGCGGCGGTGGAGGATGCGCTGAGAGGGCAGAAGGAGCTGGTGCGTCCCGGTGAGAAGGAGCTTTTACAGGTGCAGGAGAGAGGAAGACTGCCGGAGGATGAGAGGCAGCTTCACGCCCTTCTGATGACGGAGGGAGACCTGGCGGCGGGGGAGTTGGAGGTTCCTGTGGAGTGGCTGGAAAAGCTGGCGGAGGATGGACGTGCCCTGTACCTGGAACAGGGGCTGTGGATTGCGGCGGAGCAGCAGGCGGAATATGATGCGGCACTGGAAGCGCCGGGAAGCGGGGAAGCCGCGGACATTGTCCGGCGTATGCTCCGCTACCGGGGCGGGGCATACGCCGCCCAAGTGGCCCGGAGATACGGCTGGGCTGTGGAAGATGCGAGAGCAGTGCTGGAAGAGCTGTGCCGTAGGGAGGAGGCCATAGGGCGCAGGGAAGAGTCCGGAACCGGGACGGAAATCACATTTCAGTCCGGGCAGGAGACCGGAGACAGCACCGTATACTATCACGCGCAGCTGTATCGGCGCGCGCGAATTCAGACCCTGAAAAACCGCAGGGGGGAGATTGCCACTTGTCCGCCGGAAAGCTATGGGGCACTGCTGCTGTCCCGCCTGCAGAGGCAGGCTCCGGCGGAGGAATGCCTGAAGATGGCCGTGGCTTCTCTGGCGGGGATGGCGCTGCCCGCCGCGGTCTGGGAAGAATTTGTCCTGCCGGCCAGAGTGAGGGGCTACAGGGAAAACCTGTTAGACAGCCTTCTGGCCGCCGGCGAGTACTTCTGGCACATGGAGGAGGGCGGAAAGCTGCGCTTTGATTCCACCGGGGACATAGATTGGGACAGGGAGCCGGAGATTCCCTGGGAGATACTATCGGAAAAGGAGAAGCTTCTGGCGGAGGCGCTTAAGAAGCGGGGAGCCTGCTTCACGCAGGCCCTGGGCGGCGTGCTTTCAGGAGAATCGCCTTACGATACCCTGCTGTCCATGCTGGAAAAGGGAGTGGTATGTGCCGACAGCTTTGTGCCGGTGCGTCAGTGGCTGAACAGGGATAAGCTTCTCAAGTCCACGGCCAGGCAGAGGGTGGGAGCCAAAGTGAAGGCCCTGCAGGCAGGACGCTTCGACCTGGTACGGCCCCTGCGGAGTCTGACGGTACAGGAACAGATGGAGAGCTGCTTTGACCGCTATGTGATACTGTGCCGGGAGACGGCGGCGCTCTGCGGCCTGTGCTGGCAGGAGGCGTTAAAGCTTCTGCGCGTGTGGGAGTATACCGGACAGGCCAGAAGAGGCTACTTTGTCAGAGGTCTTTCCGGAGCGCAGTTCATCCGCGGGAGGGATTTTGAGGGCGTTACTTTCTCGCTGATGCATCCACAGCAGGAGATTGTCTGGCTGAATGCTGCGGACCCCATGCAGCCCTGGGGAAAGCTGCTTCCCCACGGGGAAGGCAAGGCGTTTGTAAATGTGGCAGGTACGGCGGCAGCCTTTCGGGGCGGGGTTCCGGAGGCCGCCTTTGAGAGACAGGGAAAGACGCTGCGGATCCTTGAGACCCGGGATGCCGGAGAGACGCTGGGCCTGTTTGCGGAGGAGTTTCGTCGGGGCAGGATTTTTCCCGGCAAAAAGCGTATCGTGGTGAAGGAATATCCGGCGGAGGCGGCAGAGGCGCTTAAGCAGAGCGGCTTTTCCCGGGAGATGCAGGATTACTGCCTGTATAGATAGCAGGGTACTTTACCGGAGCGGAGGGGAGAGATGAGCTGCAGACCCAATAATAAAAGACAACAATTTGACGACAGTGACATTCCCCGGAAAAAGAGCCGTTGGGAGAGGATTGGCGTTGTCTTTTTTGGAGTCATGATTACGGTGATGATGACGCTTTGGACGGATAAGGTCCGGGAGGAAGATTTGCTGGAGGCACCGCGGAAAAACTGGACGCAGATGAGCGGGAACGACGGAAGACTCTGGAGGGGGACGCCCGACAACAATGCGTGTGCTGACACGGAGGGCGCGGAGTTGAGGGTGTATTGTCAGTATTTCTACGATGAGGAGGGAAGGCTCTCCGAGATCAATACCTTTCGTCGCCACGGAGGGTATCAGGATGTGTACAACGACTACTACAGGGATGTGTGGGTTCTGAGCAATGTGGAGACTCTTTCGTATGACGGGGAGGGAAGAGTCTGTCAGCGGGATGAACTACAGGGAAGTACACGGACGGTCTATGAATATACCCCGGACGGATACACGAAGCGGAGTTCCTGGGCTTACGCCGAAGACGGTATCATTTACAGGTATGACCTGTCTGGCAACCGGGTTTATTTTCGAAATGCCGATAATTTTCGGTATCCTCATGTCACCACCTGGGAGTACGACGAACGAAACCGGCCCATCAGGGAAACCCTGGAGGTGGAGGGGAAGGAGCCTTACGGTGTGCCGGAACATGTGATCTGGACGGCGGAGTATGACGAGGAAAATCATACCTCGGTGGAGACGGAATACGACAGTGACGGTGAAATTGTCTGTCTATGGCACTGTACCTATGACGAAAGCTGGAATAAGACGGAAAGCTTCTGGTATGACCCCAGGAAGGTTCCGGCCGGCTATACCCCGGAGGAATGCACGGACTATTGCGCCAGGGGATACTGGGTGTCCTGCCGGGACGGGAAAATCGTGGAAAAGATGGAAAACGAGCCCTGGAAGGATAACCGGAACAACAGCGAATACACGGCTTATGACTATGACGGCAGAGGGAACTGTATTATGGAGCTGAAGGTATACCGCGTGGGCTTCGTCTATCTGTACCGCTATGTCTATGACGGCAGAAACAGGCTGACGGAAAAATTTGATTACAATTTTGACGAGGTGGATTTCTGGGAGCAGCCGCAGTCCGACGGCAGTGTGCTGACGCTGGAGGTTTCCCGGGATGGGGTGCTTGGCATCACAAGAACCGCGCCGGACGGGACGCTGCTGAACCGGTTTGTCTACGACGAAAATGAGGTGGATATACAGCAGACCCCGGAGGGAATTCTGTGCTGGCAGCCGGATCCGTCTCTGATTCCGGCGGAAAAGGAGCCGCGGCCCGGTCAGGAGGAATCGGAGACCGGGATTCCCGGAGAACCGGAATTGGAGGAGCCTGCGGCACTTTTTTATACAGTGGAGGAGGGTGACTGCCTGTGGGGCATTGCGGAAAAGTTTTACGGCGACGGGAGCAGATATGAGAGTATATACAGATGGAACAGAGATGTCATCGGGGAGGATCCCGGATTGATTCAGCCGGGAGTGCGCCTGTATATTGAGACGGAATAAAGGAGAAGAAAACGTGTATCAGACGATTGTGACCTTAAAAAAGGGAGAAGGACGCACCCTGAAGGCAGGTGGAATGTGGGTGTATGACAATGAGATTGCAGAGGTGAAGGGCAGCTTTGAGAACGGAGACGTGGTGGAGGTGCGGGATTTTGACGGCTACTGCATGGGCTGCGGATTTCTCAACATGCAGTCCAGGATAGCGGTCCGGATGCTGTCCAGGAAAAAGGATACCGTGATCGACGGGGCTTTTCTGGAACGGCGTGTGCGGGACGCATGGAACTATCGCAGGCAGACCGTGGATACCGGAAGCTGCCGGGTGATCTTCGGAGAAGCGGATTTTCTGCCCGGCATTGTGGTAGATAAGTTTTCGGATGTGCTGGTGGTGGAGTCCCTCGCCCTGGGGATCGACAGGTGGAAGCTGACCATTGTGGAGGCGTTGAAAAAGGTGCTGGCAGAGGACGGCATCGCCATCCGCGGGGTATATGAGCGCAGCGACGCAAAGGTGCGCCTGCAGGAAGGCATGGAGCGCAGCAAAGGTTTTATCGGAGAGCCCTTTGACACAAAGGTGGAGATTCAGGAAAACGGTGTGCGATATCTGGTGGATGTGGAAGACGGGCAAAAGACGGGATTCTTTCTGGATCAGAAGAACAACCGGGCGGCCATTCATCGGCTTTGCAGGGGAAAAAAGGTACTGGACTGCTTTACCCATACGGGTTCCTTTGCGCTGAACGCGGGGATAGCCGGTGCGGACAGTGTGCTGGGAGTGGACGCCTCCTTGCTTGCGGTGAAACAGGCGGAAGAAAACGCCAGGCTGAACAGCCTGGAGGACAGGGTGAAATTCCGCTGCGCGGATGTGTTTGAACTGCTGCCGCAGCTGGAGGCCGCGGGGGAGCGCTATGATGTGGTGATCCTGGATCCGCCCGCCTTCACCAAGTCCAGGAATTCTGTGAAAAACGCGGTGAAGGGGTATCGGGAGATCAATCTGCGGGGGCTTAAGCTGGTGCGGGACGGCGGTTTTCTGGCCACCTGCTCCTGCTCCCACTTTATGGATCCTGATCTGTTTGCGAAGACGATCCGAGAGGCGGCAACAGGAGCCCACAAGCGGCTGCGCCAGGTGGAATTCCGCACCCAGAGCTGTGACCATCCGATCCTGTGGGCAGCGGACAGCTCCTATTATTTGAAGTTCTACATTTTTCAGGTGGTGGAAGAGCGCTGAATTATAAGCCCCCGAAAGGAGTGTTTCTTTACATTTTAAACATCTCCGTTTTTTCCTTCAGCTCGGCGGCCAGGGTATCCAGTTTATCGGCAAAATCTCTCAGGTGGGAGACTGCGTTAACCTGCTCGCCGGAGGCCTCCAGGACCTGTTCCGAGTAGGTCAGACAGACGCCGGTATTGTTGTCTATGTCCTCAGATGATAAGTGAGATCACCATTGCCACACCGAAGCCTGTGACCATGGTGATGGCTTCGGAGTTCAACACCTTCTTATCCACGGCGATTCCCAGAAGCCAGCCGCATTCCGCCACGGGAGCCGTGAGAAAGGCCCTCTCGGTGTGGCCATAGTCCTGCAGAAAGACAGCCTCATGGCTTCCGGCGGTCAGTGCGTCGGTCAGAGCGCCGTAGGGGTTTCCAGGCAAAGCGGCCAGTTGAACGGGTTCGTCGTTTACATAGCCGTATGCGCTGTTGGGATGTACGGCCAGCCCCTGATTCTGATCCAGAAGAAGCGCGTAACTGTTTTTCGGGACCTGGCATTGATTTACAATTTCTATCAACGTATCTACAAAAATATCTTCCGCCAGAACCCCGGTAGTCTGCCCGTCTATCACGATCTTTCTGGAAATGGTGATGACTATTCTGCCGGAGTCTACATCCGGATCAGGCACATAACCGCTTGCCGCTGCCATTTTGTTGTCGGTGTTGGTATAGTAGATGTCATACAGGGTGTCATTTTCATTGTAGCTTTCCAGAAAGGAACCAAGGTAAGAGCATAGATAATCGTGATCCGTATTTTTGCCCAGCTCCATGGAGACGGCAATTGTACTCGGGAATGCGGCCTGTTCCCTCATCCAGGCATCAATTTCCCCGGCACTTTTTTCTGCCAGAAGGACAGCTGTCTCGCTCTCTTTGTCCTTCAGCTTACCGGATGCGTCGGAATAGCTGATGGCTGCAGTGATGCCGAGGCAGATCAGACAGGTCATAAAGATTAGCTTTTTTCTTAAGCTCTGTATAGCAATCCCCCTCATTTGTATATTTTTTTGAAATATTATAACAGAATATAAGGAAAATGATTTTTTGTAAATCCGCCTGGCATCTTCGTTTGGAAAACGCGGTTGAGAAGAGATAAACGGTGGGTTGCTTTACTTTCTGTCCGTGGAATTGTTATAATTTTTTCAACAGGCCGGGGCGCCCGGCAGATTTGAAGAAGGGATGGTATCAAAGATGAACGGGATCGGGGAAAGGCAGAAGACATTCGGCGGCAGGCTGTCAGAGAGCAGGCGGGAAAGAGGATTTACCCAGGAGGAGCTTGCAAACCGGCTTGGGGTGACGCCTCAGGCGCTGAGCAAATGGGAGAGAGGGGCAAGTTTTCCGGATTTGGAAATGTTTGCGGAAATCTGTGAACAGCTGGGGACGGGTGCGGACTACCTGCTTGATGTGGGTGGCAGAGGCATTACGGAAGACGGAGATGAAAAAGCCCGGAAGGAGGTATTGGAAAAACTGCGCAACAGCCTGGAGCCTTTGGAGCTTGTGTTCGGTGTGGAGATAGTGCCCCTTTTTATGGATAACGGCTTTGTGCCCAAGATCGCCGGGCTGCGCCGGGAGCTTGCGGCAGAAGGGATTCTGCTGCCTGTTATGCGGCTGAGGGATCACGTCAGGCTTCAGCCCAGGGAGTTCATGATTCTGGCCTCTTCCAACGTGCTTTATGCGGAGACGCTGGAGGCGGTCAGCGCAGAAAAGCTGGACTATATCATGGGAAAGCTTGGAGAGACAGTCAGGGGTCGGTATGATGAGATTCTGAATGCGGATATACTCAGGCAGCTGGTGGAAAATCTGAAGATCAGATATCCGGGGCTGATTCAGGGTGTAGTACCGGAAAGAATTTCCTACGGTTTGCTTCTGGACGTGACGAGAGAGCTGATCAGAAGAGGGGACAGCCCGCGATATCTTCCGCGTATCATTGAGATCGCAGAGCATGAGCTGAGAGAGGGCGGGCCCTTAAGCGCGGCGGAGCTTGCCGGGCGCGTGGGCGGAAGGCTGGAAAGAAGCGACAACCTGGATATTTACCTGCATCAGCGTGCCGGAAAGCTATAGATCGGTGTTTCCGTATATTTTAATGATTTCGTTGAGAATATTCATGTGGGAGAAGTCTTTGTTGTAGATGATTTTGGTCTCCCGCACCATGCTCAGGTTTTCTATGGGAAGCGCCGTGAGCTTTCCCTTCTTCAGCTCATCCATGCAGGCGCTCCTGGGCAGGATGGAAACTCCCAGGTTTTTCCGGATCAGATCCTTTATGGTGGCGATGTTGTCTACCTCCAGGGTCACATTAAAATTTTCTATGGATTCGTTGTTGCTCTCCAGCGTGGACTCAAACAGGGTTCTGGTTGCGGAAGCGGGAGTGCGCAGAATCATTTTCTGTTTTTTCAATTCGTTCAGCGTGACGGCCCCCTTGCGTGCAAGGGGGCTGCTGTTTGACATAACGCACATCAGGTAGTCGGTATCCAGCATCATGGAGGAAAAATGAGGATCCACAAAAGCGCCGTCCAGGATCGCCAGGTCTATCTCGTAATTTCCCAACATATCATAAAGATTATTTATGGTATCAGTAAAAAGTATAATCTTTAATCCACTGTGAAGACTGCTGCACTTTGCCAGCGTGGCGGCAGTCAGATTACTCTCCGAGGTGTGGGTGATTCCCACCCGAAGGACGGAGAGATTATTTTCCGTGTTCTGCAGCTCCCAGTGCATCTTTGTATTCAGGGCGGTCAGGCGGCGGGCATACTTGACTACGATTTCCCCCTGGGGTGTGAGCCTCAGACCTGCTTTGTTCCGCACGAAAAGGGGGGCTCCCACCTCTTCCTCCAGCTGCCTCATCTGGTGACTGACTGCCGGCTGGGTCATGGAGAGAGCCTGGGCGGCCCGGGTAAAATTCTGATATTTGACTACGGCAAGAAGGGTCTCAACTTTTGTTCCCAGCATAGCACACCACCATAAAAAATATTTATAGAGAATAAAAATATTATAATTTGTCTTTTGAATGAAAAGAGTATATCATACTCTTATTCTTTTTGCAAGAGAGGGGTGCTGCAGCATGCTTGTTTCCATCTATGAAAGGCTGCATATTACATCTTCGGTTTCGGTGATTGTTATTTCGGTGGCGCTCATGCTGATCTGCGGATTTGCCATTACCAGGCTTACCAAGCGTCTTCATCTGCCGAACGTGACGGCCTATATTCTCGCGGGCATTCTCATAGGGCCGTACTGCCTGAATCTGGTGCCCGGCGACGTGATAAAGGGCATGGATTTTATCGCTGATATTGCGCTGGCTTTCATCGCGTTTGGCACGGGAGAGTTTTTTCGTTTTTCCACCCTGAGAAAAAACGGTGTCAGGATTCTTGTGATCACCGTGATGGAGGCGTGTCTCGCCTCGGTGCTGGTATTTGCGGTTTCATATGGTGTCCTGGGATTGGAGCTCAACTTTGCCATTGTTCTTGCGGCGCTGGCTTCCGCCACCGCGCCTGCCTCCACGGTGATGACCATACACCAGACTCACGCAAAGGGAGATTTTGTGGAAACGCTTCTGCAGGTGGTGGCGCTGGATGATATTGTGGGGCTGATTGCATACAGCATTGCCATATCGGTGGCGCTTGCTTCCATGACAGGCAGCTTCCACGCCGGAAATGTGATAAGGCCCATTCTGGTGAATATGGGGGTGTTTGCCCTGGGTGGATTGTTCGGGCTTTTTCTGAAGCTGCTGCTGCACAAACGTTCCACGGACAACCGCCTGATTGTCTCTATCGCCCTTTTGTTTGCGTTCTGCGGAATCTGTGCGCTGCTGAGTGTGTCTCCGCTGCTGGGCTGTATGTCTATGGGAATGGTGTATATCAATTCCACGGAGGATGAAAGGCTTTTCAAACAGCTCAACTATTTCAGCCCGCCTGTCCTGCTGCTGTTTTTCGTGCGTTCGGGGCTGAATTTTGACCTGGGCGCACTGGTGAATACCTCGGAGAGTGTGGGAAGCGTTTCTCTGCTTCTGGTGGGGGTTATCTATTTTGTGGTCCGTATTGCGGGAAAGTATGCAGGCGCTTTTCTGGGCTGTCTGTTTACAAGGAAAGATAGGCTGGTGCGGAATTATCTGGGGCTTGCCCTGATTCCTCAGGCCGGTGTGGCCATCGGACTTGCGGCAATGGGAGCCAGAACACTGAGCGGAGAGACCGGCAGGGCGCTGGAGACGATCATTCTGGCGTCCAGTGTGCTGTACGAGCTGATCGGCCCCGCCTGTGCAAAGCTGTCGCTTTATCTGTCAAAATCTTATTCCAATAAGCTGGAAGACCTGGTTCCCATTGAGGAGACCTCCGGAGACGGGACGGAAGAACCGAAGAGCGAGGTAGAGCTGCTGATCGAGCGGATCCAGGCGATCCAGAGGGAACTGCCCAGGCATAATAATCCTTATTATGAGGAGGAGCAGGCGTATTCCGAGGCGGCGGAGGAACACTTTGCCCTTGTTTCCAATGAGACCAGAAGGAGAAAGAGGCTATGAATACATTTATCATAACGCAATTGTCAGATCCCATTGCGCATCTGCTGGGCGACTGGTCCAGGGAGCTGAATCCCGGATCCGTTCTTCTGCGCATTGTCATTGTGGTGGTGCTTTCTGCCATCATCGGCTGCGAGCGCTCCAGCAAACGGCATTCTGCGGGACTGCGCACCTTTGTCCTGATCTCGTTTACCTCCACCATCTCCATGATTCTGGATATCTATCTGATGGATACCTTTTCCTTCGGAATACCTGTTCTGTCCGCGGCAACCATTATTTCCACGGCGCTGATCAGCGGAAATTCCATTCTGTTCAGCTCCCGCAGCCAGATCAAGGGGCTCACCACATCGGCTGGTCTGTGGGCCTGCAGTATTCTGGGTTTTACCATAGGTGCGGGCATGTATACCATAACGCTGATCGTGTATCTGTTTTTGCTGTGCATCCTGGCCTGTTTTCCGGCCTTTGAGGTCTATCTGAAAAACCGTTCCAACCACTTTGAGATTCACCTGGAGTTAAAGAGCAGCGAGTACCTGCGGGATTTTGTGACGGTCAGCCGACGGCTGGGACTGCGCATCGACGATATTGAGCCAAATCAGGCTTATGTGGGATCCGGGCTGAGCGTGTATACCATCACTTTTACCATCTGCAGTCCGGAACTGAAGAAGTACAAGACACACCGGGAGATTATCCAGGCCATCAGCTCTCTGGATTATATATACCATATTGAGGAGATGAGATAGAGGCGGCCCTGCCTTTGGGAAGGGCTTATGGAGGAATGCCAGGGATTATTTCCCGTAGAAGACATAATAATATTTTGTCTCCAGAACGGCGCAGTCGTGCCCAAGCAAGGCAGGATCGGAGAAGAAATGGTATCTGCCGGAGGCCTTATTGCAGATGTATAGATCCTCCGGCAGGAAGACTTCCGGTTCATGGAAGTGCAGGTTTCCATAGTCTTTGACATAACCAAGCTCGTCGCAGACGGCCGAAAATTCGGAGGGTGAAATCGGGTTGGATAAGAAGTAGAATTCTCCTACTTCGTCCAGCACATAGATTTCGCCTTCTTTTTGTTCGTCCGTCAGCAGGGAGAGAGCCTCCGACGCGCCGCCGTACACCTGATAACACAGAGCGGGCTCCGGCCCGAAATATTCCGAGGCAAACCCCAGAAAGGCGCCTCCGTAGAGACACACAATTACGGCCCCGCAGATTTGTTTTGCCCGGCTTTTTTTCAGAAGAGCCAAAACGGAAAAGATGCCGCCGGCGCAGAAAAAGGCCAGGGCTATAAAAATACCGTTGATATGATAATTATATTGTCCGCAGGTCACGAACAGGAATACCTCGGAAGCCGCGAGAAACAGCAGACAGAGATCCGGGCTGAGTCTGCGGCGCCGACAGTCGTTCAGGGCATTTTTAAAGGAAGAGAAGACTCCCGCCGCGATCATGGGGACACTCCACCAGTACATGGTCCAGTAGCGGTCGGAGGAGCCGTATTTTCCGTCTGTGGTCAGAGGATACAGCAGGGCCCGGAGCTTTCCGGGCAGGGCGGAGAGAGAGAAAGAGATCTCCTCCGTCCGATTGGTGATCATTTTCGGCACAGAGAAAAAAGGGGTGACAATGGGATCCCAGTCGAAGTAGTTTACACAGACTACCAGGAATGGGGGGATTACCAGAAGAACCAGTGGAAGGGCCAGGAACAAAAGCTGTTTCAGCCGCAGAAGGCGGTTTTCCTTCCGGTAAAGGAGGTAGTATACTCCGAAAAGGAGACAGAAAAGAGCCACCACAATGGCGGCGATGATGTAGGTATACAGGACAATCCCAAAGAGAACGCCGGTCAGCGCAAAGTGCCCGTACCACTTTTTTTCCGGCTCTTTCTCTGTCTTTTTCAGAAGCCGGACAAGACTGTACAGGGCGACAGTCACCATGCCCAGCATGGCATTGCAGTCCAGGGCAAAGCGGGAGTTCATGATAAAATAAGGGAAAACGGCCAGGAGCGCCGCGCCGGAGAGAAGCCCCTTATCCCCCCATTTTTCCCGCATCAGCAGAGCGCCGAACAGTACGGTGAGAATACCCATGATGGCGCCGGGCATTCGCAGGGTATAGATATTCAGGCCAAAGAGCTTTACAAGGAGGGCGCAGAAGTAAGTATAAAATGCACTTTGCTCCCCGTAGAAGTTGGAAGGGCAGACAGGCAGGAAATTCGCGTAGCGGTCCGTGCCGAAGTTTGCAAGGGACCAGGCGTTCAGGCCCAGTCCGGCCTCGTCGATATGCATCTCCAGCGGGAGAGTGCCGATGCGGTAGATTCTTAAGAAAGCGGCTGCCAGCAGAATGGCGCCAAACAGCAGATAAACAGTATTTTTTTTCATGCTGGCTCACGGCTCCTTCTAACTTATTTGTGAAACATTCTTATTATATACTGAAAGCGGAGTACATACAACCGTTCTGTTTTCTGAACGGAAACAAAAGATACTCTGATCATTCGCTCTGTGGTGATTTTACCATCACCGGCGTGCATGTAAAGGGAAACTGGTCAGTGTCGTTTCCCGTTGGGGAGTAATAAAAAACTTGACAAATAAAGCGTGGAGAGGTATGATAAGCCTCCAGATGCAAATGATTTGCATTTGCGCTTGGAGGAGAAATGATGTGGGATATTATTGCGGATACCTTATTTGATGTGATAAAGCTGCTGCCCTTTCTGTTTTTGACCTATTTGGCCATGGAATACCTGGAGCACAGGGCAGGGGGGAAGGCGGAAGCGCTTATAAAAAAGGCGGGGCGGTTCGGCCCGGTCATCGGAGGAGTGCTGGGTGTTGCGCCCCAGTGCGGATTTTCCGCTGCGGCGTCCAATTTATATGCCGGAAGAGTGATTACGCTAGGAACGCTGCTTGCCATTTATCTGTCTACTTCGGATGAAATGCTGCCGGTTCTGATTTCGGAGAAAGCGCCTTTGGGTCTGATCGGAAAGCTTCTGCTGGCAAAGGCCGCGGTGGGTATGCTGGCGGGGGCGGCCGTGGACTTTCTGCTCCGTAAAAGAAATGTACCTGCCGGGGGGCATATTCACGACATTTGTGAACAGGAGCACTGCCATTGTGAAAAAGGGATTTTTCGTTCTGCCATATCTCATACGGCACAGATTGCACTTTTCATTTTGCTGACTACGTTTCTGCTGAATCTGGCGCTGCATTTTGCGGGAGAGGATGCGCTGGCAAGACTGGTGCTGAACAGGCCTGTCTTGGGTTCGCTTCTGGCAGGTCTTGTGGGGCTGATTCCAAATTGTGCCGGCTCTGTGGTGATCACGCAGCTCTATCTGGAGGGCGTAATCGGCACGGGGGCCGCCATGGCAGGGCTCTTGTCCGGAAGCGGTGTTGGGCTTCTGGTATTGTTCCGGGTAAACCATAACAAAAAAGAGAATCTGACAATCCTGGGATTGCTGTATGGAATTGGTGTTTTGGCGGGAATTGTGACGGAGCTGATTTTGTGATAAGATAGCTTTTTCAGTGTGCAATGGGACTGTTTTTGAAAGGCAGGATCGGAGAGGCCGCAGAAAGGTTTGGTGTCATAGAGCGGGATGGATAAAAAGGCGAGAATGGCTGCCCGTATGGCGGCTTATGGTGAAGAATGGGAGTCGGAATATCCACGGGGGCTGAAGTGGACGAAGCAGCGAAAGAGTGTTTACAGGGTGCTGAAGGAAGCGGCAGAACCATTGAACGCATCCCGGATTTACCATCTGGCAGAAAAAAGCGCAGGCGGAGAAGAGTATGCGTTGTCTACTGTGTACAGGATTCTGACTGCTTTTGAGGAGAAGGGACTGGTGGAGAGAAATGTGTGTCTGGAGGATGGCTCGGTGGTGTATACGCTGACCAGGGACGGACATACACATTATGCGGTCTGCCTGGGATGTCGTCGGAGGATTCCCATGCAGAGCTGTCCCTTTGCCCATATTCATTTGGAAAAGGAAACAGAAGGCTTTATCGTCACAGGGCACCGGCTGGAGTTGTATGGTTATTGCCGGGAGTGCGGCAGGAAAATGGACGGTCTGGAAGACTGAAGGAGTGTTTGTATATGGAAAGAGCGGCAATCATACACAATCCGGATAATCATTTCTTTTATGCTACCGGCAGAGATACCTTTACGGTAAAGCTGCTGGTGAAGGCGGGAGACGTGTCTCTTGCAGTACTGCATTATCGGGACAAATATATTCCTCTGGATAAACAGGATACCAGAGGGGAGGTTCCCATGTGCCGGGTGGCGGGGGACGGGGTTCACGATTATTATGAAGCACAGCTTTGCGTGAATATGCTTTGTATCCGATATTTTTTTGAACTCAGGGACAGCGAAGGAAAGACCGCTTATTATGGAAATTATGCCTTTTATGACAGGGAACCGGAATGCATTGAGGAGATGTTTGACTGTCCTCAGCTGAGCCGGGAGGAAGAGCGCTACGAAGCACCGGAATGGGCGAAGGGGAAGGTGGTCTACCAAATTTTTGTGGATCGTTTTGCCTCGGACAAGGAGGTGCTGCCGGAGGAGTGGTACAGACAGGAGCTGAACCACAAAGACAGCCTTCACGGCAGCCTGAAGGGTATAACGGGGAAGCTCCCCTGGCTGAAGGAACTGGGGGTGGATGTGCTTTATCTCACGCCGATTTTTCGGGCAAATACCACACACAAGTATGACACGGTGGATTATCTTCAGATCGATCCTGATTTCGGCACAGAGGAGGATCTGCGGGAATTGATCGGAAACGCTCATGAGGCGGGAATGTATGTGGTGCTGGATGCGGTATTCAACCACACGTCACGGGATTTCTTTGCCTTTCGGGATTTGCTGCAGAAGCAGGAAAAATCCGCGTATAAAGACTGGTATTATGTGGATGATTTTCCTGCCAGAGGGGATTTTATGCCCTCCTAT
The DNA here is from genome assembly GCA_910586835.1 of uncultured Acetatifactor sp. Classification (GTDB taxonomy): domain Bacteria; phylum Bacillota; class Clostridia; order Lachnospirales; family Lachnospiraceae; genus Acetatifactor. The sequence goes on from CAJUJU010000002.1 coordinate 112,354, forward strand.
CGGTCCTTCAGCTATTTCGGCGGTATGCCCAAGCTGAACTGCCGCAATCCCGAGGTAAGGCAGTATGTCTGTGATGTGGCGGCATATTGGACCCGGAACTGCCATGTGGACGGCTGGAGGCTGGATGTGGCGGACGAGATCGGCCGGGACTTCTGGCGGGAATTTCGCAGGAGGCTCCGGGAGGTCAACCCGCAGATTTTGATTATCGGGGAAATCTGGCACTTTAACGGAAGCTATTTGGCAGGAGATCAGTGGGACGGCGTAATGAATTACCATTTTACCGACGCGGTAAAGGGGCTTCTTCTGGAGAGGCGGCTGTCGCCCCGGGAATTTGCCCGGCGGCTGGACTTTGTGCGGGGACGGCTGAAAAAGGAAGCGGTTCCATACCTGTGGAATCTGATTGACAGCCATGACACGGACCGCTTTCTAACTCAGGCGGAAAATCAAAGAGAGATCCTGAAGCTGGCGGCTGCGCTGCAGCTTCTTCTGCCGGGTATGCCCATGATCTATTACGGGGACGAGGTGGGAATGACCGGGGAAAGGGGTTCCGGATGCCGCAGGGGAATGCTCTGGGAGAAGGAAAGACAGGATGAAGAGATGCTTTGGTTTTACCGGAAGCTGTTGGGCATCCGGAAGAGCTGTCCGGTGATTGGCACCGGAGAGGCGGTGTGGATGCAGGACCAGGAAGAAGGGCAGCTGTGCTGGCAGTTTCAGGATAAAGGGCAGGAGCAGATAACGGTTCTGATGAACACGGCCGACAGGACGGCATCGTACAGGGAATATTCGGGAAGGTGGAATCTGTTGGCGGACAGGGAATTTGACGGGGTTCTGGAGCCTTTTTCCTGTTGTGTGCTGACGGGATGAAACAGGAAGGAAACATTTATAAAAAAAATTTAAAAAAAGGGTTGCATTTCCATAAACAATGTACTATAATAATTCTTGCGTTGTGAAAGACACAACAGATGCACCGCTAGCTCAGTTGGTAGAGCACCTGACTCTTAATCAGGGTGTCCAGGG
>CAJUJU010000003.1:0-89819 GCA_910586835.1 uncultured Acetatifactor sp.
ATAGTAACCATGTGGCTTTCAGTCACTTTCACAGCACAGCCGTGAATAATTCAGGATAAAATATCAACAAAGGAAGAAATCAGTATTAGATTGTGTGATAGCTTGAGATGGTCTGATCCTAAGGATGTTATATTGTTTAAAATATAGATTTCCCGGACGATTAGAGGAGGCGATTCAATGGGATTGGATACAAAACAAATCAATAACTTATGTACGGGAGTTAAGCTTGCTGCAGAGTTAAAATCACAAAATCCCACATTAAGAAAATTTTTAACAGTTCAAGGTTATAGTTATAATGACGAGGGGAAAGAAGTTGGGCTTACAAATGTTCTGAAACCTGGTGTTTTAAAAAATATCTGTTTTGAAGTAAGATGCTATGAGTTATCTGTTGATTATTTCATCAATAACTGGGATGTGACAGAAGACGTTCTGGCAAGCGAAGTGTATCAAGATGATATAAAGGGAATAGATGCACTGGAGAAGGAGCTGAGTAATTATATACAGGATTATTCCGTATTAAAGCCTTCGTGGTTATGTGATGATTTGCTGTAGGATTTAAAGGCTGAAAAGCAGATTCTTTGCGTCAACGACTTTCGGAACTTCCTTAGCCATTGAGATTTATGAAAACTGGATTGAGGGTACGGCGGAAATCATAAACGGCGTTCCTGTCGTGTGCGTGGACGGACTTATACAGATGAAAAAGAAACTTGGCAGAGAAAAAGATTTAGCGGATATTGCCTTCCTGGAAAAGGTGAAGGAAGAAGCCAAACAGGGAGTCAGTTGACTCCCTGTATGTTATGGCACCAGAACCGCATTCGGATAAATTCGCTCCATTCGCTCGTCGTCAAAATGGCTGTCCAGAAAATCGTTCAGTGGGGAGGACTCCGTGGCGGCATTGGTATGGCGCTGGGTATATCTGGCAAGTGCCAGAGAGGAGATGGCCATATTGAACAGCATGAATACAATGAGTACATTCATCAGGATGGTTCCGAAGCGCTTCGGAAGCTTTTCGATCCATCGGGACAGTACAGGATAGATCGCCTTCAACCATACCACGGCAGCAATGCCCCAGAAGAAGCAATAGAGCAGGTTGATGCGTCCGCCCAGGTTGAAGGCGAAGCCGCTGTAGTCCCAGAATACCGTGCCGAAAACAAGCTCGGTAAACACGCTGCAGATATATTCATATGCGCCTCCAAGCAGTGTGCCTGCAAGAAAGATGTGCCGGTCGCTCTTATTGCGGTAGCGGTACAGAAACAGAGTCAGCAGGGAACAGCCCAGTCCCCAGACAATGCTGAAGGGACCGTACACCACGCTGCTGCGGCTCATGAGGACGCCCATGGTCAGCAGGCAGAAAACGGTCTCGGTGAGGTCTCCCAGAAAGGCGCCGATGAAAAAAAGCGCAGTAAGCTTGTAAAAACTGCAGCCCTCCGCAAAGACAGCGCTGGTTTTGCGGGCGCTCTTTTCCCGAAGGCTGTTTTCCAGGTTTTCCGGGGTGATGGCCGGAAAGGATCTGACCATACGCCGCTGTATGAGGGCGGTCAGCTTGTTTTCCAGAAGCTTTGAGGTGTGCTGTATTCCGTCGGAAAGGCTGGAAAGCCGTTTTACTCGGATTTTCATTCCCAGCACTACCATTGCGGAGGTTATAAAGTCCAGGGCCAGCAGAAGAGAGGCCGCCCACAGGGCGATCATCCCTACCGGGTAGGGAATGAGGGTAAAAAGTCTGCACAGGAGACTGTTGGCAAACAGCATGGTCACCACGGCAAGAGCGCCCCAGAGCAGGGAATAGCGCAGGCAGACATATCCGCCGATGTTGAACCGGATGCCGGAGTAATCCCAGAGCTTTTTATTGAAGATTTTTTCCATCAGCATTCCTGTGGCGTATTCCAGCAGCGTTGCCAATATCATTCCGCCCAGGAACAGGAAGAACAGATTGCCCGTGAGCTCCGGTAGAAACAGGGCGAACAGGACGGCGCCGAAGCCGTAGATCGGACAGAGCGGAGCGCTGACAAAGCCCCGGTTCACAAATTGTCTGCGGTGCACGGCGGCATAGCAGACCTCGATCACCCATCCGATAAAGGAGTATAGAAAGAACAGCCAGGCTAAGTTGGTCAGTGAGTATATCATGGAAAACAGATCCTTTCTGTACTATTGTACTTTCATTTCAAAAACCGGTCCGGTCATGGTCAGCCGGATGCGGTACAGGTCGTGATCCCAGGCGGCCTGCAGTCTGGGGTCGGTGACAGGCAGGGTCTCCAGGGCAAGAAACTCCGCTCCCTGAAAGCATATGTCCGCATCTCCCAGAGCTATGACATGATCCGTTATCTTCGGTCTGTGGTATGTGATAAAGTTGAGGACGACCTGGGGGCAGTCCGTGGTATCCTTCAGGGTGACACAGTGTTCCGTTTTGTCAAGGGACACCTGTCTTGTGTAGAAATGGTTCTCTCCTGAGAGGGGATAGGCTCCGGCCAGTTCCATGGAGATGGAGGCGCTTTCTTCCCGGAAAAAGGTTTCTACCTTTTCCGCCCGGTACGCGGGGCCCGCATGCTGATCCAGACCCTGCAGAGTGGGCAGATTATGGTAGCCGGACTGCATGGTCCAGATTTCATACCTTTGGGGGGAGAAGGTCTTTCCGGTATAGCTTTCCACCCCCACATCCACCAGAACAGGCTTTCCGTTTTTGTAGAGGGTCAGGCTGCCCGTGTCGTTGTGATTGTGATTGTCGTCGTTGTCTCCGGCCTTTACGGCCAGACCAAAAGAGCTGTCCCGGGCAATGAAAAGGCCGATGCTGGGATAAAAAATATCCCGGTGAACCAGGGGAGCAGAGCTGTCATATTCCATGACCTCTTTGTAGTGGAAGGCGTTCTGCAGCCGGTAGTAAAGGCTCAGCCGGTACATTTCCTCGTCATAGATTTCGTCCTGGGACCGGCGGTAGTCCTTTGCCGCAAACGCCATCAGCTCCGGCTGGCCGGTGCGTTTTCCGAAAAGATACTCGCGCACGCCTGCCCGCCCGGCGACCGGAGAGCAGTCGGCAAAGTTAAAATAGTACTTGCCGTGCACATGAACATTTGCTATGTACATGGCTATGTTTCTGATTTTTTCCCACTGATAAAGATGGGTAAAGGCGCCTTCGGTAATCTGATTCATCAGATCTGCCGCCGTGTCCAGACAGAGTCCTGCCCGGCGGAAGTACTGTGCGCCCTCGTCGCAGCAGCCGTCGGCGCCGTAGTCCTTCAGAAAGAGATCGCAGCTTACTGCGGCTTTTGCCAGGACAGCCTTTCCCAGGGGCTGATCGCATCCGTTCAGGAAGATGGCCAGGAGTACGTTCTGAGTGCACCAGGGAGTCCAGTTGCACATGGGTTCTTCTCTGTCTCCCATCCACCAGAAATGCCGATGGAGATAGGGGGCGGCAATGCGCCGTTCCAGCTCGATGGCGATCCGTGTGACGATAAAGGGGCTGACGGCGTTTAACTGCTGCTCCAGCAGATAGCGGATGCAGGCCAGCTGAGCCCCTGTCTCGCAGGCGAACAGATCCAGGACGGGGCGGGCAGCGTCGGGCAGAAGCTCCGCAGGCGCGTTTCTCTGATAGGAATTGTGGGGCGGCAGCTGCCAGGCGCTCTCCTCACAGAGGGCGAAAATGCCGTTGATGACGGCGTCCAGAAAACGTCCTTTTCCCTCTGTGCATTCCGCAAGAACCAGGGAATTGAGACGGTATCTTCTCTCAAAATAAATTTTCTCGTAGTTTACCCGGTTTCCCGTTCTTTGGAAGGCCATAAAATCCGTGGCGAGAATAGGGGGCCAGGAATAGTCCAGGCTTTCCTCTCCGTGGGAGATCAGCCTTCCTCTCAGCTCCGGGGGCAGTTCCTCCCAGGCGCTTCGTTCCCGGGCAGTGGGAAAGGGATGAAATTCCAGCAGATTTTTACCTGTGGCCTGGAACGCTTCTGCGGCTTCTTTGAATCGCATTTCCATCTTTTGATCGAACCTCCTCTGTTTCGGAGCCTGTATGCAGATACAGGAGCATATTTCGTTAAGTATAGCACAATATCTGTAAAAAACAACGTTTCGGCATGGCTTTTTGAATTTCTTATACTGACAATCCATCGACTTATGGTGTATAATGGCATCAATATATGGGCCGGCGCAGGTAATTGTGAAAGGACACAATTGGGTTTGCAGAAACGGGAGTTTCGCGGCTGCCAGTATCAGCCGGCGGCGGGAAAGGAGCGGGAACAGGATGTTTTTAACGTTAAAGGTCATTGACAGTCAGGACAATATAGTCTGCACAGGCAGCGGGGAGGACTTTGTGGATCTGGTCTGCAAACATACTTATCAGGAGGGTGACAGGATTGAGCTGACGGCCTCGGAAGAAGGGTGTTATATAAACTGGCAGGTGGACGACGCACTTGGAGCGGCTTTCGTGTATACCACGGAAAAGACGGTTTCCTATCTCATTCCCTTTGGGGAGAAGCGAAACGGACTCTCACCGAAGGTGTTTTACGGGGATCGGCACTATCTCTATGCGGAGGCTGCACGGCCCGACGAGATCAGGGCATATCGGAATCTTGCCTTAAACCCGGCGGATCAGCACTGCGACGTGGCCTGCTATCCCCATGCGACTGCGAATGTGGAGACAAGAGGCGAGGCCACATTTGCGGCAAAAAACGCCATAGACGGCGTGCGTGCCAACCTTTCTCACGGGCGTTGGCCGTATCATTCCTGGGGGATCAATATGCAGGATGACGCGGTGATGCGTGTGGATTTCGGACGGCGGATAAAAACGGACAGGGTGGTGCTTTACACGCGCTGCGATTTTCCGCACGATAACTGGTGGGTTCAGGTGACATTAAGTTTTTCCGACGGCAGCAGTCTTGACTTTCCGCTGGAGAAATCCTCCCGCGGACATGTTCTGACTTTTCCGGAGCGGGAGATTACCTGGATAGAGCTTGGCAACCTGATAAAGGCGGACGATCCTTCGCCTTTTCCTGCGCTGAGCCAGATAGAGGTATATGGAACCAACGTGCTGTAGGCTGTTTCCATGCTTACAGACGCCTTAACACTTTAAGACGCTTCAACATTGGAACAGGAGGAAATGATATGGGTGTCACATTTGAGGGGTATCCCGGAATCACGGAAAAGGAAACGGCGGAAGCGCTGGATTTCTGCTGCAGGCAGATTCTGCATGTGCTGCCGGAGTTTACGGATAAATTCCAGCAGGCCTACAGTGAGAACAACTTTTATCCGCCCGTTGAGAACACGGACTGGACTACGGGTTTCTGGACGGGAGAGATCTGGCTTGCCTGGGAGCATTCGAGAGATCCGCGCCTGAAGCAGGCCGGAGAGGTGCAGGTGCACGATTTTCTGGAGCGGATCAACAAAAAAATAGTAGTTGACCACCACGATATGGGTTTCCTGTACTCTCCCTCCTGTGTGGCGGCCTACAAACTGACAGGCAGCAAAGAGGGGCGGGAGGCAGCTCTCAAGGCGGCTGACCAGCTGATTTCCAGGTATCACCCGGTGGGTGAGTTCATTCAGGCGTGGGGGCCCATGAATGCTCCGGAAAATTATCGTCTGATCATTGACTGTCTTCTGAATCTGCCGCTGCTTTACTGGGCGTCGGACGAGACGGGAGACGACAAATATCGAGAGATAGCGGAAAAGCATATTCACACGGCGGTGGCAAATGTGATTCGGGAGGATTATTCCACCTGGCATACCTTTTTCTTTAACATGGAGACAGGGGAGCCGGATCACGGAGCAACCTGTCAGGGCTATCGGGACGGTTCTGCCTGGGCAAGAGGGCAGGCCTGGGGCGTGTACGGCCTGGCCCTGGCTTATAAGTGCACGGGGCGGAAGGATTATATTGAGCTGTTCCGCCATGTGACAGAGTATTTTCTGACGCATCTGCCGAAGGATCTGGTTCCCTACTGGGATCTGGAGTTTACCGACGGGGACGATCAGCCCAGGGATTCCTCCTCGGCTTCCATCGCGGTCTGCGGGATGCTGGAAATGAGTAAATATCTGGAGGCAGAGGAGGCAGAGCACTACAGGCAGATTGCGGCCAGGATCATGAAATCCCTGTATGACAATTATGCCGTGAAGGATATGGAGACCTCCAACGGTCTGGTGCTGCACAGTACTTATTCCAATCGCTCTCCATATAATACCTGTAATCACTGCGGGGTGGACGAGTGCAATGCCTGGGGCGACTACTTCTATATGGAAGCGCTTACCAGAATGAGCGGGGAATGGGCTCTTTACTGGTAAAATTTAATCTTTAAAAATGGATAATTTTCATTTTTGGGGGGTGCAAAACTTTTTGAACTGTGCTATCATATTATTCAGAATGCACTCATAATACATAAACACTAAGGAGGAGAGGGTAGATATGGAAAGTGCAGGAAAGAAGGTTTTAAGCATCAGAGTCAGGCTTATGGCTCTGGTTGCCATTCCGCTGATAGTGGTTTCGATGGTGCTGATGTTTGTGGAGAGCGCCAACCTGAGGAGCGGAATGTCGGATATGTCGCTGCAGGGTCTGCGGAGGCTTGCTCACGCGGCAAAGGGCGGCTCTGAGAATCTGGGCGGAGAGTATTATCTGGATGAGAATGACAATCTCTGGAAGGGAGAGGTGAATCTGACCGAGCAGTCCGACAGGCTTGACAGCTATGTGGAAGGCACCACGGCAGATGTGACCATTCTCTATGAAAACGTAAGAAGAGCGACTACGCTGATTGATCCGAAAACCGGACAGCGCACCGTGGGAACGCAGGCGCCGGCCGGCGTGTGGGAAACCGTTAAAAGGGGGCAGGATTATACTGCCACGGATCTCATCGTGAACGGCGAAACGTATTTTGCGTATTATATTCCGATTGAAGACAGTCAGGGGCAGGTTGTCGGCATGATTTTTGCAGGCGCCCCCCAGGACGAGATGCTTGCCTTTATCAATGAGCAGATCAGGATTGTTGTGATTATTGTTGTGGTTCTGCTGATAGCCAGCATTGCCATCAGCTTTGTTTCCATCAACAAGCTGGCAAATACCATCACAAAGGAGGAGAAGCTGGTTCAGGCACTTGCAGAGGGTGATCTGAATATCCAGGTGGATCCCGCTATCGCCCGCCGCTCCGACGAGCTGGGCGACATGGGACGATCTGTGGGCAGTCTGGCGGCAAAGCTGAGAGAGATTGTTGGGAGTTTCCAGCAGTCCGCTCACGAGCTGAACGAGGCGGGTGCTTCTTTGGACAGCATGGCAAGCCAGTCCAGCACCGCAACGGATGAGATCAGCCGCGCTGTGGAGGAGATTTCTCATGGAGCAGTATCCCAGGCTGAGGAGATCGAATCCGCTTCGGGACAGATTGCTGCAATGGGAGCAGTGATCGAGGATATCGTAAGTAATGTAAAGAACCTGTCCGAGGCTTCCGAGAGCATGACCAGTGCGGGGAACGCGTCCCTGGAGACCATGCAGAAGCTGAGCGACTCCAATGACCGCACTTCCCATGCGATCAATAACATAGGTGAACAGATTCAGCTGACCAATGAATCCATAAAGAAGATCAGCGTTGCAACGGAGTTGATCACTTCCATCGCGTCTCAGACCAACCTGCTGTCTCTGAACGCCTCCATCGAGTCTGCCAGAGCGGGAGAAGCCGGAAGAGGCTTTGCTGTGGTGGCTACGGAGATTCAGAAGCTTGCGGTACAGTCCAACGACGCTGCGGTGGAGATACAACAGATTATCGGTAATCTGATCACCGAATCTCAGAAGACCATGAACGAGATGCAGGATGCAGAGGTTCTGATGAGAGAACAGCAGGAGAAGCTGGGAGACACCAAGGAGAAGTTCGACGAGGTGAATGTGGGTATCGACGTCTCCAAGGAGCAGACACAGCAGATCCGTGTATATGTGGATTCCTGCGACAGCGCAAGAGCTGCGGTGATCGACGTCATCACAAATCTGTCGGCAATTTCTCAGGAGAACGCCGCCTCCGCGGAGGAGACGACTGCTTCCATGGAGGAGCTCAACGCCACCATCAACGTGCTGGCAGGCGAGGCTGTGAAGCTGAAGGAGATTGCGGCACAGCTGAAGGAGGAAATGAGCTTTTTCAGGGTTTAAAAGTGGGTTGAAATATGAAAATTGAGCGTGTGGATGAAAAAACAGTAAAGTGCTTCCTGACCAATGAAGAGCTGGAGGAATACGAGATCGACTATCGGGACTTTGTGATGCGCAGCGATAAGGCCAGGGAGGTTGTTCAGGAAATCATGGAACAGGCTTCGGAAGAGGTAGGCTATAAGCCGCCCAGATTTGCTTTTGATCTGCAGATTATGATGGTGCCTGACCAGGGTCTTCTGCTCACGTTTTCGGAAAAGGATCCGGATGTGAAGGACAGCGAGCAGCTGATAGAATGCCTGAAGGAGCTGAAGAGAATCTTCCAGAAGACGAAAGAGGCTTCGGAGCAGGCTATGTCAGCGAAACCTGCAGAGGGCACGGGGAAGGAACCTGCCAGGGAACAGCCGGCTGGCAAGCCGGAGTTTGCCGTGTTTGTTTTTTCAAATCTTCGCAATGTCATGAACTATGCGGCGGCGCTGCCTTCCAATCTTCGGATAGACAGCGAGTTGTATGAGATGGACGGATACTATTTCCTGTATCTGAGGAGAGGCCATGCCGCCTATGAGCGCTACAGCAGGGCCTGTATCCAGGCCATGGAGTTTGCTGAGCTGTATGCGGCTGACGTTAGCAGGGTCATACAGCTGAAGGAGCACGGCACCTGCCTGATCGCGGAGAAGGCCGTCAGAAAGCTCAGGGCGTAAGCACCTTCTGCATATCTGCGGGAAGAGGAGCAGTAAAATCCATCTGCTGGCCGCTGATAGGGTGAAGAAAGGTGAGGCGGTGTGCGTGAAGCGCCTGTCTGCCGATATACTCCGTGTCAGGGTTGTAGAGATAATCTCCGATCAGGGGGAAGCCCAAATATTTCATATGAATTCTGATCTGATGGGTGCGGCCTGTCTCCAGTTCCAGGGAGACAAGGCTGTGCCCGTTTTTTTCTTCCAGAACATGGTAATGGGTGACGGCCCGTTCTCCCGTCTCAAAGTCCACCCGGCGTTCGATGACGGAGCCGGGCATGCGGGACAGGGGAGCGGTGATGACACCTGCGGGAGGGATAACGGAGCCCCTGACAATGGCTAAGTACTGACGTCGAATCCCTTTGTGCCGGAAATCCTGTTTACTGCCAATAAAGTCTGCGGGGCCTGAAGGGAAAGGGTTGTCCGCCGTCAGCATGGCGGAAAGCATTCCGGCACTGACAAAGTGTTTTGCGATGATGGTCAGGCCGGAGGTATCCCGATCCAGACGATTGATACAGCGAAAGACAAAGGGAACGTCCTGCTGCCTGAAATACCAGGCAAGGGCGTTTGCCACAGAATTGTCGCGGTTGTTCATGGAAGGGTGAATGGGCATTCCCGCAGCCTTGTTAATAATCATCAGATCCGGATCCTCGTAAAGAATCTCCAGGGGAAGCTGTACAGGCAATATTTTTTCGGAGGAGGTCTCCTCTGAAATATGGACGGTGAGGCTATCGCCGTCTCTCAGACGGCAGGTCATATGAGCCGGGCTGCCGTTGACCAGCACAAAGTCGGGCCTTTTCTTCAGCTGTATCATGCTTTGGCCGGTATAGCCCTTTGCTTTCAGGTATTGTTTTACCAGGAGTCCCGGTGCCGGTTCTGTAATCTGATAGTCGATTCTGCGATACATGATGATCCTCCATTCAGGCATATGGTAATTGCTTTTTTCAAAATATGCAAGGTTTTTCCTTGACAAAGGGACTGAATTTGCTCTACAATCACTACATAATAACGACTGTGAAGAGGAATAGTACGAACAGAGAAGCATCTCAGAGAGAGGGTGTGGTATCGGCGCCGGGATTTGGCAGCATGATGCGGCTGGAAGACCCTTATGCGGAAGGCTCGGAACCTGCCTTGGAGTTTTCGTGCGAGACCGGAGGGATTTTCTCCATATACGGTGAAAGTACGGCGCAGACCGGCGTTAACGGTGAATGAGATGGATGCTTTGGCATCAAGCAGGGTGGTACCGCCGAGCCTTCGGTCCCTTTTGGGAGTGAAGCCCGGCGTTTTTTCATCTTATAGGAACCAGAGAGAGGAGAAAGAGAATGGCAAAGGATGCAGAGAACACATCAAAGAAAATGGTGGAGGAAATCACATCCATGGATGTGGATTTTGCCCAGTGGTACACGGACGTGGTGAGGAAGGCAGAGCTGATCGACTACACTTCCGTGAAGGGCTGTATGGTAATCAAGCCTGCGGGCTATGCGATCTGGGAGTTGATCCAGAGACAGCTGGATGAGAGATTCAAGGCGGCAGGGGTGGAAAATGTGTATATGCCCATGTTTATTCCGGAGTCTCTGCTGCAAAAGGAGAAGGATCATGTGGAGGGCTTTGCGCCGGAGGTTGCCTGGGTGACACACGGGGGGCTGCAGCCTCTTCAGGAGCGGCTTTGTGTGCGTCCTACCTCGGAGACCCTGTTCTGCGATTTTTATAAGAATGACATTCATTCTTACCGGGATCTTCCCAGGGTGTATAACCAGTGGTGTTCCGTGGTTCGCTGGGAGAAGGAGACCAGACCCTTCCTGCGCTCCAGAGAATTTTTGTGGCAGGAGGGACATACCGCCCACGCAACGGCACAGGAGGCTGAGGAGAGAACGATTCAGATGCTGAACCTGTATGCTGCCTTCTGCGAGGAGGTACTGGCAATCCCGGTGATTAAGGGACAGAAGACGGAAAAGGAAAAATTCGCGGGTGCGGTATCTACTTATACCATTGAAGCGCTGATGCACGACGGCAAGGCGCTGCAGTCCGGCACCAGCCATAACTTCGGAGACGGCTTTGCAAAGGCCTTCGGCATTCAGTTTGCGGATAAGGACAATACGCTGAAATATGTAAACCAGACCTCCTGGGGGGTATCCACCCGTCTCATCGGCGGAATCATTATGGTGCACGGGGACAACGAGGGTCTTGTTCTGCCTCCCAGAGTGGCGCCCATACAGGTCTGTATTGTGCCTGTTCAACAGAAAAAGGAAGGCGTGCTTAACAAGGCATATGAACTCAGGGATATGCTTGGAAGGAATTTCCGGGTGAAGGTGGACGATACGGACAAATCCCCCGGCTTCAAATTTGCGGAGGCGGAAATGCGTGGCTATCCCATTCGTGTGGAGATCGGCCCCAGGGACATTGAGGCGGGAAAATGTGTCATCTGCCGCCGGGATACCAGAGAGAAGCTGGAGGTCTCCCTGGAGCTGCTGGAGGCAAAGGTAGGAGAGCTGATGGAGACCATTCAGCATGAGATGCTGGAGAGGGCGAGAACGCACAGAGATGCCCATACCTACACTGCCGCAGACATGGAAGCGTTTGAGAGAATCTTCCGGGAGAAGGCCGGCTTTGTAAAGGCCATGTGGTGCGGAGAGCAGGAATGTGAGGACGAAATCAAGGAGAAATTGGCTGTGACCAGCCGCTGTATGCCCTTTGAGCAGGAGCAGATTGGTGAAGCTTGCGTCTGCTGCGGGAGACCTGCCAGGAAGATGGTATATTGGGGCCGGGCATATTAAGATGGGTTTTTTGGAAGGAGACAGAAGATGCGTAACGAAACATTTTCCATTCAGACAGAGGGCTCACTGCCCGAGACAAGGCTGATTACCTATATTCAGGAGCATTATGAAGAGGTGAATGTTGATCAGAGGCCGCTGGTGCTCATCTGCCCGGGAGGGGCGTATGCCTACACCTCTGCCCGGGAGGGCGAGGCGCTGGCCATGCAGTTTCTGGCTATGGGCTATCATGCGGCGGTGCTGAAGTATTCCTGTGCGCCTGCCAGATACCCTGTGGCGCTGACGGAGCTGGGCGCGGCCATGAAGCTGATTCACGAACATGCAAAAGAGTGGTATGTGGATCCGAAGGCGGTTGTGGTGCTGGGATGTTCCGCAGGCGGGCATCTGGCGGCAAGTCTGGGCGTGCTGTGGAAGGAGGAGTTTCTGGCAAAGGCTCTGGGGCTGGGGGAGCAGGAGCGTGAACTCATCCGTCCCGCCGGGATGATACTCTGTTATCCTGTGATCACCTCCGGAATATTTGCCCACAGAGGTTCCTTTGAAAATCTGCTGGGGCAGGAAGAGGGCAGTCTGGAGCGCTGGGAGGAGGAATCCGGCCTGCTGCGGCAATTGTCTCTGGAAGAGCGGGTGACGGGAGACACCTCACCTGCTTTTATCTGGCATACCTATACGGACGGCGCGGTACCGGTGGAGAACTCTCTGATGTTTGTGGGGGCGCTGCGCAGAGCGGGGGTGTCCGTGGAATTTCACATGTATCCGGAAGGCGGGCACGGTCTGGGACTTGCCAATCGTCTGACCGAATGCAGGGACGGCGGTGCGATTCAGGAGGAATGCACTTCCTGGATTTCACTGGTGCACACCTGGATGGAAAAGAGATATGTGGGCGGAGATACGAAATGAATTATATCGTATTTGACCTGGAGTGGAATCAGGGAAACGGGGATTCGGAGGCTCCGGTGGCCTGCCTGCCTTTTGAGGTGGTGGAAATCGGCGCCGTAAAACTGAATGATGACTGTATCATGGTAAACGAGTTCAGTCAGCTTGTGAAGCCCCAGGTATATCATGAGATGAACCAGATTACCGGCAGGCTTATTCATCTGCAGATGCAGGAGCTGGAGCGGGGAAAGCCCTTTGCGGAAACTGCGGAGGCTTTTCTGGACTGGTGCGGGCCGGAGGAGTATCTTTTCTGCACCTGGGGCAGTCTGGATCTGACGGAGCTTCAGAGGAATATGCAGTACCATAAAATGACACAGCTGTCAAAGGGGCCCATTGCCTTTCTGGATGTGCAGAAGCTGTTCAGTCTGGCCTACGAGGACGGCAGATCCCGAAGGTCGCTGGAATACGCGGTGGACGAGCTGGGGATTGAGAAGGATATACCCTTCCACAGGGCCTTTGGGGATGCCTATTACACCGCGAGAGTTCTGAACTGCGTATACCGGAAGAATTGCAGTGTTCTGCAGAAGCTGTCCTATGACTTGTATCATCCGCCTGTGCGCAGGGAGGATGAGATAAAGGTACAGTTTGATACCTATGCAAAATATATTTCCAGGTTGTTCCGGACAAAGGCGGAGGCGCTTGCCGACAGGGAGGTAAGCTCCAGCAAATGTTATCTCTGTCATCGGAACCTGCGGAAAAAGCTGAAATGGTTTACCCCTAACGGAAGACATTATTATTGTCTGGCCTTCTGTGAAAAGCATGGTTTTTTAAAGGGGAAAATCCGGATTCGCAGAAGCGAGAACGGAATGATCTATGTGGTAAAGACCACAAAGCTGATCGGGCGGGAAGAAGCCGAAGGACTTGTTCAAAGGAGAAACCAGGCGGCAGAGGCGCACCACAGACGAAGCTGAAGGCGTGGCGTGGTGCAGTCCCCGGGAGGGCACAAGTGAAAAAAGACCGGACACGAGGAATTATCTTGTGTGACGGTCTCTTTTTTCTGACCAGATTTTAGTGCGATGTCTCTTGTGGCTCCGTTTCCAGGAGCGGCGGGTATGCCTGGCGGAGAACTCATAGTTTCTGGTGACGGTTCGTATCAGCAGGAAAAAGAACAGCAGGGCCCCTATGCCTGCGGCCACGGTCAGGATTCTTACTACATTAATGTAGATTACCCGCTTATCTGATTGCTCCTGTTGACTCTGGGCGTTTTCGTCTTCCAGGGTATCGAAAACCGGCGAGGTGTCTTCCTCCGCGGCAAAATTGACCCGCACCGAGCCGATTGGAGCGCCGTGATAGCTGTAGCTGATCACCGCAACCTGTCCCCCGTTTCCCGCCGCGTAGGAGACAGCGGAGTCGATATCCTCAAAGACAGCCGTCCGGGGAAGGATGATGTGGTCGTCCTTGTTCAGGGTAAGCAGCGGGCGTGAGCTTCCGAAGATATCCCCGCCGCCGTAAAATGTGCCCGAGTCATCTATATTGTATCTGGTCTCCGTCTGGGACACATTAACCTTATCGAAGTTACTGAAGCCGTAATTAAAGAGGGAAATGGTGTCCTCGTACTGCAGCGGCGCTTCATCCCGCAGAACCGCACAGATCAGCTTCATGCCGTCTTTCTCCGCACAGGAGACCAGGCAGCTCCTTGCCACGCTGGTGTAGCCGGATTTACACCCTACCAGGTATTCGTAAGCGTAAGCGCCGCCGGGGATGATCTGCATGGCATTGTTTTCAATCTTTGCCACCGGGACCGTATCGGATGCCGGAATCTCCAGTCTTCTTGTCAAGGAAATTTTACACAGCATTTCGTTTGCAAAAAAGGCCCTTCCGATCATTGCCAGGTCGTAGGCGGTGGTGTAGTGCTCCTCGTCGGGCAGCCCGTTGGGATTTGTAAAATGAGAATTCAGGCAGCCCAGCTCCTCCGCGCGCTGATTCATGATGTCGGCAAACACACTCCAGTCGGTGGTGTCGGTTATATGCTCCGCAACGGCGAAGGAGACCTCGTTGGCGGAGCGGATCAGAATGGCGTTCAGGCACTGCTCCATGGTCAGCGTCTGGCCTACATCCATGGCGATTCCGCTGCTTCCCGGGGGATTGTCAAACACTGCGTCATGGGAGAAGGTGACCACCTCATCCAGGGAACACCGCTCGCTGGCGATCAGGGTCGTGAGGATTTTGGTGGTGCTGGCGGGAAATTCCCGCATGTGGATATTTTTGGCATACAGAATCGTTCCGGTCTCGGCTTCCATCAATATGGCCGACTCTGCGGAGACCACGGGGCCTGCAGGCCAGTTGGGAATCTCATTGGACTGGACTGTCATACCGCGCTGCAGCTCCAGGCGTTCCTCCTCCGGCGTCTGGTCAGCACGGACAGTAACCTCCGGTGACAGAAGGAGCAGGGCAGCGCAGAGAAGAGCTGCAAGCATTCTTCTCCCCTGCAGCTTTGTCCTGTCGATATTTGATTGATAGGCGGGTGTATTGGGCATGGCGATATCCTCATGGTAAAAATAAAAACGGTTCTTTTTCAGTATACACTATTTTCGGGAAAAGCCATAGTTAAAACAGTAACTCATTGACAAGTTTTGCAAGATAAAGTACATTATTTCTGACGGTAAGTTTAAAACTGGAGGTAGAGCCATGCGGCTGCGGAATATTACGGGTTCCAGGGAGGTGATTGCGGAGAGCGCCTGGGTGGTGCAGGAGGCAATACAGCCGGAATGCCCCGGAACATGGAAAAAAATGTTTGGAAACGACAGCCCGATTCACATTGAGATCGGTATGGGAAAAGGCAAATTTATTCATACTATGGCCAAAGAGCACCCGGACGTCAACTATGTGGGAATCGAAAAATATTCCAGTGTGCTTTTGCGGGCCGTGCAGAAGATGGAGCAGGAGGAGCTTCCCAATCTGAAATTTCTGCGCATGGACGCGGAGGATATCGCAAAGGTGTTTGCAGCCGGTGAGGTGGACAGGATTTATCTGAATTTTTCCGATCCCTGGCCCAAGGACAGGCATGCCAGAAGACGTCTCCCCTCCAGGGAGTATCTTGCGCGATATGACATCATATTGAAGAAGGGGGGAATGCTGGAGTTTAAGACGGACAACAGGGCGCTGTTCGACTTTGCGGTGGAAGAGCTGGAGCCTGCCGGCTGGAAGGCGGAGGTGATAACCTACGATCTGCACGGGGATAAGGCTCTGATGGAAGGAAACGTCATGACGGAATATGAAGAAAAGTTTTCCGGTATGGGGAATCCGATCTGTAAATATGTGATATATCGATAAAATCATAAAGGAGGCAATAAAATGGAGTACAAATTTACAACAGACAATTTTGAAGCAGAGGTGCTGCAGGCATCCACACCTGTTCTGGTAGATTTTTTTGCGGACTGGTGCGGTCCCTGTAAGATGATGGGGCCTGTGGTTGCGAAGATGGCGGATCAGTTTGACGGCAGGATCAAGGTGGGGAAATGTAATGTGGACGAAAATATGGAGCTTGCCCAGAAGTACCGTATCTCCAGCATTCCTGCGTTTATTGTGTTCCAGAACGGCAAGCCCACGGAGACCTTTGTGGGCGCAATGTCCGAGTCTGAGCTGAAGGGAAAGCTGGAGCGGGTTTTGGGATAAGATGAAAAAAGAGGTTCTGATCTATGAAGGAAAGAGAAGCCTGTTCAGCATCCTGGGGGCTTTTCTGTATGCGGCGGGAATCAATCTTTTTGTGGTTCCCGCAGAGCTTTACACAGGAGGCCTGATGGGGATCTGCCAGGTTATCCGAACCTTGCTGGCAGAAGCGTTGGGGCTGAATTTTCAAGGAGTGGATATAGCCGGAATCATCTACTATATCTTTAACATACCTGTCTTCATTATTGCCTTTACGAAGATGGGCAGAAAATTTTTCGGAAAGACAGTGATCACCGTTACGATGATGACTGTCTTTATGGCGCTGCTCCCCACTGCCGTCGTCGTGGAGGATGTTTTGGCATCCTGCATTGTGGGAGGCATTATCTCCGGGGCGGGCGTGGGAATTATACTTCGCATGGGCTCCTCCGGCGGCGGAATGGATGTGGTGGGAGTGCTGCTGACCAGGTGGAAGAGAGATTTCAGCGTGGGCAAGGTGAACCTTCTGATCAATCTGGCGCTCTACTGCGCGTGTTTCTTCCTGTTTGATATGGAGGTAGTGGTTTATTCCATCATCTATGCGTCGGTTTATGCCGTGGCAATGGATAAAATGCACACTCAGAATATCAACGTGGAGGTAAATGTGATCACAAAGACAGATACCACTGCGCTGGAAAAGGAAGTGTTTCAGGAGCTGGGCCGGGGAATCACGAAATGGTCCGCACTGGGAGCCTATACCTACGACCGCTCCCATGTGCTGTATATTCTCCTGTCAAAATATGAGGTGAATCATCTCAAGACCATTATCCATAAGCATGATCCCGGCGCCTTTGTGGTGGTAAACGAAGATGTCAGTGTGGACGGGAATTATCTGAAAAAGTTATAATATGCCGAAAGGCCGACACTCCGTAAAGAAGTGTCGGCCTTTCGGCGTTTTCTAATACCGCTTCTTTGTCGTCTGGATTGGCTCGCTGGTGAGATCCACGCCCAGGCATTTGTAGATCTTGATATCCACCTCGGAGAGCATCACCGAGGTGTGAACCTGACAGCCCTTCAGGTTCGGAAGCTGTTCCAGAGAGCGCTTTGCGTTGGGGTCGGTGACGGCAGCCAGGGAGAGGGCGATCAGCGCCTCGTCTGTGTGCAGCCTGGGATTTTTGCCGCCCAGGTAGCGAACCTTCAGATCCTGGATGGGTTCGATGGCGGCGGGCTTGATCAGATGCGTGTCATGCTGGACGCCTGCCAGATGCTTCAGGGCGTTCAATAAAAGGGCAGCGGAAGCCCCCAGGAAATCCGAGGTTTTGGAGGTAATGATCTGTCCGTCGGGAAGCTCGATGGCGGCGGTGGGTACTCCCAGGGCCTCGGCTCTTTTTTTGCAGGCAACCGTCACCCTTCTGTCATCGGTGGAGATCTTTGCCTGCTTCATGAGCAATTCTATCTTGTAAATTTCGTTTTCGGAAGCTTCGTCGCGTATGACTCTGTTCAGGCTGGAGTAATAGCGCCGGATGATTTCCATGTTGGAGGCCTGGCAGCAGGCTTCGTCATCTATGATGCAGTTTCCCGCCATGTTGACACCCATATCCGTGGGGGATTTGTAGGGGTTGCGGCCGTAAATACCCTCGAAAATGGCGTTCAGCACAGGAAAGATCTCGATGTCCCGGTTGTAGTTGACGGTAGTCTTTCCGTAGGCTTCCAGATGGAAGGGGTCGATCATGTTGACATCGTTCAAGTCTGCCGTAGCCGCCTCATATGCCAGGTTGATCGGGTGCTTCAGAGGGATGTTCCAGATGGGGAAGGTCTCAAACTTCGCGTATCCAGCCTTGATGCCCCGCAGGTTGTCGTGGTAGAGCTGGGACAGGCAGGTTGCCATTTTGCCGCTGCCCGGTCCGGGAGCGGTGATGACCACCAGGGGCCGTGAGGTTTCGATGTAATCGTTTTTACCGTAGCCGTCTGCGCTGACGATCAGCGGCACGTTGGAGGGATAACCCTCGATGGTATAGTGAAGATACACCCGGATATTTTTCTTTTCCAGCTTTGCCTTGAACTGGTTTGCGCTGTTCTGGCCGGAGTAGTGGGTGATGACCACGCTGCCCACATACAGCCCCTTCTGCTGGAATTCGTCCCGCAGCCGCAGCACGTCCACATCGTAGGTGATACCCAGGTCTCCCCGCACTTTATTTTTTTCGATGTCTGAGGCGCTGATGACGATGACGATCTCCGCGTACTCTGACAGCTGCATCAACATGCGGAGCTTGGAATCCGGCGCAAAGCCCGGCAGAACCCGGGATGCGTGATAGTCGTCAAAGAGCTTCCCGCCGAATTCCAGGTAAAGCTTGTCCCCGAACTGGGAGATGCGTTCCTTGATGTGTTCGGACTGCATTTTCAGATATTTTTCATTATCAAAACCGATTTTCATGCATAATCCCCCCCTGTCCGCCGTCTTCGGCGGGCCATAAATCAATTCTTAAAAGTGACTTTTCATGCTTTGCATACAAAAACACTTCTCTATCTTATCACAAATTCTCTGCACAGGGAATATATTTTCGCTCAGGAAATTCGGGAATGGGCGGATATTGACAATAGAACGGATACATATTATAGTGATTGTGCAATAAAGGATAAAGAAGCCGTTTTGCCGGATCGGGAATCAAAGTCAGGAGGAAGCAGTCTTGAAGAGATTTGTATATAACGCTCTTTTTATTTTGGCTATCTGTCTTTTTGTGCTGACTGCATGCGGAAAGGACAGTCCGTTGGAATATTATGACTTCTCCGTGGAGGAACGGGAGGTTTTTGACTCTCAGCTGCCCGGACAGTACTATGGTTTTCAGTTTTATGAGGACGAGACGGCACAGATCATGCTGGGAAAAGGAAAAGAATGGGAGGGCGTGTGGCTGCTCAAGGCAGACGGAAGCTCTAAGCAGCTTCTGCCCGGGTATGAAGAGTTTCTTGGAAGCTGGTTTTTGACGAGTCAGGGGCAGAGTATTCTGTTTTATGACAGTGCTGTTTCCGGAAACAGGGTGCAGATTTTGGATCGGGAGGGCAGAGAACTGAGTTCCCGGGAAGGAGTATCCGGCCGGAGTGTCTGTGAGACAAAGGAAGGCAGGGTCTATTTGCTGGCTGAGGAAAATGACAACGTGTTCCTGGCCGAGATAAACCTTACAACTGGCGGATTGAGAAGGCTGGAGGGGCTGGAACTGAATCTGGAACGGCGTCTGGGGCTGAACTCAGCTGCGCTTCAATGTCTGGGCACAGGTTCCGGGGGATTGATGCTGATGGACTGCGACGGGGTGTGGGAGATAACAGAGAAGGAAAGCGGGGCCGAAAAAAGGCTGATGCTGTCTTTTGAAAGTACCTCCTATATGGATATGATTTCCGATCCGGTCTCCAATCCCAATTTTTATTTGAGAATTCCGGCGGGATTCCGCATGCTGGAGGACGGCAGCGTGGAACTGTTGTGGAAGTATACGGACAGCGGCAGGGGACTTCTTCAGACATTGCGGTATGAAAAGACGGAAAAGGCCATGCTGTGTCTGCGGTGTCTGCAGGTATCGGCCTGGCTGGCGCAGTGCATCACAGAATTTAACCGCGCCAGTTCCGATTATTTTGTGGTGTTGGAGCAGCCCGACGGGAGCGCAGCCTGGGAGGAATTTGCGGAACGCACGGATTTGGAGATCGGTGCGGGAAAGGGCGCGGATCTGATTCTTGGGCAGGCCAGCAGAAATTTCAGCGCTCTGGTGGAAAAGGGGGCATTTCTGGATCTGACTTCCTGCCTGGAGGGCTCCGGTATTGTCGTGGAGGACTATTTTCCCATTGCCTTTGCCAGAGAAGAGGGAACGGATGTCATATATGGGGTGAAGCCGTCCATAACCGTAACGACCTACTGGGTCAGCAGCCAGGTGTTGGAGGATCCGGAGGGGATGGATATCAATGCCGTTGTGGATGCCCTGAATGAGTATCCGGGGAAGGGTTCCTTTGAATGGTTTCCGCCCAGGGCAATCCTGATGTTTTTTCTCCAGGGTTCAGAGGATTTCTGGGGGATGGTTGACTACGAAAAAGGAACCTGTAATTTTGATACGGAGTTGTTTGCAAAGATTCTCAATACGGCAAAACGATACAGTGAAAAGGCATCCATGGACAGCCCGGCCGTGGTGGGTTTCCGGCAGGCTGCTCCCCTGGGAGCCTTTGTGAGCACACGCAGGCTTCAGGAGCAGGGTAAAACGGCTTTGGGAGGTATTTTTGACGACGGTATTTTTCCCATGTCGCTGTCGGGTGATCTGCTTGCGATAAACGCGGATTCGGCAAATCCGGAGGGCTGCGGGGAGTTTCTGTCTTTTTTATTACAGGAGGAGGCTCAGCGGAACATGCAGTCTGTCACCCGGGTTGCTCTGCCCGCTCACCGAGGAGTATTTGAGGAGCGTCAGCGGCATGAGCTGGAGTGGAGCGGAAGGTCGGAACCCGTTACGGATACGAATTTTGTTTCTCATGGGGAATGTACCCAGGAGGACGCGGCGGAACAGTTGGAGCTGATGGAAAGTCTGCGTGCCCTTCCCATGGATACACAGCACATGCAGAATATTATCTGGGACGAAGCGAAAGAGTATCTGGAGGGAATCAGACCCATGGAAGCCGTCATTGATCATATAAACAATCGTGTTCAGCTGTACCTGAATGAAAATAAATAAGCCTCTTCTGCATATTTCCGGCGCAAATAGCAGAAGAAACGGAATATTCTTGTTATAATTGGAGAATTTATGGTACAATAAGTCTGTTTGGATTGAATAAGTACAAAGGAAAAGCTGAAATGTTATAGCTAAGGGAGCGGCAAATGTTATTTAATTCAATTGACTTTTTGATTTTTTTTCCTGTGGTTACACTGATTTACTTTATTATACCGAGAAAGGTACGGTATATATGGCTGTTGGCGGTCAGTTATTATTTTTACATGTGCTGGAATGCAAAATATGCGCTGTTACTGCTGATATCCTCAATTGTTACATGGCTTTGCGGCCTGCTGGTGCATTCTGCCGAGAAACTACTTACTAAGAAGCTTGCCCTGGCGGCATGTCTGTGCGTAAATCTGGGTATCCTGTTTTTCTTTAAGTATTTTGATTTCTTTTTACAGAACTTTAACCGAGTGTTATCGGGGCTGCATATACAGCTTTTTGAAAAAAGATTTGATGTACTCCTGCCGGTGGGGATCTCCTTCTATACGTTTCAGGCTCTTGGCTATACCATTGATGTATATCGGGGAAAGGTGACGCCTGAGAAAAATATTTTGCGGTATGCGCTGTTTGTTTCTTTTTTTTGTCAGTTGGTGGCAGGCCCTATTGAGCGATCGGAGAGTTTGCTGGGACAGATGCGGAATTTGGAAAAGAAAAGGCTGTGGAATTACAGAAATATTGTAAGCGGGCTTATGCTGATGGTGTGGGGAATGTTTGTGAAGATGGTAATAGCAGACCGTGTGGCTATTTTAGTGGATGTCGTTTTTGGAAACTATTACCTGCATGGGACGGTAGCGCTCGCGGCGGGGGCAGTGGGATTTGCCATACAGATTTACTGCGATTTTATGGGGTACTCTACCATAGCCATCGGTGCTGCCAGAGTGATGGGCTTCCGGCTGGTGGAAAATTTTGAGACACCCTATTTTGCCGGGTCTGTCAGTGAATTCTGGAAACGTTGGCATATTTCCCTGAGTACCTGGTTTCGGGATTACGTCTACATTCCTTTGGGGGGAAACCGATGTTCCAAACCGAAGAAATATTTTAATCTGATGGCAACTATGGCGGTCAGCGGCCTGTGGCATGGAGCCAACTGGAATTATGTGGCGTGGGGGCTGCTGCACGGCGGGTATCAGGTGGTGGGAGATGTTACGGCCGGATGGCGTGCAAGGCTGATCGACATGCTTCATACTAAAAAGGAAAGCATCAGCTATCGTCTGGCACAGGTAGTGACTACCTTTGTACTGACGGATATAGCTTGGATATTTTTTCGATCGGTATCTTTGTCCCATGCTTTTCGATATTGTAGCAGATTGTTTACAAAATGGGATCCCTGGAACTTATTTAACGGAACGATTTATGCGCTGGGGCTGGATCGTCCGGAATTTAATATTTTGGTGGTTTCGCTGGTGGTTCTTTTTCTGGCTGATCTAATCCGCTACAAACGGCGGCAGGATATTGCGGTATTTTTGCAGGAGCAGTGCATCTGGTTCAGATGGGGTGTTATGATTGCTTTGATTACTGCCACTCTGGTTTTCGGGGTCTATGGTATTGACTTTGAATCGTCACAATTTATATACTTTCAATTTTAGAGAATATATATGGAAAACAAATTAGAGAAGAAAACGATTGTAAAAAGATGTGTAGGCATAATAACATTTTGGCTGATACTGTTGCTGGTTCTGGGGCGGGTATACGATGTGCTGTCTTGGAAGGACGGTTCGGGAGATTATTATACGTCGGTAGAGACTTTTTATGGACTGGATGAGGACGTGGTTGATGTGCTGTTTCTGGGAAGCAGCCATTGCTATTGTTCTATCATCAGCTCCAGACTGTGGGATGATTACGGCATTGCAGGTTACAGTCTTTCGATTTCAGGTCAGGATTTTGTTTCTTCCTACTATTGGCTGAAGGACGCGCTAAAGACCCAAAAGCCCAAGGTGGTTTTCCTGGAAATGTATTATGCGGGCTTTAACGGCTATGCGGCAGAGGGGAATTTGTACAGAAATGTACTGCCATACCATATATCACCGAATTATGTGCAGATGGTAAGGGATATAATAGATGACAAGTCAGGAAGCATACAAATAGAGAGCGGTATGGTAGAAGAGGAGGACAGAAGCAGCTTTTTGGCAAAATGGCCTATCATACACACTCGTTATCGGGAAATACAATATCAGGATTTTATGGGGCCTGATATCCTGTATATGGGATTCAGCGCATTGATTGATGGCATGCGCCACAGCCCGATTACTTGGACGACAGACGGAAACGAGCCTTATGAGGGTGATGAGACACTGGAGATAGAAGAAGAGAAGTGGCTTCGGAAGATCATCGAGTTGACGAAAGCAAATGAGATTGATCTGTGTTTGTTTTTGGCGCCCATGACTGTTTCAAGGGAAGATCAGATGCGCATGAATTATGTGGGAGAGCTTGCGGAAGAGGAAGGAATTCCTTTTCTGAACTTTGTGGATCTTCGGGATGAACTGAAAATTGATCCGGAGCAGGATTTTTTGGATGGAGGACATGTGAATTACAAAGGCGGTTCGAAGGTGACGGACGCGATTGGAAGGTTCCTTGTACAAAATTTTAATATGGAGGATCATCGTGGGGATAAAAAGTACGATTTATGGGTGCAGAATTCGGCAACCAGAGAGCATGAGTTTAATGCGTTTAAGCTGCAGGAGAGCACTGAGTTGCGGTACATTCTGGACTATGCTGCATATGCTGCGGATTATACGTTTATCCTGTCCACAGAGGGAGATTATTTCAGAGAGACGGACTATTTGGCGGATCAGTTGATGCTGTTTGGGATCAAAGAAGAATTTGAGGAGGGCGGAGGTATCTGGATTATCGAAAACGGAAAGGTTACCTGGAGAACCAATGCAGAAACAGGCGACTGGTATATGGAACCAGACGGGGTTGATATTGTGCTTCTCAGATCAGGTGGCACGGGCAGGACATTTGTGAATCAGCAGGAGTGCACCAAGGTATCAGACGGGATTAACATTGCAGTTTATGACAAGCTGCTGAAAAGGGTGGTTTGTACTGTAGGATTTGCCGCAGAGGACGGTTATACCTGTGTGAAATAGCATCGGGCGAAGGACTTGCAAAGTTTAAGCCTCTTCTGCATATTTCCGGCGTTTTGTGGAATTAATTTCAGTTTAGAAATCTTTAAGAGATAATGCGTTTTTTTCATAATTATGCTATTGATTTATCAATATCTTATCTCTATAATAAAATAGATTCATTGTCTATCGAAGATATGCGAATTTCCAAAACAAAGGGCAGAATGGAGCTATTATGGATAATAAAATAAACAGGTTTGACAACGGCGGAGGATACAACGGCGGAAACCGCGGAAACACGCCGGGAGACAATGGCGGAGGAGGAAATGAACCTCCGCGCCGTCCCAATGTCCTGATGATGGTTTTATCCATCCTTTCTTTGATTTTTCTCGGGCTGATGATTTTTTCCATGTTCTTCCTGAACAAGGTGGAGGGAGAGAAGGTTTCCTACACCCAGTTTCTCCAGTATATGGAGGAGGGACGGATCGAGCAGGTCGTGGTGCAGTCCAACAGGGACATTAAAGACATTGCGGTATATTTTACCCTGAAGAAGGATGCGGCGGAAGAGGAAGCCAACGACCAGCGGCCGGTGATGTTTCCCGGTATCGGCATGTACGATATGCAGCAGGCCGTGCAGAAGAAGTACTATACCATAATTATGGAAGACCTGAACACGCTGACCGCAAGGCTGGAGGCCCACGGCATAGAGGCGGAGCGTTCCATTGAGAGCAGCTCGGGGATGTTTGAGTTTATCCTTTCCATTGTGCTGCCGGTGCTGATTATGGTGGTATTCTTCAGCATCATGTTCCGCAAGATGGGCGGAAGCGGCGGGCCCATGGGAGTGGGAAGGAACAATGCCAAGGTCTATGTACAGAAGGAGACAGGAGTTACCTTCAAGGATGTGGCGGGAGAGGATGAGGCCAAGGAATCCCTGGTGGAGGTGGTGGATTTTCTGCACAATCCGGGAAAATATTCCAAGATCGGCGCAAAGCTTCCCAAGGGCGCGCTGCTTGTGGGACCTCCCGGAACGGGAAAAACCCTGCTGGCAAAGGCGGTGGCGGGAGAAGCTCACGTTCCCTTCTTCTCTTTGACCGGTTCCGATTTTATAGAGCTTTATGTGGGCGTGGGTGCAAGCCGTGTCCGCGACCTTTTCCGGGAAGCCACAAAGAATGCTCCCTGTATTATTTTCATCGACGAGATAGACGCCATCGGGCGCAGCCGTGATTCCAAGTACGGAGGCGGCAACGAGGAGCGGGAGCAGACGCTGAACCAGCTTCTGTCCGAGATGGACGGCTTTGACAGCTCCAAGGGAATCCTGATCCTGGGGGCTACCAACAGACCGGAGATCCTGGATAAGGCATTGCTTCGGCCGGGACGTTTCGACCGGCGGATTATCGTGGATAAGCCGGACTTAAGGGGGCGTGTGGAGATTTTGAAGGTACACGCCAAGGATGTGAAAATGGATGAAACCGTGGATCTGGATGCCATTGCGCTGGCTACCAGCGGCGCGGTGGGCTCGGATCTGGCGAACATGATAAACGAGGCCGCCATCAATGCGGTAAAAGAAGGAAGGGAGTATGTCTGCCAGAAGGATCTCTTCGACGCGGTGGAGGTAGTCCTTGTGGGCAAGGAAAAGAAGGATCGCATCATGAGTAAGGAGGAGCGCAGAATCGTCTCCTATCATGAGGTGGGACATGCGCTGATCAGCGCACTTCAGAAAAATTCCGAGCCGGTACAGAAGATTACCATCGTTCCCAGAACCATGGGGGCGCTGGGATATGTGATGCATGTGCCCGAGGAGGAAAAGTTCCTGAACACCGAGGCGGAGCTGCGGGATATGCTGGTCAGCCTTGTGGGCGGACGTGCGGCGGAGGAAGTGGTATTTGACACCGTCACCACCGGCGCGGCAAACGATATCGAGAAGGCTACGGACATTGCACGGAACATGGTGACTCGTTACGGCATGAGCAAAAAGTTCGGCCTTGTGGGGCTGGCTACGGTGGAGAGCCAGTATCTGGAGGGCAGGACGGCGTTGAACTGCAGCGACGAGACGGCGGCAAAGATCGACGCGGAAGTGGTGGAGATCCTGAAGGAGAGCTACGAGAAGGCGCTGGCCCTGCTTCGGGATAACAGAGACGTTATGGATAAGCTGGCCGAGTTCCTGATCGAGAAGGAGACCATAACCGGCAAGGAGTTTATGGAAATCTACCGCCGGGAAAAAGGAATTCCGGAGCCGGAAGAAAAGCAGGAGGAGAAGAATGCGGAATCCGGAAGGCCTGCGGCAGCACAGGAGACAGAGAACGCATCCGAGGCCGGGGAAACGGACGGAACCGCAAAACCCCAGGAGATTCCGCAGGTGATAGAGATGCCCGGGCCTGTGGAGACGCCGGAGCCGGTGAAGCTGCCGGATGACGTCTCGGGAGGCGCGGAAGCGGAAGAAGGTTTCTCTGCTCCGGCCCAAGAGGAACAACAGCCGGAGGAAAGGAGCGCATCCGAGGCCGGGGAACAGGAGTCCGGCGCGGAAGCTTCTTTTTCGGAGCAGTTGAAGAAAGCGTCGGAGGACTGCGGCGATTCCGATGACAAGCGGCCCAGGGGACGTTTTTCCAATGGCAGAGTATAGGGATAGATGTGAAGGCAGGAGGCTGTGGCGCCGGCGTGGGCACGCAGCCTCTTCTGATGCACAGGAGCAGAGGGACACGGGATGTTGAAAATCCGAAGGAGGCGTCAATGTTCAATTTTGAGGAAGAACTGAAAAAGCTCCCGAAGGAGCCGGGAGTATACATTATGCGGGATGACAGAGATGTCATTTTATATGTGGGCAAGGCGGTAAATCTACATAACCGGGTTCGTTCCTACTTTCGGGAGAATATCGGAAGGGGGCCTGCCATCGACAAAATGGTGACACTGATCGCCCGGTTTGAGTATATTGTCACGGATTCGGAGCTGGAGGCACTGGTGCTGGAGAATAATCTTATCAAGGAATATTCTCCCAAATACAATACTCTGCTGAAGGACGACAAGACCTATCCCTATATCAAGGTGACGGTGGGGGAGGACTTTCCCAGGATCCTCTTCTCCCGGACTATGAAAAAGGATAAGTCCAGATACTTTGGCCCTTACACCAGCGCGGCGGCGGTGAAGGACACCATAGAGCTGCTGAACAAGCTGTACTGTCTGCGCACCTGCACCCGTTCTTTGCCCAGAGACATCGGCCTGGAGCGGCCCTGCCTGAACTATCATATCAAGCAGTGTGCGGCCCCCTGCCAGGGGTATGTGACAAAGGAGGAGTATCGGGAGAAGGTGGCCCAGGCCCTTGACTTTCTGAACGGGAATTATAATGTGATTCTGAAGGAGCTGGAGGGAAAGATGAAGGCTGCGGCGGAGCAGCTTGACTTTGAGGCGGCTGCCGGCTACCGGGATCTGTACAACAGCGTAAAGCAGGTATCCCAGAAGCAGAAGATCACGGACAGCGTGGGCGAGGATAAGGACATTATCGCGCTGTATCAGGACGATTCGGAGGCCGTGGTGCAGGTGTTTTTTGTTCGGGACGGAAAGCTCATCGGCAGGGAACATTACTATATGACGCATGTGTCGGAAAACGGAAAGGCTCAGGTTTTGGAGAACTTTGTAAAACAGTTTTATGCGGGGACGCCGTTTATTCCGAGAGAACTGATGCTTCAGTATGAGATTGAGGACAGGGAGCTTATTGAGAAGTGGCTTTCCCAGAGAAAAGGGGGAAGAGTGCATGTGCGGGTGCCCAAGATCGGCTCCAAGGAAAAGCTGGTGGAGCTGGCGGCGCAGAATGCCAGGCACATTCTGGAACAGGACAGAGAGCGGCTGAAGCGGGAGGAGGGGCGCACCATCGGCGCCGTGAAAGAGATTGCCGCACTTTTGGGGCTGGGACATGTGGAGAGGATGGAGGCCTTCGACATCTCTAACATCAACGGTTTTGAAAATGTGGGTTCCATGATCGTATTTGAAAAGGGAAAGCCCAAGCCCAGCGATTACCGGAAGTTTAGGATCAGGACGGTGTCAGGCCCTGATGACTACGCCTGTATGCGGGAGGTTCTGACCAGAAGATTTACCCACGGCATAGAGGAGCGGGAAGAGCTGGAGGAGAAGAATATGGACAGAGAGTATGGCAGCTTTACCAGATTTCCCGATCTGCTTATGATGGACGGAGGCAGGGGGCAGGTAAACATTGCCCTGGCGGTGCTGGAGGAGCTTCACATCACCATTCCGGTCTGCGGCATGGTGAAGGATGACAATCACCGCACGAGAGGGCTGTATTACAATAATACAGAACTGCCCATAGACACCCGCTCAGAGGGCTTTAAGCTGATTACCCGGGTTCAGGATGAGGCCCACCGCTTCGCCATCGAATACCACCGTTCCCTGAGGGGCAAGGCTCAGGTGAAGTCCGTGCTGGACGATATCCCCGGGGTAGGGCCTGCCAGAAGGAAGGCGCTGATGCGGCGTTTTAAGTCCATCGAGGAGATCAAAGAGGCGTCGGTGGAGGAGCTTGCGGAGATTCCGGAGCTGAATCGGCGGGCTGCGGAGGAGATCTTCCGCTTTTTTCGGAAAAAAGCGGAAGGGAAAACTTCACATAGCGTTCCGGGTATGGTAGAATGAATGCAGCAGGCGGCTGACCATGAATGAACCCTGTAATAAGGCCGCGGCGTGGAGGCGGGATATGGATTATGTTACATTGACTCGTTTGATTGAAAAAATGAAGCTGGAGAATCTGACCCCGGAGATCGATGTCAAGGGAATCAGGATCCGGCAGCCGGACATCAATCGTCCGGCGCTGCAGATGGCGGGTTATCTGAAGCATTTTGAAGCGACCCGGGTGCAGGTCATCGGGTTTGTGGAGTACAGTTACTTCAGTGATCTGGATGAGGCCAGAAAGGGGGAGGTGTGTGACGAGCTGATGAGCTATGACGTGCCTGCCTTTGTGTTCTGTCGTGAGCTTTACCCGGATCCTGTTTTCCTGGAAAAGGCCATCGCCCACAGGATCCCCATACTTTCCACCAAGAAGACTACTTCGTCCTTTATGGCGGAAGCCATCAGGTGGCTGAACGTGAAGCTTGCCCCCTGTATTTCCGTCCACGGGGTGCTGGTGGATGTCTACGGGGAAGGGGTGCTGATCACCGGCGAGAGCGGCATCGGCAAGTCCGAGGCGGCGCTGGAGCTGGTAAAGAGAGGGCACCGTCTGGTGACGGACGACGTGGTGGAGCTTCGCAAGGTGAGCGACGACACGCTGATCGGTTCCGCTCCCGATGTGACCAAGCATCTGATTGAGCTGCGGGGAATCGGAATCGTGGATATCAAGGCGCTGTTCGGAGCGTCCTCCGTAAAGGATACCCAGTCAGTGGATCTGGTCATCAAGCTGGAGGATTGGGATAAGGATAAGGAATACGACAGGCTGGGCCTGGAGGAGACCTATACGGAGTACCTGGGAAATAAGATTGTATGTCACAATATCCCCATCCGGCCCGGGCGGAACCTGGCAATCATCTGCGAGTCAGCGGCTGTAAACCACCGCCAGAAGAAGATGGGCTACAACGCGGCGCAGGAGCTCTATTCCCGGGTGCAGAATTCGTTGGCGAAGAGAAGAGACGAGGATGACGAGTAACAGAAAAACAGCGGCTTTGCGGAAAGCGGCCGTGATGCATACAGTACACTTATAAGAGGACAGGGAGGAGAAATAATGGGTAGATATGCTTTTGGAGTGGATATCGGCGGAACCACCATAAAAATCGGATTATTCAATGCGGAGGGCACCGTTTTGGATAAATGGGAGATTCCCACGGATAAGGAAAACGATGGGGAAGCAATTTTTCCGGATATCGCAGCAAGTCTTCTGGCAAAGATGAAGGAAAAGGGAATCCGGGAGGAAGAACTGGCGGGAATCGGCGTGGGCGCGCCGGGAGCTGTGGATGATGCCGGAACCCTGGTGGGCGGAGCGGTCAATATCGGCTGGAAGCCTTTTAACATACCCGAGGCCCTGAACGCATATATTAATGTACCTGTGAAGGCTTCAAACGACGCAAACGCGGCAGCCTTCGGCGAGCTGTGGCAGGGCGGCGGCAAGGGCTGTCAGAGCATGGTGGCCGTGACCCTGGGAACCGGCGTGGGCGGCGGCATCGTTGTAAACGGCAGGATTCTTTCCGGTTCAACCGGAGCCGGCGGAGAGATCGGACATATTCACCTGGAGGATAATGAGACGGAGGAATGCGGCTGCAAAAACAAAGGTTGTCTGGAGCAGTACGCTTCCGCAACCGGAATCGTGAGGCTGGCCAAGAGACGTCTTGCCAAAGATGAACAGCCCAGCGTACTCCGGGGCGGGGAAATTTCTGCAAAGAGCGTTTTCGACGCCGTGAAGGCAGGAGATCAGGTGGCCATTGAGATTGCCGCACAGTTCGGAGATTATCTGGGGAAGGGGCTGGCAGCGGTTGCAGGCGTTGTCAACCCGGAAATCTTTGTGATCGGGGGCGGCGTATCCAAGGCGGGGGAGATCCTGTTGTCCTTTGTGGAGCCTCCTTTTCAGAAGTATGCGTTTTCGCAGTGCAGGGGCGCAAAATTTGTCCTGGCAAAGCTGGGGAACGACGCGGGTATTTTCGGGGCGGCAGGACTGATTTTGAGATAAGTTTTGCCGGGTAGTGAGTCAGAGGAGAGATAAATTAAATATTATGATAAGTCAGGCAGTGATTCAGGCGCTTAAAAATTTTGTGCCGGAGGAAAACATCAGCTTACAGGAGCCCATGGCGGCTCATACCACCTTCCGCATAGGCGGACCGGCAGATTGTTTTGTGCAGCTGGAAAGCAGAGAACAGCTGATCGGTGTGCAGAAGTATCTGTATCAGGTGGAGGTGCCCTTTTTCGTGTTGGGAAACGGCAGTAACCTGCTGGTCAGCGACAACGGATATCCCGGCATCATACTTCAGATCGGACAGCGCATGAGCAGGATAGAGGTGGACGGCCGCAGGATCACGGCGCAGGCAGGGGCGACATTGGCCCAGGTGGCCAGGACGGCGCTGGAGCACGGGCTGACCGGCTTGGAATTTGCCTCCGGCATTCCGGGAACCGTGGGCGGCGGCGTGGTGATGAACGCCGGGGCCTACGACGGAGAGCTGAGCCAGGTGGTGAAGCAGGTAAATGTGGTGAGTCGGCAGGGCGAGATTATGGAACTGGATAATTCCACCATGGAGTTCGGCTACCGAACCAGCACGATCAGAACGAATCCCTTTACCGTGACGGATGTGATTTTTGAGCTGGAGGAGGGAGACCGGGAGCAGATCAGGGCGAAGATGGAGGAACTGGCGGCCAGAAGACGGGAAAAACAGCCGCTGGAATATCCCAGTGCCGGCAGTACCTTTAAGCGTCCAAGGGGGAACTTTGCCGGAAAGCTTATTATGGACGCAGGGCTGAGAGGCTATCAGACAGGCGGTGCAAGAGTATCCGACAAGCACTGCGGTTTTATCATTAATGTGGGAGGCGCCACCGCCCAGGACGTCCGGGATGTGATCCTGGAGGTACAGGAGCGGGTAAAGGACAGATTCGGCGTTAATCTGGAAACGGAAGTGCTGTTTCTGGGTTGGGGGATAAAAGAAAGATGAGATTTGTGATCGTGACGGGGATGAGCGGCGGTGGGAAAAGTACCGCGCTGAAGATGCTGGAGGACGCGGGCTTTTACTGCGTGGACAACCTTCCGGTCTCCCTGATTGAAAAGTTCGTGGAGCTGATCTCCATGCCGAACAGTGAGATCAGTAAGGTGGCGCTTGGGCTGGATGTGCGTTCGGACCAGTCCTTTGAGGACGCCACAAGAGTTCTGGAAGAAATGAAACAAAAGGGTTATCAGTTTGAGATCCTTTTTCTGGACGCGGACGTGAATGTTCTGATCAAAAGATTCAAGGAGACAAGGAGAATTCATCCGCTGGCTGCGGACGGCAGAGTGGAGGACGGAGTCAGGACAGAGCGCAGGGTACTGGAAAATATCCGCCGGAGCGCCGATTATGTCATTGATACCTCCCATCTCCTCACAAGGGAATTAAAGGAAGAGCTTGACCGAATTTTTGTGGGGAACGGGGAATATAATAGTCTTATGGTGACGGTCATGTCCTTCGGCTTTAAGTACGGTATCCCCTCGGACGCGGATCTGGTGTTCGACGTGCGTTTCCTGCCAAATCCCTTTTATATTGACGAGCTGAAGCGGAAGACGGGAAACGACAGGGAGGTACAGGACTTTGTCATGAAGCACGAGGAGTCGGAGGCCTTTATGGAAAAGCTCACGGATATGCTGCAGTTTCTGATTCCGAACTATGTGAAGGAAGGAAAATACCGCCTGGTGGTTGCCATCGGCTGTACCGGGGGAAAACACAGGAGCGTAACCCTGGCAAACGAGCTGTATGGGCGCATGAAGGACAGAGGGACCTACGGCATGAAGCTCTATCACCGGGATGTGGAGAACAGAAGCGTTTGACGCAAGAGGGCAGGAGATGTCTTTTTCAAGTGAGGTAAAAAGAGAACTGGAAAAACAGATCGGCTCAGCGAGGCATTGCCAGATCGCTGAGCTGGCTGCTGTCATGAACTTCTGCGGACAGTATGGAAAAGATGAAAATGGGCACTTTACCGTGGGATTTCAGACGGAAAATGAAGCTGTCGTCAGAAAAGGCTTTACATTATTGAAAAAAACATATAATATAGAAACGGGTTCCGTGCTGAGCAGCCAGGAAATGCATGGTCTTTTGGAGAAGCTGGGTAACCTGGAGGAGCCGGTGAGCCGGCTGATTCTTAAAAATGCCTGCTGTAAAAGAGCTTTTCTCAGGGGGGCCTTTTTAAGTGTGGGATCCATGAGCGATCCCGCAAAGGGCTATCATCTGGAATTTGCCTGTGCTGATGCTGCAAAGGCAGTGCAGCTGCGGGAGGTTATGGCAGCCTTTGATATTGAGTCAAAGATCATTGTGAGAAAAAAATATCATGTGGTTTACCTGAAGGAGGGTTCCGGTATTGTAGACCTGCTGAATGTCTGCGGAGCGCCAGTCTCTCTGATGAATCTTGAAAATCTCCGTATTCTGAAGGATATGAGAAATTCCGTGAACAGAAGGGTGAACTGCGAGACGGCGAATATAACAAAAACTGTCAACGCTGCGGCAAGGCAGGTGGAGGACATTGAATTTCTGAGGGTAAATTATGGGTTCCGGAATCTGCCGGCACCTCTGAGAGAAATGGCAGAGGTTCGGCTGGAACATCCTGATGCACCGCTCAAGGAACTGGGAGAATGCTTTCAACCCCCCATCGGAAAATCGGGGGTCAATCATAGACTGCGCAGGCTGGGTGAGCTTGCTGAAAAAGTAAGGGGAAATCAGTTCCCCCAAAAGGAGGAGGCATTATGATTAAGAAAAGTATCCGGATCAACCTGGAGAGCGGTCTGGAGGCAAGACCGGTGGCATTGCTGGTACAGGAAGCCAGCAGGTACGAAAGTACCATTTACATTCAGTCAGGCGAGAGAAGAGTAAATGCCAAGAGTATTATGGGCATGATGAGTCTGGGGCTTGACAACGGCGAAAAACTGGAGGTTTCCGCCGAGGGAATCGACGAGCAGGCCGCAGTGGACGGGATCGAGCGTTTTCTCGGAGGAAAGGTTGCGTAGGATCTGATAAGCAGGGCGGAGTCAATGGAAACATTGGTTCTGCCTTTTGTGTCCCAATAAGAAAAGATTTATCAGAAAGAGGTGATACATATGCCGAAAAAACTACTATTTGTTTATAACCCCAAGGCCGGGAAGGCACAGATCCGTTTAAGGCTGGCCGACATCCTGAACACCTTTGCGGAGGCGGATTATGAGATTACCGCAGCGCCTACCAGAGGACATAATGACGCCAGGCGGATTGTGGCGGAGAGATCCCGGGAGTATGAGCTCGTGGTGTGCAGCGGCGGGGACGGAACTCTGGACGAGGTGGTGACGGGGATGAGGCAGAGCGGGTTCCGCACGCCCATCGGCTATATCCCGGCGGGGAGCACCAACGATTTCGGCGGCAGCCTGTCTCTGCCCAAAAACATGGTAAAGGCAGCGGAGACAGCGGTTCGGGGGAAGAACTTTGCCTGTGACATCGGCGCCTTTAACGACGATGTGTTTGTCTATATCGCGGCCTTTGGTTTGTTTACGGACGTATCCTATGAGACGGCGCAGGATATGAAGAATGTGCTGGGGCATATGGCTTACCTGTTGGAAGGAGTGAAGCGGTTGTCCGCAGTCCGTTCCTTTCCCATGAAGGTCATCTGCGAGGGACGGGTCATAGAGGATGATTTTATCTTCGGGATGATTACGAATTCCGTATCCGTGGGCGGATTCAAGAATATTACGGGCAAAAATGTGCGGCTCAATGACGGATTGTTCGAGGTGACACTGATCAGA
The DNA here is from genome assembly GCA_910586835.1 of uncultured Acetatifactor sp. Lineage (GTDB taxonomy): Bacteria > Bacillota > Clostridia > Lachnospirales > Lachnospiraceae > Acetatifactor. Next base: position 34,340 of record CAJUJU010000003.1, read on the forward strand.
AAGCCCAAAAACCCGGTGGAACTGAACAACATTGTGATTTCCCTGTTGAACCGGGATGTGGATACCAGCGCCATGTACTGCTTCCGCGCGGCGGAGATAACGCTGGAGTCCCCGGAGCCCGTTGCATGGACGCTGGACGGGGAGAACGGGGGCAGCCACAGAAAGGTGGAGATCAAAAATATCTGCAAGGGAATTGATATTCGGGTAAAGTAAAAGCTTCCATTTTCAGCAAAATTATGTTATATTAACTAAAGATGCAGACGGTATTTTTAAAAGTAAATATAAACGGAGGTAGGTAACATGTTAGTTTCTGCAACAGAAATGCTCAAAAAGGCAAAGGCAGGTCATTATGCAGTCGGCCAGTTCAACATCAATAACCTTGAGTGGACGAAAGCGATTCTTCTGACCGCAAAGGAGAACAGATCTCCCGTTATCCTTGGAGTTTCCGAGGGCGCCGGCAAGTATATGGGCGGATATCATGCGGTAGTGGGCATGGTAAACGGTCTGCTCAAGGATCTTGATATCGACGTACCTGTGGCGCTTCATCTGGATCACGGTTCCTTTGATGGGTGCTATAAGTGTATCGAGGCAGGCTTCTCTTCCATTATGTTTGACGGTTCTCATTATCCCATCAACGAGAATATCGAAAAGACTACGGAGCTGGTAAAGGCTGCACACGGCAAGGGAATTTCCATTGAGGCAGAGGTAGGCTCCATCGGCGGCGAGGAAGACGGCGTAGTGGGCATGGGCGAGTGTGCGGATCCCAACGAGTGCAAGCAGATCGCGGATCTGGGTGTTGATTTCCTGGCTGCAGGCATCGGCAATATCCACGGAAAATATCCTGCCAACTGGAAGGGACTGAGCTTTGAGACATTGGATGCCGTACAGCAGAAGACAGGTGATCTTCCCCTGGTTCTCCACGGCGGTACGGGTATTCCCGCAGACATGATCAAGAAGGCAATCACCCTGGGCGTTGCAAAGATCAACGTGAACACGGAGTGCCAGCTTTCCTTTGCAGACGCTACCCGCAAGTACATCGAGGCCGGCAAGGATCTGGAGGGCAAGGGCTTTGATCCCCGTAAGCTTCTGGCTCCCGGCTTTGAGGCGATCAAGGCTACCGTGAAAGAGAAGATGGAACTGTTCGGCTCTGTAGGACAGGCGTAAAAAGCCAACAAAGTTTGCTGGCGGGATTTGCCGGCTGCTTTGAACTGAGACATATTTTCCTGTAAAATGAAATGGGCTGTGAAAAACGGACAAATAAGATTCGTTTTTCACAGCTTTTTTGGTTTGGACACGGTGCAAGATAATTTATCTGTTCTGCAAGATAATCTATTTGCCGGCATATTTGCACATGGTAAAATGAGCTTAATCAGGGCAGAAAAGGGTGGAATGACTGTCAAAGCCATGATTGGGGGCGCCGTCTTTGGGCGTCCCGGAGAGATTACACCGTCCGAGGAGGAAAACAGTATGACAGAATTGCATTGCGGAGAAGAGAAAAGGACAGACGGGTATCACGAAGGAACGTGGTATGAACAGCCTGCCGGGGAGTGGGAAGAGGCGCTTCCTGTTGGAAACGGCAGGCTTGGGGCAATGGTATACGGAGGAATTGCCACAGAGCGGATTCAGGTGAACGAAGAAAGTATCTGGTATGGCGGGAAAACGGATCGTATCAATCCTGACTTCCGGGAGAATCTGCCGAAAATCAGAAGCCTTCTGGATCAGGGAAGGATTTCCGAGGCGGAAAAGCTGATGGATAAAGCCATGTCCGGCTGCCCGGACAGTATGCATCCCTATCAGACGTTGGGGGAGATTAAGATTGATTTTCAGGGTATAGATCAGAAAAAGGCCGCAGGCTACAGACGCACTCTGGATCTGAACAGGGCGGTGGCGGCCACGGAATTTCGGGTGGGAGACACGGTCTATCGGAGGGAGGTTTTTGCCTCGGCTCCCGCGGACTGTATTGTGATGCGTTTTACTGCAGAAGGGCCGGGTACAGTGGACTTTACCGTGAGGATGCGCCGGGGAAAGTTTTTTGACGGAGCAGGGAGATGCGGGGATGACAGCATTGTATTGTTCGGCAATCTGGGAAAAGGCGGCTGTGAATTTTCCATGGCGCTGCAGGCAAGAGCGGTCGGAGGGGGAAAGATCTCTGCGATGGGAGAGTGCCTGGAAAGCGCTGGCGCAAAGGAAGTGATTCTCTGCTTTACGGCGGATACCACCTGGCATTATACAAAGAAGGAGCTGGATGCCAGGATCAGCTGGTATGTGTCGGAGGGAGGCTCCGGAGCGGGGGGACTGTACCCCGGAGAGAGCCAGTTCCTGAGCCTTGCGGGCAGAGCCGACAGTTCGGAATATGAGCGCCAGGAGTATTTCTGCAGGGCAGCGCTGCAAAGCATGTTGTATCTGGGGATTCGGGGTCGGCTGGAAAAAGCTCTGTGTATGAGCTATGAGGAGCTGCTGGAGGAGCACATTGCCGACTATGGTGCTCTCTATCACCGCTTTTCCTTTGTGCTGGACGGGGCGGAGGCTTTTGATGTGTTGCCTACGGACAGACGGCTGGAGCAGGCCAGGGAAGGCAGGGCCGATGTGGGGCTGAGTAAGCTGCTCTTTGATTTCGGAAGATATCTGACCATCGCGTGCAGCAGGGAGGGCGGGCTGCCTTCCACCCTGCAGGGCATCTGGAACAAGGACTTTACGCCGCCCTGGGACAGTAAATTCACCATTAATATTAATACAGAGATGAATTACTGGCATGTGGAGAGCTGCAACCTGTCCGAGTGTCATCTGCCGCTCTTTGACCTTCTGGAGAGGGTGCGCAGTACAGGCAGGCGCACAGCCAGGGAAATGTATGGCTGCAGGGGATTTGTGGCGCATCACAACACGGATATTCACGGGGATTCCGCGCCCCAGGATATCTGGTATCCAGGCTCCTACTGGACCATGGGGGCGGCGTGGCTGAGCACACATCTTTGGGTGCATTATCAATATACACGGGACCGGGCTTTTCTGGAAAAGGCATTTCCGGTTCTGGCAGAGGCCTCCCTGTTTTTTGTGGACTTTCTGATCGAGCGGAACGGATATCTGGTTACAAGTCCTTCTGTCTCGCCGGAAAATACCTACATACTGCCCAACGGACAATCCGGCTGTTGCTGCATTGGCGCCACGATGGATAACCAGATTTTGAGACATCTCTTTACCTGTTGCCTTGGGGCATGGACGGAGCTGGACGAAAAGGCGCCGGAGGGATGTAGAATCGACGGTGTGGAGGATATTCCCGGTCTGATGAGACAGGTTGAAGAATGCCGGAGCAGACTGATGCCTACCCGGATCAGCGACAGCGGCAGGATTATGGAATGGCCGGAGGACTATGAAGAAGCGGCGCCTGGGCATCGGCATATTTCCCACTTGTACGGGCTGTATCCCGGCGGAGAGATTACGGTGGACGGTACGCCCGAATATGCCGCTGCGGCCAGAAAGACATTGGAGCACAGGCTGTCCCATGGCGGCGGGCATACGGGCTGGAGCCGTGCCTGGATTATGAATCATTACGCCAGTCTCTGGGACGGCGAAGCCGCCTATGAAAACATTGAAAAAATGCTGGGACAATCCACCTATCCGAATCTGTTTGACAGGCATCCGCCTTTTCAGATAGACGGAAACTTTGGCGCATGCGCTGCCATGAGCGGAATGCTGGCGCAGTGCAGCCAGGAGAGGGCAGTTCTGCTGCCCGCGCTTCCCGGGGCCTGGGCAAACGGCTCCGTGAGAGGGCTGCGTCTGTTGGGAAATGCGGGGATTGATATGACATGGAGAGAAGGAAAGCTTGTGAGCGCCGTCATCCGTGGGGACAGCGACTATGATATGGACGTGGTATACGGCGGGAAACGTATCCATGTAACGCTGAAGGCGGGAGAAAGCCGACAGCTGGACTTTGAAATTCAGTAGTTGGAAAAATAGCCCCTGAAAAGGGAGGATGCCAGGGAACCGGGTTCCCTGGCATTTATTATGAAAAAGTTATTTAGTAAACAATTAACTGTGATTGGCTTTGTTTTTTTGTAGTGGTTTATCTTATGGTCTTAGTATAGGGCAAGAAAATGTCTAAAGAATGAGTATAAATTGAAAATTACTTGAATTAATTGTAAACGAAATATGAACACCTGGAAAGGTTCCTCTTTTTCATAAATCCCTTGTCGTTTTTCAAATTATTCGGGTAACTTCTCCGGCTCCGGATAAGTTTCTCCAAAGGTTTCCACAGTGACAGTGGAGATTACCTGAGGCTCTATGGGACGGTCTCTCCAGTCGGTCTTTGTCTCGGCAATTTTGTTTACGGTTTCCATTCCTTCGATCACTTTGCCAAAGGCAGCGTAGCCGCCGTCCAGATGGGGGCTTGTCTTGTGCATGATGAAGAACTGGCTGCCGGCGGAATCGGGATGCTGCGCCCGCGCCATGGACAGGACGCCCTCCGTGTGTTTCAGGGGATTTTCAAATCCGTTTTGTGCAAACTCGCCCTTGATGCTGTAGCCGGGTCCGCCCATGCCTGTTCCGTCCGGGCAGCCGCCCTGAATCATAAATCCGTTGATGACCCGGTGGAAAATCAGGTCATCGTAAAATTTTTTATTGATCAGGCTGATAAAATTGCGGACGGAAATGGGAGCGATCTCCGGGTAAAGCTCCGCCTTGATGACGTTGCCGTCAGACATTGTAATGGTAACAACAGGATTTTGTGCCATAATAATTGTCCTTTCCTGAAAAAGTATTATAATATGAATGATTGTACCTTAAAACAGGCAGAACGTAAAGAGGGAAGTGAAAAACTGTGAGCTATTTGAGACAGTACGAGGTGAATACGGAGAAGACAAGGGGAACCGTGTATGTGACGGACGATGCGGACATGGCGGCAAAGCTGCGAAGCCGGGGGGAGGCGGTGCTGATCTATTTCCATGACGGAAATGAAGGGCAGAACTTTGAGGATTTTACCTTTGGCGTGGAGGATCCGGAGGGGCTGGAAGAGGATTATCTGGAGAGAGTATACCGCAGGCTGAAGGGGCTGCCATGGGACGTGCTGGATACGGCCAGGTGTCTGATCCGGGAGACCACACCGGAGGACGTGGAAGCCTTTTTTGAGATTTACAGCGAGCCGGCCATTACGGAGTTCATGGAGGGCCTGTACCCGGATCGGGAACAGGAGAGGGAATATATCAGGCAATATATTGAAAAGATATATACTTTCTATGAATTTGGTGTGTGGACCGTTGTGGAAAGAGAGAGCGGGGCGGTTATCGGGAGAGCCGGGTTTTCCTATCGGGAAGGCTATAACGAGCCGGAACTGGGCTTTATCATAGGCGTGCCCTGGCAGCACAGAGGCTACGCGGAGGAAGTGTGCAGGGGAATACTGGCTTACGGATGGGAGAAGCTGGAGTTTGAGAAGGTGCAGGTACTGGTGGAGGTAGAGAACGTTGCCTCTTTGAAACTCTGCGATAAGCTGGGCTTTCATGCGGTGGAGGAGCTTGCCATGGGGGAGAGGCAGTACTTCCGGCTGGTGCTGGAGAAACCGGGCGGGACAGAGTCTGCAGCCTGCACTGCTGCGGAATGACAAGATAACCCATGGCGGCTCTTCCGGACAGCAAGATAAACCATTGCAGGAGCCGGTGGGAAATATGATATACTATGCTTGTTCCGGCAAGTAAAAATGTTTGGTATATTGGTAAATAGAATATGGGAGCGTGTCTGTAAATTCAAATGTGCTCCGGAGGAAGCGGGAAGATGGAAAAGCAGGAAGCGGAACTAACAGGGGGAAACCCGGAAGCGGAGAGAGCAGAAGAACCGGAAAGAAGGGAAGAACCGGAAAGAAGGGAAGAACCGGAGAGAACGGGAGAAGCGGAGAGAGCAGAAGAACCGGAGAGAACGGGAGAAGCGGAGAGAGCGGAAGAACCGGAAAGAAGGGAAGAACCGGAAAGAAGGGAAGAACCGGAGAGAGCGGGAGAACCGGAGAGAACGGGAGAACCGGAGAGAGCGGGAGAACCGGGGAGAACAGCGGAAGCGTCAGAACGGAAGACAGAGGTGCGGGACAGAGTGCAGGAGAATACAGGGAACGGAATCACGGAGGGAGTCATCTGGAAACAGCTGCTCCTGTTCTTCTTTCCCATTTTGTTCGGTACCTTTTTTCAGCAGCTTTACAACGCGGTAGATGCGGTGATCGTGGGGCAGTTTGTGGGCAAGGAGGCGCTGTCGGCAGTGGGCGGCGGCACCGGCACGGTGATCAATCTGCTGGTGGGATTTTTTATCGGATTGGCCAGCGGGGCTACGGTGGTCATTTCTCAGTATTATGGTGCCGGAAGAGGCGAGATGGTGAGCTACGCGGTACATACGGCCATTGCCTTCAGTCTGGTGGGCGGACTGGTCATGATGGCGGTGGGGATTCCCCTTGCACCCACGGTTCTGAAGGCCATGAACACGCCGGCGGATGTGCTGCAGCCGTCGATTCTGTACATCAGAATCTATTTTGCGGGCATAATCGGGAACCTGATCTATAATATAGGCTCCGGAATCCTGCGGGCTGTGGGAGACTCCAGAAGGCCCCTTTATTTTCTGATTGTTGGGTGTCTGTCAAACATTCTTTTGGATCTTCTGTTTGTCGTGGGGTTCCGGATGGGGGTGGCCGGGGCGGCTCTCGCCACCATATGCTCCCAGCTGATCAGCGCCGTGCTGGTGGTTCTGGTGCTGATGCGGACCGGGGATGTGCACCGGCTGGAGCTGCGCAGGATCGGCTTTGACGGCAGGATGTTCGGGCGCATTATCCGGATCGGATTTCCGGCGGGGCTTCAGTCGGTGATGTACAGTCTTTCCAATATCATCATCCAGGCAGCCATCAACGGAGAGGGCACGGATACCGTTGCGGCATGGACGGTGTACGGAAAGCTGGATATCGTGTTCTGGATGTGTATCAGCGCGTTCGGGATTTCCGTCACAACCTTTGTGGGACAGAATTACGGTGCAAACAAGCTGAAGCGTGTCCGCAGGGGAATCCGTACCTGCCTGGGAATGAGTCTTGTCTCTACCGTGGTGATCTCCGCGCTTCTTTACTTTGGCTGCGGCGAAATTTACCATATTTTTACCACGGACGGAGAGGTACTGAGGATCGGGGTACAGATGACAAGATTCCTGGTGCCCACCTATGTGACCTATATCTGCATTGAGATTTTGTCCGGAGCGCTGAGAGGAGCGGGAGATGTATGGATACCGACACTGATCTGCCTTACAGGGGTCTGTGCCATCCGGGTGGTCTGGATTATGGCGGCAGTGCCCATAAGGCCGGGGATCAATACCATTATCTTCAGCTATCCGCTGACCTGGGTGGTGACTACCATACTGTTTGTGATTTATTACTGCTTCTTCAGCAAGGTCAGTATACGCAGGGTCAGGCGGGACGGGGAATGAGAAGAGCGGCCGGCTGACAGGCCAGGGCGGATCTAATAATAGGAAAAGGAGGATACAGCATGTATCAGGCAGATGAAAAGAGGTATGACAGGATGAAATACAACCGGTGCGGAGCCAGCGGACTGCTTCTCCCGGCAGTTTCTCTGGGGCTTTGGCACAACTTTGGCTCCAACGGCAACTTTGACACCATGGAGGCAATGTGCCATACCGCCTTTGATCACGGAATCACCCATTTTGACCTGGCCAATAATTACGGCCCTGTGTCCGGTGCGGCGGAAGAAAATTTCGGACGTATTCTGGAAAAGGGACTGGGGGTATACCGGGACGAGATTATCGTTTCCACAAAGGCAGGCTATGGTATGTGGCCGGGGCCTTACGGGGACTGGGGAAGCAAGAAGTATCTGGTGGCAAGTCTGGATCAGAGCCTGGGGAGAATGGGACTGGATTATGTGGATATCTTTTATCATCACAGACCGGACCCGGAGACGCCGCTGGAGGAAACGGCACGGGCGCTTGACGGTATTGTCAGGAGCGGAAAGGCTCTTTATGTGGGAATTTCCAACTATAACCGGGAGCAGACCCAGGCCATAGCGGCGCTGTTTCGGGAGATGGGAACGCCGTTTATCATTAATCAGCGGCAGTATTCCATCTTTGACAGAACCATTGAGAGAGACGGCCTGAAGGATTACGCCGCCGCTCACGGCATCGGGGTCATCACCTTCTGTCCGCTGGCCCAGGGGCTTCTGACAGACCGCTACCTCCACGGGATTCCGGAGGACAGCCGTGTGCGTACAGACGGTCGTTTCCTGAATGAAAATGCCATCACAGAGGAAAAGCTGAAGAAGATCAAGGCCCTGAACGAGTTGGCTGCAGACAGGGGGCAGACGCTGGCGCAGATGGCGCTGTCCTGGATTCTGCGGGACGGCGATATCACCAGCGTGCTGATCGGAGCCTCCAGACCGGCGCAGATTCTGGATAACATCGGGATGCTGGGAAAACCGGAGTTCAGCCGGGAGGAGAGAGAGAAGATCGACGAGATCGTGTCCTGATGAGAAAGAAGTTTCACCTTGTAATGCGGCATGGCACAACCCGACAGACAATGACAGGAGCAGGGAAGATAATCTTCCCTGCTCCTGCTGTGTGGATCTTTGGCGGTGCATGCTCCACCTATAAGGAGCCGTTTTGTCCGGAAGGAAACATTTCGAACCGGCAAAGGGGTCATTTTCCATAGAAGATCTGGGCAATGGGAGAATCCGGTGAGAGGATCAGCGTTTTGCTGTTCCCCTGCATGGAGACTTTCAGGGCGTCCAGGCTTCTTACAAAGGAGTAAAATTCCTGCTTGGAAGCATCGTTGTATGCCTCGGACAGGATCCGCATATATTCTGCCTCGCCTTCCGCGATGAGAATTTCCGCTTCCTTTTCCGCCTCGGAGAGCATTACGGTGATCTCCATGTCGGTGGTGTTCCGGATCTTCTGTGCCTCAGAGCTGCCTTCTGCGGTGTAGGTGGCGGCAATGTTGTCGCGCTCGGAGATCATGCGCTCATACACGGCGGCCTTGTTGTCGCTGGGCAGATCCAGCTTTTTTGTCTCATAGGAGAGAAGCTCAATGCCGTACTGCTCCAGAGAATTTCCGATGTTGCTCAGGATGGCCCGGGACAATGCCCCGTTCCGGCCGGAAATCACTTCGTCCTGGGTGGTGCTGCTGATGACATTTTTGGTAGAGTTGTATACAATGGCGTCCAGACGGCTTTCCGCGCCGGAGATGGAGCCGTTCAGGGTCTGGGCAAATTTCACCGGGTCGGTGATATGCCAGAGAATATAGCTGTCACAGATCATCGTCTTTTTGTCGCTGGTGATGACATCGGAGGGAGACAGGTCATAGAGCAGGGTCTGCTTGGGCAGAGTGTCTACGGTCTGAATAAAGGGAAGCTTGAAGCTGATGCCCGCCTCCGATACCACATGGTCGATCTTTCCGAACTGCCGTACCAGGCTGTATTGATTTTCCTGGGTAACTACGATACAGGATGCGCCGATAATAAGAACGGCCAGGATGGAAATGGCAAGTATTATTCTTTTCGCTGTCTTCATGTGTCTGCCTCCTTAATTGTTTTCGGCAGGGGTTTCCGAAGCTGCCTGATCAGGTACTGCTGCGTTGTCCGTGCTGCCGGTGAAGGGCTCGATGGGGTAAATGGTCTGCATATCGCCGCCAGGGCTTTCGATGATGACCTTCAGGCCGGGAAGAACCTCTTCCATGGCCTCATAGAACATCCGCTGCTTTGTGACGGCAGGATTCTTGATGTATTCCTGATACATGGCGTTGAACCGGGCCACCTGAGCGGTGGCTTCATTAATGCGCTCCGTCTTTTGAGCCTCCGCATCCTTGATGATGCCGTCCGCTCTGGCCTGGGCGGAGGGAAGCTGCTCGTTTCGGTACTTGTTGGCATTGTTCAGCGCCGTCTCCTTGCCCTGCTTTGCCGTTTCCACAGCCTTGAAGGCTTCCATGACCTCGGCGGTGGGGGGCTCGGAATCCTGGATGGTGATGTTGACCAGCTGAACGCCGATGTCCTGGGTTTCCAGCTGAGCCAGAATCATTTCCTTGATGGCGGCCTGGATTTCATTTTTTCCCGTGGTCAGCACATCGTCCACAGGATAGCTCCCAATGACATTACGGATGCAGCTCTGGCTGATATTGCGCAGAATTTTCAGGGGATCCCTGGATGCATACAGTGCCTTTACGGGGTCGCTGTAGCGGTATTCCACATAGAAGTCCACATCTATAAAGTTGAAATCGGAGGTGATCATCAGGGATTCGTCCTCATTCACGGAGTTGCTGTCCGTGCTGTAGCCGATGGCAAAGCCCTGGATGGTGGTGTTGACCTTCCGCACCTGCTGGATAAAGGGAATCTTGAAGTGAAGGCCGGGTTCCGTCACCGCGGACGCCTGACCAAGGGTGATCAATACGGCCTGTTCCTGCTCCTTGATCTCGTAGGTGGCGTTGAATCCCAGCACCAGAATTACAATGATAACCGCTGCTGCAATGCCCACATTTTTTCCCATCCGTTTTTGCCGGGGAGGCCTCTGCCCTCCGTCCATGGTGGTAAAGCCGTTTCTTTTGTTGCGAGGAGAATCTCCGCTCATAAATACCTCATTTCTGCGCCGTATTTTGTAGGGGAGCGAGTTTGCGGCAGTCGGCGCGCAGACACAAATCGCTGTGAAGGGCTGTCTTTGGCAGAACCAACAGGTGACGGCCCTGTGCCAGAAACTTAATACTGTAATACATCATACAGGATATGTTGCAAAAAAACAATTGCAACTAGTGCACGTTAGGAAATTTAATGTGCAGGTTGCGGTAATTTCAGAAAAATGTTAGAATTTTGGCATTGGACGGTATTGTATGCGAAATTTCGGAAAATATGCCGGGGATAGACCGACAGGGGGAGCTATGAGTCAGAGAATCAGAGAGAGGCTGGAGGACTGTCCGGTGATTGCGGCGGTCAGGGATGAGGAGGGGCTGCGGGAATGTCTGAAGACGGACTGCGGCATTGTCTTTATCCTGTATGGTGATATCATGAATATTGTGTCCGTGGTGGAACGGGTGAAGGAGAAAAAGCGCCTGGCCATGGTGCACATGGATCTGATTGCGGGATTGGGAAGCAGAGAAATCAGCGTGGACTTTCTGTATGAAACGGTTCGGGCGGACGGCATTATTTCCACAAAGCCGGCTCTCGTCCGACGGGCGGGAGAGCTTGGTATGTCTACGGTGATGCGGTTTTTTGTCATAGATTCCATGGCGTTGGAGAATATACAGCGCCAGTGCGAGCAGGCCAGGCCGGACTGTATCGAGATTTTACCCGGCGTTATGCCAAAGGTCATACGTCGTATCGTCCGGACCGTGCGTCAGCCTGTGATTGCAGGCGGTCTTCTGACGGATAAGGAGGATGTGATGGCCGCCCTGAATGCGGGGGCGGTGTCCGTTTCAACCACAAACAGGGAGCTGTGGTATGCATGAGAGAAGACGGGCGAAGGGCAAACACGTCCGGTGACAAAGTGAAATCAGCGCCTTGCCTGCAGGAATCGGGCATATTCCATCAGTTTGTCGGCTGTGACATTGTCAAAGGTGAGTACCAGGTCAACGATGTCGGTGACGGTATACTGGGTGGAGATCCGTTGGTTTAACAGGCGGGGATCATACCGGCAGGAGGTGCGCCCCAACAGGTAGTCGGCTGTCACGCCGAAATAATCCGCCAGCCGGGAAATTGCCGCAAGATCGGGAGAATGTACATTGTGTTCGTAGTTGGAGACTGTGCCGGTGGATACATTCAGGTAAATGGCAAGCTCCTTTTGGCCGATATTGTGTTCCTTTCGCAGAGCTGCAAGTATTTCTCCCACTGTCATCCGGCTGCCTCCTTTTTGTTGTGCCAGGTGATATAGTAAACTAACATCTATTATATATCGTATTCTGTCGAATAAAGCGGATTTACATTAAATGTGTAGAAAAATAAACAGGGAGACAGTTTATTGTCTGGAGCGCAAAAAATCGGCATAATCCATGAGATGATCCACAGAGCAGCTGTCCAGAGCCAGAACCGTATTCACAATATCTGTCACCGTATATTCATCTGAGATCCGTCGTTCCAGCAGGCTCGGATCAAAGCGGCAGGGAGTGCGTCCCATCAGATAGTCGGTGGTCACTCCAAAATACTCTGCCAATCGGCACAGTGTTACCGGATCCGGAGAATGAATGTTGTGTTCATAGTTGGATATGGTGCCGGCCGTGACGTTGAGGTAGCCAGCCAGTTCCCGCTGCCCAATGCCTCTTTCCTCCCGAAGCAGAGCAAGAATTTCTCCCAGTTTCATAAGAATACCCCCTTGAAAATAAAATGGTGCTTGTAAAAATATACAGTTCAAAGTTCAGGCAGTTATTTATAGCGAAGATTTAAATAAGATAAAATTTATTATATAGTATTCTACGATATGTGAAGATAAAAACCAAAAAGTCAATAAAAATAATGACATATTTGATTTAAACTAAACGACAGACGCAATACGACTGCCGGTTGCACAGGAAGCCCGGCACGGGTATAATTGGAATTATGGCGTAGTGAATGCCGCAGTGATTTGACAGGGAGACGGACAGGTTGGATAAACGGGAAGTACTGAAAAAATATTTTGGATATGATACCTTTCGCCAGGGACAGGAGCTTTTGACGGACAGCATTCTCAAGGGCAGGGATGTGTTGGGAATCATGCCTACCGGAGCGGGAAAGTCGGTCTGTTATCAGGTGCCGGCCCTGATGCTGCCGGGTGTTACGGTTGTGGTCTCTCCCCTGATCTCCCTGATGAAGGATCAGGTTCAGACATTGAATCAGGCGGGGATCCATGCCGCCTATATCAACAGCTCACTTACGGAGGGACAGATCGCAAAGGCGCTGCAATTTGCAGCGGAGGGAAGATATAAAATTATTTATGTGGCGCCGGAGCGCTTGGAGACGGCTTCTTTTCTGCGGTTTGCCCGGAGCGTGAAGATCAGCCTGCTTGCCATTGATGAGGCCCACTGCATTTCCCAGTGGGGACAGGATTTTCGTCCCAGCTATCTGAAAATTGTACGATTTGTGGAGGGGCTGCCGGTACGGCCTGTGCTGGGAGCCTTTACCGCCACTGCCACGGAAGCGGTAAAGGAGGACATAATCTGCGTCCTGGGGCTTAAGGATCCGGAAATCCTTGTGACAGGCTTCGATCGAAAGAATCTCTATTTCGGCGTGGAGACACCGGCCCGCAAAGATGATTTTCTGGTCAGGTTTGTGCGGGAGCACAGGGCGGAAAGCGGCATTATCTATTGTGCCACGCGAAAAAATGTGGAGCAGGTACATGAGCTGCTGTGCCGGGAGGGCTTTCCTGCAGCCAGATATCACGCGGGCTTGGGGCTGGAGGAGCGGCGGGAAAGCCAGGATGCCTTCCTCTATGACGTAAAGCCCGTGATGGTTGCCACCAACGCTTTCGGCATGGGGATTGACAAATCCAATGTCAGGTATGTGATTCATTATAATATGCCGCAAAGTATGGAAAACTATTATCAGGAGGCAGGGCGTGCGGGCAGGGACGGTCAGGCGGCAGAGTGTATTTTACTGTATTCGCCCAAAGATGTGATGGTCAACCGTTTCCTGATTGAAAATAAGGAGCAGAATGGGGATGATTTCACCTGGGAAGAGCTGAAGGCTGCCAGGGATCGGGAGGAAGAGCGGCTGCGGGTCATGATCGGCTATTGTAACACTGCGGACTGTCTCAGAAACTATATTTTGAGATATTTTGGAGAAGTTGTTCAGGGGGACTGCGGCAGCTGCTCCAACTGTGGCAGGGAATACCGGGAGGAAGACATGTCCCGGGAGGCCGCGCAGGTAATTTCCTGTGTCAGAGAGCAGGGCGGGAGATACGGTGTCAACGTGGTGGCGGGAACGCTGCTTGGGCGGAATACGGCCAGGCTGCGGGAGTATCGTGCGGATGAGGTATCTTCCTTCGGCGTGCTGGGTGGCATGGGGGAATCCGGTGTCAAGAAGCTGATTCAGAAGCTTTTACAGGAGGGTGTGCTGCGTCAGACGCCGGATAAATATGCTCTGCTGAAGCTGACGCCGCTGTCGGCTGAGGTCACGGAGGGGAAAAGACAGATTCTCGTGAGGATTCCGGTGCAGGACAAGGCGGGAGCGGGCACACAGAGGGCAGGCCGGAGCCGTGGGAAGTCCGCAGGCAGCAGACGGACTGACATACTGAACTCAAGGGGGCTGGATTGCTTTGAGGCTCTTCGGGCTCTGCGCGCGGAGATTGCAAGACAGGAGAATGTGCCGCCCTATATCGTCTTTTCGGATCGCACACTGACGGACATGTGTATCCGGCAGCCCTTTACCCGGGAGGAAATGCTTCAGGTGTCCGGAGTGGGAGAACACAAATACGAAAAGTACGGGGAGCGCTTTGCGGAAAAGCTGCGGGAGATTACCGGCGGAGTAAAGCGGAAATACTGTTTTGAGTGACCGGTTTGGCAAGGAAGTGCGCGGATTTGACAAGGAAGTGATTTTTGACACCCTCATTTTTTTATGGTATCATTTAAAAGAATAATTTCCTGAAAAAGGAAGAAAGCGAGGAAACAGGTTATGTTGAACAATAAATCCATTTTGGTTACAGGGGGAACAGGGAGCTTTGGGAAAGCTTTTACGCGCTATGTGCTGGAGCACTATGACCCGAAGAAGATTATCATTTATTCCAGGGATGAGTTAAAACAGTTTCTGATGCAGAATGAATATAAAGAGTATAAGGACAAGCTTCGGTTCTTTATCGGGGATGTGCGGGACAAAGAGCGCCTAGCCAGAGCGTTTGAGGGTGTGGATTATGTCGTTCATGCCGCAGCGCTGAAGCAGGTTCCTGCCTGTGAGTACAATCCGGCGGAGGCCATAAAGACCAATATCAACGGAGCGCAGAATGTGATTGATGCCGCACTGGATATGGGCGTAAAGAAGGTGGTGGCGCTGTCGACGGATAAGGCGGTGAATCCTGTGAATCTATACGGGGGCACAAAGCTTGTCTCGGACAAGCTCTTTATCGCTGCCAACGCCTACGCAGGCGAAAAGGATATCTGTTTTTCCATCGTCAGGTATGGTAATGTGGCGGGCAGCAGAGGCTCCGTGATTCCTCTCTTTCACAATATTATGAAAAACGGAGGAACGGAGCTGCCCATTACGGACTATCGGATGACCAGATTCTGGATCAGCATACAGCAGGGTGTGGAGCTTGTGATCAAGGCGCTGGAGGAAGCCAGGGGCGGAGAGACCTTTATCTCCAAAATACCCTCCTTTAAGGTCACGGATCTGGCTGAGGCAATGCTTCCCGGCTGCAAGATGCCGGAGGTGGGGATCCGTGTGGGTGAGAAACTGCATGAGGTCATGGTGGCGGTGGAGGACGCTCCCAATACCTATGAGTACGACGGGCATTTTATTATATATCCCCAGATGGTGTGGAGTGAGCACAGGAAAGCGGTTCCCACTGGAAGAAAGGTTCCGGAGGGCTTTTCCTACAGCTCCGGCAGCAATACGGAATGGCTGAGCGTGGAGCAGATCAGAGAACTGCTGAAGACGGTTGAAATGGAGAAATAAACAACAAGGAGCCCGGTAATTCCGGGCTCCTGTCATTATTCAGGGCTTTTCATGCTTTCCGCTGCCGTCGCTCTCCCCCTTTCCGGGGGGATAACCCTCAGGTGCTTCGCAGACATAGATCCAGTCTCCTACCCAATTGCTGGTCGAATAGTTAAAAAGTCGTTTGTACAATTTGCCGTCCATTATGGCGAACCGATACTCGATCACATCCTGGCGCGGCTGGATCGACTCCTGACCGGAGTCGGCGGCCTGGGCGGGAAGCCCGGCCACAGGGCTGAAGAACAGAGACAGCGCCAGACCAGCTGCGCTCATCAATGCGGTTGCCCTGTACATTTTCTTTTTTTGTTTCATTGTAATTCCCCCTTTTATTTATATTCAACCGGAACATCGCCATAATATTCCAGTGAATCTACATGTTCGCACAGATTGTCACCCAGATAGATATTGTAGGTGCCGTCCGGCAGAGGCACGGCGTGGAGACCGGAGGTAACCTCCGGAGTACCCAGTCTGTAGGGCGGCAGAACATAGCGCGGTTCAAAGGTAAAGCGGTAGGAGCACAGATAGATTATGGCTGCCGCAGAAGCCAACAGGATACAAAGGGGCAGGGAAGTCCCTTTGTGGTGAAAAGTTATTAAGGCTCTTTTGGACAGGTCGCCGTTTGCCCGGAAGGCTCTGGGAGTCAACAGGTAGGATGGCCCTTTGGGCGCTTTCTTCCTATTGGCAATGAGGTGTGTCTTCAGGTCGGCCAGCGCGGAAAAGTACGCTACCTTCAACTGAGTATCCTCTTTCGTCATCTGTTGGTCTACCCGCAGTTCCAGCGCAAGATCCAGCTTATTTTCCAGATAGATGCAGAGAGGGTTCCACCAATAGAGGATGCGCAGGATATGCATGCCCAGCTTATACAGGCAATCCCGGTGCCGGAAATGATGTAGTTCGTGGCATATGATGTAGGGAACGGCCTCTTCCGGTATGTCCAGACAGCCGGGAAACAGTATTTTACAGTCAAATATGCAGCTCTGGGAGGGCGTGTCAAGCCCGGGAACCGAGATGACACGAACCTTTGGCCCGTCCGGGTTATATTTTCGAAGCAATGAGTAATAGGGCTCTGCGTCTGTCAGCTCTATGCCATATCTTTTTATGTGTTTATGAAATGAGATACGGTAGATAATCATGTTAATCAGCTTATAAACAATGCCGCCTGCCCAGACCAGGGCTGCCACAGTCCAGAAGGAAACCGGGATTCCGCGCAGATCATATAACGCATGGCGGATGAGACACACGAGAAAGGATAAGGGTTCGGGGAAAATAATGTTCCGGGAAAAGGGCAGCTCAATGGGGAAGAGAAGACGCGCTGCAGTAAAAAGAAAGAGCACGGCTATCAGCTTATTCCCGATTGAGCACATCACCTTTTCGCTGCAAAAGCACAAGGCAATTATACCAATCAGGATGGTGCTCGTTATGACAGTCATAAAAACAGTGGAGAACGAGTAGTTTATCATAATTACCTCTTTTGTCTGCAGTTTTTACAGGGTCTTTTCATAATCGCTGATAATTTCCTTCAGCCTTGTCAGTTCGTTCTTCATCTTGTCGGGATTCTGCTCCACATGAAGAATTGCCGCGCAGATATCGGACTTTGAGATTACGTCTCTGAAGTTTGCATAGTCGGTTGCAAAATTATTCAGGATGACTTCTCTGGAATTCTCGGTGGGGCGGTAGGTTCTGCTCAGTACCTTTCCACTGTGGGTAACGCCGCACACCTCTACGAGATCGTCCTTCAGAAGCTTTCTCAATACTGCGATAACCGTGCTCTGAGTCAGCCCTCTCATCTCATTTACGATATCGGTGGAAGTCATAGCTTCCTCGGATTTCCATAAAATGTTCAGGACGTCTAACTCCCTTGGATTTAATTGTGCCATTTTTGTAACCTCCTTATATGTGCACCATTATATTATTAATATTTAAACAAGTCAATAGATTTTTCCTTGTAACATCGTTGGTTTCCTGCTAAACTATAGGGCATAATCTACAATGTGCCGACGACGGAAGAACGATTCAGACTCAAGTTGGCGGACAGAGGGAAAAGTTTGGAGGAAGAACTGCTCTCAAATATTGGCAGGGAGGTAATTATTATGGAAGAACTGGCAGTATTTGGCGGAGACCCGGTCAGGAAGACGCCAATTCATTATGGAAGACAATGTATTGAGGAAGACGATATCGCCGCAGTGGTGGAAGCGCTGAGAAGCGACCTCATCACCTGCGGCCCCAGAAATGAAGAGTTGGAGGAAAAGCTTTGTGAGATCACGGGGGCAAGGTATGCGGTGGCGGTGGCAAACGGTACGGCTGCGCTGCACCTGGCGGCGATGGCTGCAGGCTTTGGAGAGGGGGACGAGGTGATCGTCAGCGCCATCACCTTTGCCGCCTCGGCAAACTGCGTGTTGTACTGCGGAGCCAGACCGGTGTTTGCGGATATTCGTCCGGATACCTGGAACATTGATCCGGAGTCCGTGGAGAGATTGATCACTTCCCGCACCCGGGGAATCGTGGCGGTGGATTTTACCGGACAGGCCGTGGAACACGATGCCCTGAGGCGGATCTGTGAAAAGAACGGATTGATTCTGATCGAGGATGCGGCTCATGCCATCGGAACGAAATACAAGGGTCAGCCGGTGGGCTCCATTGCGGATATGACCTGTTTCAGCTTTCACCCGGTGAAGACCGTTACGGGGGGAGAGGGCGGCGCCATAACCACCGATGACGAACAGCTGTATCACCGCCTGATGAGGCTTCGTACCCACGGAATCACGCGCAGCCAGGAGGAGATGGTTCATCCCACGGATGCGAAATGGTATAATGAGCAGGTGGAACTGGGATTCAATTACCGCATGACGGACTTTCAGGCGGCGCTGCTGCTCAGTCAGCTGAATAAGCTTCCAAAGTTTGCCGAAAGGCGGAAGGAGTTGGTCCGGAAATATGACCAGGCCTTTCGGGACATGCCGGAAATCTCAATCCAGAGAGAAATTCCGGAGTCGGACACGGTGAGACATCTCTACGTCCTGCGGCTTAAGCCGGACAGGCTGACCTGTGACAGAAGGCAGTTCTTTGATGCGCTGTACGCGGAGAACGTCTGTGCCCAGGTGCATTATCTGCCTGTGTACTGGCATTCCTATTATGAAAAACTGGGATATGTCAAAGGGCTTTGTCCCAATGCGGAGAGCTATTATGAGGAAGTTATGAGCCTGCCGCTGTATTATCAGCTGACGGATGCAGATGCGGAAGACGTGATCCGTGCGGTGAACAAGGTTGTGGAATATTACAGAAAATGACACAGGAGCAGAAAATGGATAAGATAGCCGTATTAATTCCGTGCTATAATGAAGAACAGACCATAGCGAAGGTGGTTCGGGATGTGAGGAATGCATTGCCGGAGGCAGTGGTGTATGTGTATGACAATAACTCAAAGGACAGGACGGCGGAGCTTGCCGCCGCTTCCGGAGCCGTTGTGCGCCATGAGTACCGGCAGGGAAAGGGCAATGTGATCCGCCGGATGTTTCGGGAGATTGACGCCGAGTGCTACCTTATGATAGACGGGGACGATACCTATCCGCTGGACTGTGCGGGGGAGTTGGTGGAAAAGGTGCTGGGGCATAATGCCGACATGGTTGTGGGGGACAGACTTTCCTCCACATATTTTACGGAGAATAAGCGCCCTTTTCACAATTTTGGCAACAGCCTGATGCGAACGGGCATCAACAGGCTGTTCCACACGGACATCAAGGATATCATGACGGGATACAGGGCTTTCAGCTATGAGTTTGTCAAAACCTTTCCTGTTTTTTCCAAAGGCTTTGAGATTGAGACAGAGATGACCATCCACGCCGTAAACTATAATATGCAGGTGGAAAACGTGGTGGTGGAGTACCGGGACAGGCCGGAAGGCAGTTTTTCCAAGCTGAACACCTACAGCGACGGAATGAAGGTGGTACACAAGATGCTGCAGCTGTACAGAAACTACAGGCCCCTTCGTTTTTTCGGAATGATCGGACTGTTTCTGACGCTTTTGGCGGCAGTGTTTGTTGCGCCGATCTTTGCGGAGTATTTCAGAACCGGTCTGGTGCCAAGGTTCCCCACGCTGATTGTTTGCGGGTTTATTGTGCTTGCTGGAATTCAGTCTTTTTTTTCGGGCATGATATTGGAGGTGCTGGCGGCAAAGGACAAGCGTGATTTTGAGTACCGGCTGGCAAAGATCAGCGTGGAGAAAAGGCGGGGAATGAGAGATGGCTGCAGGGATGGAGAGAGAGGGCACAGTGTCTGACGGGAGGGTCTGCGAGGATGCCTCCGCGGGAATTTATCTTCGGTTCATGACTCGGGACGATACGGGGCTGATTGTAAGATGGCGAAACAGCGAACCGGTTCGGAAGAACTTTATTTATCAGGCGCTTTTTACCGTCCATAGCCATGAAAACTGGATCAGGACCATGGTGGACACCGGAAGGGTGATACAGATGATGATCTGTGATATGGCATCGGACAAGCCGTTGGGTTCCGTGTATATCAGAGACATTGACAGACAGCACAATAAGGCGGAATATGGTATCTTTATCGGAGAAGAACAGGCAAGAGGCAGAGGCGTGGGAACGGCTGCGGCGAGGCTGATGCTTTGTTATTGTTTTGAAGAGCAGGGGCTGCACAGGGTATTCCTCAGGGTCTTTGCGGACAACAGGCAGGCCATTCGAAGCTATGAGAAGGCAGGCTTCCGGCGGGAGGGACTGCTGCGGGACGATGTGTGTATTGAGGGAAAATACCGCGATATCCTGTGGATGGCGGCTGTCCGGCCGGAGAAGGCGGATGAACAGGGGACGACGGGTGGGGACACCAAATATCCCGCGGAAGTACAAATTTGAAAAAAGCCCGACTTGGGCGACTGCTGTAAATGGCAGATGGGAGTGAGGAATGAAGAAGATCAGTTTTGTGATTCCATGCTATCGCTCGGAGCATACGCTTCCCCATGTGGTAGCGGAGATCCGGGAAAAGATGAAGGGTCTGGAGCAATATGAGTATGATATTTTTCTGGTAAATGACTGTTCGCCGGACGATACCTTCGGAACCATCCGCAGGCTCTGCGGTGAATTTGAGAATATTACGGGGATCAGTTTTGCGAGAAACTTTGGTCAGCATGCCGCTCTGATGGCGGGGCTGCGCCATTCCGACGGAGATTATGTGGTTTGCCTGGATGATGACGGGCAGACACCGGCGGATGAGGTGGATAAGCTGCTTGCAAAGCTGGAGGAGGGTTATGATGCCGTTTATGCCAGGTATGAACACAAACAGCATTCCGCCTTCCGGAACATGGGAAGCAAGGTGAATGAGCTCATGACCAGGGTGATGCTGGGCAAGCCCGCGGATCTGTATATATCAAGTTATTTTGCGGTGAAGCGGTTTGTGGTGGAGGATATGGTCAGATATGAAAATTCCTATCCTTATGTCATCGGCCTGGTGCTTCGAGCCACCAGAAACATTACCAATGTGGCGGTGAATCACAGAGAGCGGGAGGAGGGAACCTCCGGCTATACGCTGAAGAAGCTGGTGGGACTGTGGTTTAACGGGTTTACGGCCTTTTCCGTCAAACCGCTGCGGATTGCCACCGCCATGGGAGGCTTCAGCGCATTCATCGGATTTCTGTATGGAATCTATACGATTGTCAAGCGGTTTGTGAATCCGGATGTGCCCCTGGGATTCAGTTCTACCATGGCGGCGCTGGTATTTTTCGGCGGTATGATTATGCTGATGCTGGGGCTGATCGGAGAATATATCGGGCGTATTTATATCAGCCTGAATAATTCGCCGCAGTATGTGATCCGGGAGACCATCGCGCAGAGGGAAACCGTGGGGACGCAGGAGGGAAAGCCGGATGAATAAGTTTTTGGAATTCTGGAAACGGGACAGGCGATATGTGACTCTGATAAAAGCAGTGCTGCTGGCACTGCTTCCTGTTTTGTGCAGCGCCGTGCGGTGCGCCGTGGACCAAAGAGGCATCGGGGATGTTTATCTGCCGGCGTGTGAGTGGAACGACGAGCTGTTTTATTTCAAGCAGGTGGAAGGGATGATACATTACGGATATCCGTTGGGGTATTTTGGATTTAATGAAAGTCATGCGCTGAAGCTGTCCTTTGCGGCATGGAGCCCGGTGCTGGTATTTCCCTGGATTTTCTGGGGGCTTCTGTTCGGATGGAATCTGTTGTCGCCCATTTTCTGCAATCTGGTGCTTCTGACAGGGGCATGTATTCTCTTCGTATGGCTGGCCAAGCCCACCTGGAAACAGCTTGGGATTCTGAGCCTTTTGTTCTGTCTGTATACGCCCTTCAGCAGGTATATACTCTCGGGAATGCCGGAAATCATCTGTTTCAGTATGCTGATTGTCTTCTACAGCCTTGCGGTCAATTATCTGAACCGGGAAAGGGTGTGGAAGCTTGTGGTCCTGTTTGTCATGGCAGGGGTGATGACGTTGATGCGTCCGTATCTGCTGCTGTTTCTGCTGCTTCCGGCGTATCTTTGGATCCGCAGGGCAAGGTGGAAAGGGGCGCTGGGATCTGCGGCGGTGATTGCCGTGGTTCTGGCTGCTTATATTTGGACCAAACATTATCTGGGTGCGGAATATTTTGCACCTCTGTTTTTTACCGACTGGGCGGAGGCTTTTTTCCGGCAGGGCCTGTTCGGTGGGATCCGGTTTACTCTGGGAAAGCTGTATTACATGGGAAAGGGCTTTTGGTCCCATCTGGTGCAGGGACTGCGCACCGGACTTGCCTCAGGCGCTTACTTCGGCGGGTATCTGGTCATGCTTCTGGTGTTGGCTGTCCAGTGTATTGCGGACGGCAGAAAGCTGCGCAGGCTGTCCCGGATCCGGGCGGCGGAATCAGGGGAGAAACCGGCTGCGGAAACGGCGCAGGCGGCGGAAGAAAAGCTTACAGTGGAGCAGCAGGAGTCGGCCATAGTCCGGGTGCGCAGCAGGCTGATCATTCAGGGGCACCTCCTGTTCAGCTTTATTGCCATGCTGTTTGCGCTGCTGCTGATGTATAAGCTGACGGAGGGGAGCAAGCATCTGCTCACCTTTATGGCGGCGGGGATCTTTGTGGTGTCATTGATGGAGACCAGATATTTTAAGAAGGCGGTGCTGCTGGGTGCCACCTTTGCATATCTGTATCTTTACATGGCGGTGAACCCTTACGATTATCAGGTTCCCTTCCGACAGGAGGAGTTGGAGTCACAGGTGTCGGAATGGAAGGATGTGTTTGCGGAAAAGCTGAAGATTGACAGAACCGGAGAACTGCCGGGCTATGACAATGTGATGATCTGGGTATTCAATGACCAGCATCCCGACGGAAGCTATGAAAACGTGGCGTGGCAGCTTCTGTACGGGCTGCCGGAGGGATTCGGCATCAGCTGCTGTATGCCGGACTATGTGATGGAAAACCTGGAGCATCTGCAGAGCCGTTATCTTGCCACCCTTGCCGGCGGACGGATTGACGGCCTGTGTGCAGATGCGGGATACCGGGAGATCGGCAGGGACCAGGATCTGGTGGTCTATGAGCTTGTCAGGGAATAGCTTCCATTATTTTCAGAGCAATCAGATAGCGTCCCTGTTCGTTCGGATGAATCAAATCAGAAAGATATTCCGTGTAGTTGGAAGAATCGATTCCCAGGGTATAATAATTATCCACTGCAATTACTTGCAGCTCCTCCGCCAGGGAAAGAGCGGCATCGGCATAGGTCTGCAGGTGTACCGCCCCGGGCTCCTGTGATTCCTTCAGAGTGTATCCGGACCAGGAGGGTGTGCAGAGCAGGATGCAGGCATCCCCATCGTTTTCCCGGATCGTAGCTACGGCGGTTCGGATAGCGCCCGTATAGGTGGTAATGTCAAACGGATCATCAGAGGAAACCGGGTATCCCTCCAGATAATCGTTCAGGCCATAGCTGATTACATAACATATCCTTTTTCCGGCAGGGGGATTTTGAAAACAGGATAAAAAGCCCTGATAAATCTGCTTGTCTTCCGGAACGGCAGAGAGATCTCCGGCAAAAAAGGCCTCTGTGATTCCAGGCAGGGAGATATCTGTCTCGGGACCGAGAGCGGCGGAATTACCGCCGTAGCCGCAGTTATAGACAGCAGCGCCGGAAAGGCCTTTGACCACACCCGGCACGGACATGCCGTCCGTGTAGTTGCCGATGACGCTGTCTCCGAAAAAAATCACGGCGGTATCCTGCAGGTCGAATGCAGCGTAATTATCACTGCGCAGGTCGGCTGTGAGGTGTTCCAGGCGCTCCCCCCATTCGGCGGCGTTCTCCGCGGTGAGCAGGTAGGGATGGAGGTAGTCGCTGTTGGTAGACAGAAAGGCGGCTGCGTCAGGTGTTATGTGATAATAATCCGTATACAGGGCAGGATTGGTGACAAGCCATTCCTCAGCAGCATAAAAATAGAATCTGGCATCCGGCAGCTCCGCGGCGTCTGTTAGAAAATCTTTCCACAGGTTCAACGCCTGGCTGTACTGTTTCCGGGACAGCTGTCTCCAATAGTCGGCGTTGGGGCAGGCGAGAATGCATTCAAAGCTGACAGAGGGATAACTCTGTATCAGGGAGGCAAGCCCGGAAAGGTCGGTTTTTTCGGGAATGAGTCCCAGATATACGGTGGAGACTTGATTTTGTGACCGTTCGATGCGCTTCAGGTAGCGTTTGATGCCTGATACGCCGGACAGCATATTGTCTGCCCGAAAGAGAGTCATTCCGCGGTAATAGGTGAAATCAGCTTCGGAGAAGGTGTCTATTGGATACATGGAGAGAAATGCCGTGTCAAAGCTTTCCGAGGCAATGCGCCGAAAATCGCTTCGCTGCAGTGCGGTTCGGGAATACAGGATGCCGGACAGGACAGCCGCCAGAAGGATAAAAGATGTCACTGCAGAGACTATAATATAGTGTTTATGATTTCGTTTTTTTGACATTTGATTAACCTCTTAAAAATCAATGAAACAGTCCGCCCTGAAACAGGATGCGGAAGTAATCCAGCCCACAGATCAGATGCAGAAGATACACGGCCCATTGGATTCCAAGCTGCCAGGCGGGCTGCAGGCGGCGCAGGCTGTTTTGGATCAGCACCAGCAGGCTGACGGCATAGAGGAAGAAGAGACCATACATGTAGCCCCAGGAAAAGTTTACATGGGGCAGCCGATCCCCCTTCTCGTATAAAAACACCAGGGTGGCCAGAGCAACCAGGAAAAACTGCCATGTGAATCTCAAAACGGCGGGCAATTTTTTTCTGACCGCACAGAACACAAGGACGGTCAGTGGAAATGCGGCGGCGCGCAGCAGCGCAAGAGGAATGTTGTCGCATGTCGTGGACCATGCAGTCAGGAAGCCGAAGCCGATTCCTTTTTCTTCACCGGAACCGGATTGAGGGCGGAATACATGGCCAAACTGGTATAGCAGTACGCAGAATGTGGGGAGGAACCAAATGCCGCATTGAAAAAAAGCCTTTATTCCATGGAAGCGGCTGCGGATCAGCCGATATAGCATAATCAGCCCTGCGGCGGCAGTAAACACCAGAGTAAAGCTGGGCTTTGCCAGGGTGGAGAGAAGCAGGGAAAGCCCCATGAAGAGATACTTTGGATGGAACCATTTCATTTCTTTTTCATAAAAGCTTAGAATATCCGCAAACAGAAAGAACGTGAGGACGGAAAACGGGCGCGCGGCCAGGTAGGTGGCATTGTGATAGGGATTGGGTGTGAACACTCCCAGGTAGCGATATAAATAGTTTTTACCCAGAGGATTGTACTGTCCCAGCCAGATCAGGGGATAGAGCATTGACGTAAACAGCAGGGAAAATACCAACAGGGAAGAAAGGACTGCACTTTTGCCCCGGGGATCCTGTGATGTGTTCAGCGTGCCATCAAAGAAAAGCTTCAGAGCCGGGGCGGTGAGGCCGTTTAACAGGGTCACGGCGAAGGCCATGGCGTGCTGAGGCGTGGTAAAGAGCAGAAAGAATCTTCCGGTCAGAAACAGTAGGGGATAAGGAAAATCATAGCCGCTGGATATGCCCTGCATCTCGGCAATATAGGGCTGGATGTCGGAGACATAGCTGCCGCTGTAGTTCATGGACTGCCGGTGAAATAAAAACAGGGTGACAATCAAATAAATAAGGAGTAAAATGGAAAAAGCTATATAGTTTTGCAGAAGTATTTTGCTTTTGGATTTCATAATTATGGCACCTTTCAGAACGTTTGGAGTTCTGAGGCCATTATATCAGAGGAAGCAGAAACTGCCAAGGTGTAAATGGCGGTGGAAGGAGGGAGGACGGTGAGACAAAAGGAAAGCCGAATATCTGTTTGGGACAGAATGAACAGAGCGGTGGCGGTTATGGATAAGCTGCCGCTTTGGTGGATTGGTCTGCTGCTTTTCGGAGCGGTGTTTATTCCGCTGTTTATCTGGGGGGAGAATTGTGTGTTTCCGATTCATGACCAGCTGGATGAAACCATTTTGAGTTATATACTGAATGCAAGGCACTGGGGAGAAGGGGTGAACCTTTTTCCGGAGCTTCTGGGCGGGATCAATACCAGCGGAATGCAGCCCTCTGCGGTGCTTTTTATTCCTCTGTACAGATTGTTTTCAGCAGTAAACGCTTTTTTGATTCAATATGCCGTGGTATTCCTGTGCGGATTTTTTGGAATGTACCTTGCGATGAAGGAAATGACAGGCAGCAGTATTCTGGCTGTTGCCATGGGGGGATGCTTCTGTATGCTTCCGATTCCGCCGGTATATGGGTTGTCTGTCATGGGGGTTCCGTTCCTGCTGTGGTGCTTCCTGAACCTGTGGAACAGACGCAGGATTGTGTTTTCTTTTCTGTATCTTCTGCTTTTTGGTCTGACTACACATTTGGTTCTGATTGGATATGTGGTGTTGGGGTTTTGGCTTCTGGCCATCCTGTGGTCACTTTTGAAAAAATGCTGTAACAGATGGATCTGTCTGGGATTTGGATGGCTGTTGCTTCTCTATGTGTTGGTTAACAGAAGCCTGTTTTATGAGCTTATTTTTGGCGGTGGCAGCTATGTGAGTCACAGGGAGGAACTGGTGAACATGGCAATGCCTTTTTGGGAAGCAGTGAAGGGGCTGTTCCTGAACAGTGCCCAGCATGCGGACTCCCTGCATGGATATCTGATTCTCCCCACTTTTGCTGCGTTGATTTTGGGCGTAGTTTTTTACAGACGATTGGATCAGAAAAGGAAAAAGCGCTGTATCGCGGCCGTAGCAGGAATGGGAATTCTGGTTGGGATCGCTGTGCTGTATGGAATCTGCAAGTGGCAGCCGGTGGTGGATTTCAGAAACAGCTGCAGCGGATTTCTGCGCTATTTTCAGTTGGAACGTTTTTATTGGTTGTATCCAGCGGGGTGGTATCTGGAGTTTGGGCTGTGTTTTTCTCTGTGGTGGGGTGCCGATACGCGGCAAGGCGGAGACAGGAAAGGAGCCGGCGGGTTCAGAGGTTTTCTTTGCAGTCCGTTACTGCAGGCGGCAATTTTGTTAATTATCCTTTTTCCAACTGCCTGGCAGATAATGAAGCTTTCCTATATTTGGAGAAATGTGAATTATTATAATAATGGTTATGATATCACGGGGGACATTTCCTGGAAGAGCTTCTATGCCGACGACCTGATGCAGGAGCTGGAAGATGTTATCGGCAGGGATAGGAAGGAGTATCGGATAGCGCATGTGGGGATGAGCCCGGCACCTGCTCTGATGCATGGGTTTTACACAGTGGATGGTTATTCCAACAACTACCCACTGGAATATAAACATGAGTTCCGAAGGGTAATTGCAAAGGAATTGGAGCAGGTTCCGGAGACGGCGGTTTATTTTGACGGTTGGGGAAGCAGATGTTATCTGTTCAATGCCGAGAGTGGATATGCTTATATGCTGGGGAAGAGGGATCGGATCCTGTATCATGATCTGGAATATGATATGACGGCATTGAAGGAGTTGGGTTGTGAGTATATCTTTTCCTGCGGGGAAATTTTAAATGCGCAGGAACTGGGGCTGGAGCTTTTGGGGTATTTTGAAACAGAAGATAGCTTCTGGGGTGTCTGGCTCTACGATTTGAGTCTGTAGTGCAGAAATTTCCTGAGTATATGCTTTCCTTAATAATTCTTTAAAGCTTTGCGTGTTGTTTTACGGATCTGGAAAATTATGATAGAATGATTTTGTTTCCGGCAGGAGGTGACTACAGGATGAGGAGAAAAAATACTGCAGAGTGGCCACGCATCTATGTATGCCACACATATTATCATGTGTATGTAACTTTTTTAAAGGAGCTGAACCTGCCGCAGAAGGAGCGGGGGCGGGCGTCGCTTGTGCTGTCGGGTCTTTCTATCAATTTTGAAAACCTGAAGCAGCGGGTGGAATCTACAGGGCTGTTCCGTGAGGTTCTGGAGTTTGACGAAAAGCGGGAGGATTTTTTCCCGGAGCTGGCGGAGTACCGTAAAAATACAGGCAGTTTTGTGGGGAATCTGAGAAACCGTATCCGGTTTACCCGCAGATATGCGGAACTGGAGACTCCCTTTGTGCCGGTGGATTTTCGGGAGTATCAGGATATTTATGTCTACTGTGACTCCGATCCCATCGGCTACTACCTGAATCAGAACAGGATATATTATCATGCCCTGGAGGACGGGCTGAACTGCCTGAAAAATTTCGACGCTGCCAGGTATGACAACAGGGGACATTTCCGGCTTAAGATGATTCTTTCCATGTATTTTAACTTGATTTTTGTACAGAACGGTTACGGGAAATACTGTCTTGACATGGAGGTCAACGATATCTCGGCAATTCGCTATCCCTGTCCCAGATATATTCAGCAGTCCCGGCAGGAGCTGGTGGATGGGCTTACGGAGGAAGATAAGCAGATTATCCTGCAGGCGTTTATTCGGGACAAGGAGAGACTGGAGCGTCAGATCGCGGATTGCGGCAGCGTGGGGAACAAGATACTGATTCTTACGGATCCCCTGTGTACGCTGGAGGTGCGGGAGAGAATCTTTCGTGACATCATTGCAAAATATGAGAGTGAGGGCACGGTCTTTTTGAAGCCTCATCCCAGGGATGAGCTGGATTATCGCAGGCTTTTTCCGGAGTATCCGCAGTTTGATGCCACGGTGCCCATGGAGATGCTGAACTTTTTTCCGGGACTCCGGTTTAAGAAGGCGGTGGCGGTGTTGACGGAGATTAAGGCGATCCGGTTTGCGGACGAGGTGGTAAGGCTTGGCGAGGATTTCATGGATGTCTATGAGGAACCGATGATTCACAGACAGAACGAACAGATATGAGCAATCATTTTCTGGGAAGGAAAGAATGAAACAGATACTGAAAAAGTTGAATGTATTGTTGGATAAAAAACAGAAACAAACCATGGGCGGCCTGATCATACTGATGATCATCGGCGCCGCACTGCAGACTGCGGGTGTGGGGATGCTGGTGCAGGTGGTGACGGTGGTCATGGATCCGGCAGCGCTGGAGAAGAGCAGTCTGGTGGGATGGGTGTATGAGAGCCTTGGCTTTCGGGATTACAGCAAGTTTTGCGTTACGGTCATGGCAGCGCTTATCGGAGTCTTTGCCGTGAAGAACCTTTTCCTGTTCGTCCAGCAGAAGCTGACCTTTGCCTTTGTCTATACCAATCAGTTTCGCACCTCGGAGCGCATGATGCGCAATTACCTGCGCCGCGGCTACGAATATTATTTAAATGCGGACACGGCTGTGGTGCAGCGGAGCATTACGGCGGATGTAAACAATATGTACGCGTTGATCCTGGCCCTGCTGCAGCTGATGTCGGACGGGGTGGTGTCCCTCTTTATCGTGTGCTACTGTCTGTCAAAGAGCGGTGTCATGACAGTGCTTCTGGCCGTAGTGCTGGTGGCGCTGATGGCGGTGATCAAGAAGGTGTTAAAGCCCGTGATGTACAAGGCGGGCAAGGACAATCAGGATTATTACAGCGGCCTGTTCAAGTGGATCTCCCAGACGGTGCAGGGCATCAAGGAAGTGAAGGTGGCTGGTAAAGAGCGGTATTTTGTGGAGGAATACCACAGGTGCGGCAAGGGTTATGTGGACGCGGTGCAGAAATACAGTCTGTACAACAATATCCCCAAGCTGCTTATCGAGACGGCCTGTGTGGCCGTGATGATGGGATATATGATCTTTCTGACGGTATCCGGCAGATCTACAGGGGATATGCTGGAAATCTTAAGCACCCTGGCGGCAGCGGCGTTTGTGCTGCTTCCCTGTGTGAACCGCATCAACAATCAGATCAACTCCATGGCTTATTTTGAGCCCTTTTTCATGGGAGTCAGCGACAATCTTCAGGATGAGATCACGGGTGAGAAGGTGGATATGTCCTTTGCTGCCGACGAGGAGGAAAAACTGCCTGTCAGGGAGCGGATTGAATTGAGAGGGATCACCTATGCATACCCCAATACCGACAAACTGATTTTTGATCATGCGGATATGGATATTCCTGTGGGGGCCTCTGTGGGCATTGTGGGAACCTCGGGAGCGGGGAAGAGCACTATTGTAGATATCCTGCTGGGGCTTCTGGAGACCAGAGAGGGCAGTATCTGTGCCGATGGTGTGGATGTGAGGAAGAGCTACAGAAGGTGGCTGAAAAATATCGGCTACATTCCGCAGATGATCTTTATGCTGGACGATACCATTCGAAAAAATATCGCCTTCGGCGTGCCGGAGGAAAAAATAGAGGAAGAGCGCCTGTGGGAAGTCTTAAAGGAGGCTCAGCTGGATGAGTTTGTCCGGTCTCTTCCCGAGGGGGCGGACACCGGTATCGGTGAGCGGGGCATCCGTCTTTCCGGGGGACAGAGGCAGAGGATCGGGATTGCCAGAGCATTGTACCATGATCCGGAGGTGCTGGTGCTGGACGAAGCCACCTCCGCATTGGATAATGATACGGAGAAGGCAATCATGGAGGCCATCAACAGGCTGCATGGCAGGAAAACGCTGATTATCATTGCCCACAGGCTGCAGACCATCGAGCAGTGTGATATGGTATACCGGGTGGAGGACGGAAGGATTCTTCGGGAATATGAACGACAGAGTAAAGAAGAAGGGATGAAGGCTTGAGGCTGAGTATAATCGTGCCTGTCTATAATATGGCGGCGGATGGAAAACTGAATTTCTGCCTGGATTCCCTGGTGGGCCAGACGATATCGGATTACGAAATTATTGCGGTGGATGACGCTTCCACAGATCATTCCCTGGAAATACTGCGGGAATATGAAGCGCGGTACGAGTGGTTTCATGTGATTGCATCTCCTGTGAACAGACGTCAGGGAGGTGCAAAAAACGAAGGGCTGAAGGCTGCATCCGGCGAATGGATCGGCTTTATTGACAGCGACGACTGGGTGGCGCCGGATTTTTACGAGAAGCTTCTTACCAGAGCCCGGGAGACAGGGGCTGACCTGGTGGGCTGTGATTACAGCCTGGTGGCAGAGCACACCTTTTCCGTGGGCAGAATCGTGCGGAACAATACGGCGGATCAGACCGGGATCCTGGATGTGGAAAAACACAAAAAGCTTCTGATGCGTCCGGGCAGTATGGTGGTCAAGGTGTACAAGGCGTCGGTGATTCGGGAGAACGGACTTGACTTCCCGGAGGGGATCTTTTATGAGGACAACTGTGCCGGGTCCGTGTGGTCTCTGTATTTCCGGCATTTTGAGAGGGTGGAGGAGCCCCTTTATTACTACTATCAGCGCACCGGTTCCACCGTTCATCACATTACGGAAGCAAAGTGCAGGGATCGGATGCGGGCCGCGGCGCTTTTGGTTGAACAGTGCAGGGACAGGGGGATACTGGAGGAATACCGGCAGGAGACGGAGTACCGTTTTGCGGAGCTGTATTATGTGATTACGCTTTTTTCCTACCTGCAGGGAGTGGTGCATCCCAGACTTTCCTTCGTGAGAGAGCTGCGCCGTGGTGTGGAGGAGCGATTCCCGGATTTTGAGCAGAACAGCTATTACAGAGTCAATACCGGATCTGAGGAGCAGAGGCTGATCGCCATGCAGGGGAGGTCGAATCTACGGTTTTATCTGTACTATCGGCTGAAGCTGTGGGCGCGGAAAATCCGCTCCGGCCGGAGGAAGTCGTAAAAATAGCTTAGAGAATGATTATTATGCGCAAGAGGGTGTGTGAATGAAGAAGTTGGCAATTATTACGGCCCGGGGAGGCAGTAAGAGAATTCCCGGGAAGAATATCAGGGAGTTCTGCGGGAAGCCCATATTGGCCTATTCTGTGGAGGCGGCGGTTTACTCCGGCCTGTTTGACGAGGTAATGGTATCCACAGACGACAGAGAGATAGCCGAGATCGGAAAACAATATGGAGCGAGAGTTCCATTTTACCGAAGCGAAAGAACTTCTGACGACTACGCTACCACTAACGACGTACTGTTGGAGGTGCTGGAGGAATATGAAAAAAGGGGAGAGTACTTTGAGGCAGCATGCTGTCTTTATCCCACCGCCCCTTTTGTGACAGCGGAGAAACTGAAGAATGCCATGGAACTGTTGCTTGCGTCCGATGCGGATACGCTGATTCCGGTGGTGGCTTTTTCTTACCCGCCGCAGCGGGCTATGGTGGTGAAGGAGGACAGGCTGGTATTTGAATATCCTCAATATATAGATGCCCGCTCTCAGGATCTCACCCCTCATTACCATGATGTGGGACAGTTCTACTGCTTCCGAACGGAAGCCTACCGGAAAAACAAAAAGCTGATGTTGGGTAATATTCTGCCTATGGTTATCTCCGAGCTGGAAGTGCAGGATATTGATAATCTCACCGATTGGGAGATTGCCGAGATGAAATACCGTCTGATGATGCAGAAAACGGAGAGGTGAGAGACTTGTCTGGAATTGCGCTTCTGTCAAACGTAAATATGAATATGGTGATTCGCATGTTGGGACGGAAGGTTTCGGTCTGGCAGGCGGAGGGCTATGGAAATGAGCTGGGAATCCTGATGAATCCGGACTCTTCCTATGCCCGGTTCCGGCCGGAATATACCTTTCTGGTCATGGATTTACTGGAGCTTCTGGAGCATGAGACAGAGCTCTGCGCGGCGGAGGAAAAGATTGCGGCCTGGTTTCGCGGGCTGGAAAACGCACTGAAGCCGGAGACGGTTTACTATGTGGCTGATGCCTGCCTCTGGGGAGCGGAGCTGTCTGTGATGGATGACAGAGGGCAGAGGGCAGCGTTGGAGCAGCTCTGGCAGAAATATCTGGATAGATTGCGGGGCGCAAAAGAGAATGTGCGGATTCTTCCCTACCGGCAGCTGCTGATCCGGCTGGGGGAGGAGAATGCTTTTTCCCCCAAGATGTGGTATATGGGAAAGGTGCTTTTGAGCAACGAGGCACAGAAGAGGCTTTGTGACCTGATTCTGGATAAATTGCGGATTGAGACGAGAACACCGAAAAAGGTGTTGGCATTGGACTTGGATAACACGCTTTGGGGCGGGCTTGCGGGAGAAAATGACAACACTCCCATAGAGCTTTCGGAAGAGCATGGCGGGCTTGCCTACAAAAATCTGCAGCGTGTCATTCTTCAGATGCAGCGGCAGGGAGTGCTTCTGGTGATTGTGTCAAAAAACAACGAACAGGACGCACAGGAGATTCTGGAGGAGCATCCTCATATGGTGCTTAGGCCGTCGGCTTTTGCCGCCAGGCGGATCAATTGGAAAGCGAAGCACGAGAATATCCGGGAGATTGCAGGGGAGCTGAATTTGGGAACGGATTCTTTTGTGTTCTGGGATGACAGCCCCGCGGAACGGCAGCTTGTCCGGGAGATGCTTCCCGAGGTGACGGTGCCTGAATTTCCGGAAAAGCCGGAGGAGCTGGCCGGAGCCATGGCGGAGATTTACAGGGAATATTTTGAGAAACCTGCGGTGACAGAGGAAGATTTGGCCAAGACGGCCCAGTACGCGGCCAATGCGGAGAGAAACAGACTGCGGGAGGAGACGGGCAGCTTTGAGGATTATCTGCGCAGACTTCAGATCGTTGTGACCAGAGAGATCCCGGGCAAGCATGTGGAGCGTCTGCAGCAGTTGGTGAATAAGACGAATCAATTTAATCTGACTACAAGAAGATATACCCGGGAAGAGCTGGAGGGGCTGCTTGCGGATGCCAAAAGAAAGGTGTATCTGTACAGTGTGGCGGATCGCTTTGGAGATAACGGTATTGTGGCGGCGGCGGTGGCGGCAGTGGACGGCAGGACAGCCGTGCTGGAAGAGTTTGTGATGAGCTGCCGGGTCATGGGAAAGAATATCGAGTATGGTATTCTGAATGATGTGGAGGAGGATTTGCGGTCACAGGGAATAGAGTGTCTGCGGGGTATTTATCTTCCCACGGCGAAGAATCAGCCGGTGGAAAAACTGTATGAACGGCTGGGCTACAGCAGGATGGCCTGCGGAGCCGGAACCGAGGCAGAGGGGACTGCGGAGGTGTACGAACTGCAGTTGGCAGAAAAACCGGAACGGGTTTGTTTTCTGAAGTTGAGGAATGCCTGATGAAGCGGGCGGATGGGAGCGTTATGAAGAAGAAAATCATTGATCTGATCGAGGAGGCGCTGAATGTGCCGAAGGGAACAATAACGGAAGATACCAGGATCGCGGACGTGGAGGAATGGGATTCTCTGGCGCATGTGATGATCATCGGTGAGCTGGAGGAAAAGCTGGGTATTTCCATTCCGCTGGAGGAGGCCGTGGAGCTCACGGGAATGCAGGAGCTGTTTGTCTGTGCCGGTATACAGACAGAGTAGATAAGGACGGAGATCAGTATGAGTGTGACGCTGCGGGACATCCGGGAGGATGATCTGGAAAAAATCATGAACTGGCGCATGGATCCGGATATCACGAGATACATGAACACGGATCCGAAGCTGACTCTTGCAGGACAGAGAAACTGGTTTGAGAAGGTGAAGGGTGACAGCAATGTCCGGTACTGGATGATCCTGGTGGACGGAGAGCCGGCGGGAGTGATCAATCTGACAGGGCTTGACAGTCCGAAGGGGGAACTGGGCTGGGCTTATTATATGGGAGAGAAGAGGCTGCGCAGCATACAGACGGCACTGGCATTGGAGATGAGCATGTACGATTATGTGTTCGGCGTGCTGAAAAAACGCGCCGTCTACGGGGATGTATTCACTTTGAATAAGGGTGTGATTCAGCTTCATAAGCTGTGCGGCTGTGAAGTGGCGGAAGAAAAAAAGAAGCATGTCTGTAAAAACGGGGTGTTTTATGATGTAACCTTCCTGCGCATGACGGCAGAGCTGTGGAGCCAGGTCGGTTCTGGAAAAAAGTATGAAAAAATCGACTTTGACTGCGGAAGGGAGGCAGGCAGTGAATAAAGAGATCAAAATCGGGAAGCGTCTCATAGGAGGAGATGCTCCCACCTTTATCATCGCGGAGATGTCGGCCAATCACAATATGGATTTTGACAGGGCTGTGGCTATTCTGCGCGCGGCGAAGGAGGCCGGGGCAGATGCCGTGAAAATACAGACCTACACGGCAGACACTATTACGCTGGACTGTGATGATCCGTGTTTTCAGATTACCCAGGGGACACTTTGGGACGGTATGACGCTCCATAAACTGTACGAGACGGCGTACACTCCCTGGGAGTGGCAGCCAAAGCTGAAGAGGCTTGCGGAGGAGATGGGGCTGGAGTTTTTTTCCTCTCCTTTTGATCTGACAGCAGTGGACTTCCTGGAGGAATTGGATGTGCCTGCCTATAAGGTAGCATCTTTTGAAATCAACGACATCCCTATGATCCGGAAGATAGCCAGGTTGGGCAAGCCTGTGATTCTTGCAACGGGAATCGCACACTTATCTGATATTGAGTTGGCTGTAAGAACCTGCAGGGAAGAGGGAAATGAGAATGTTATTTTGCTGAAATGTACCTCTGCCTATCCTGCGCCTTATGAGGATGTAAATCTCAGGACGATTCCTGCCATGGCGGAAACCTTTGACTGTATCACAGGACTGTCGGATCATACTATGGGAGCAGCCGTGCCGGGAGCGGCAGTGGCTTTGGGAGCGAGAGTGATAGAGAAGCATTTGACGCTCAGAAGGGCGGACGGCGGCGCGGATTCCGCTTTTTCCATGGAGCCGCATGAGTTTCGGGAGATGGTGGATAATATCCGCAGGATCGAACTTGCACTTGGCCGTGTCACATATGAGCTTTCCCCGAAGGCGGCCAGGGAAAGGGAGCACTCCCGCTCTCTGTTTGTGGCCAGGGATATGAAGGCGGGAGAGGTGTTTACGCCGGAAAACCTCCGCTCCGTGCGGCCTGCGGACGGTCTTCACACAAAGTATTACGAGGAGCTGCTGGGGAGGCGGATTGCAAGAGACGCAAGGCTGGGAACACCTATGAGCTGGGATCTGGTGGATTTCGGGCAGGAGGATCGGTGATGTATATCATTCGTGCCGACGGAAATGCAGTGATCGGTGCAGGACATCTTATGCGCTGTATGACTGTGGCGGAGGAGTTAAAACGCCGGGGGGCGCAGGTTCTGTTTCTCTGCGCCGACGGACAGTCTGCATCTATGGCGGCGGAGCATGGCTTTGAGTCGGAGAGTCTGTGTGATTCTGTTTCCGGGACAGGCGGCAGGAAAGAGGCGCTTCAGAGCGAACTGCCCGCATGGGAGAGGATCCTGAAGCGGAGGAATTGCCTGCAGGACAATGTTATTCTGGCGGACAGCTACCGGATAACGGATATTTATCTGGAAGGCCTGAAGCGGTTTGGAAGGGTGGCTATGCTGGATGACATGGGGCAGAGACGTTTTCCGGCAGATCTGATCATCAATTACAATGCGCCTGCGGATCCGGAGGTGTACAGGAGACTGTACGAGGGGAGTGGAAGCTGTGTGTTGACGGGCAGCAGGTATATTCCGCTGAGGCGACAGTTTGGGCAGAGCGATTACCAGGTTCGTTCCCAAGTCGGAAGGGTGCTGATTACGACGGGGGGCGGTGACGTGAATAACATCGCCGGACAGATTCTGGATAGAATCTATGCTGCGGGCAAGGAATTTTATCTGGTCGTCGGCCGGTTCAATCCCTGTTTTGAGGAGCTGAATAAGATTGCGGAAAGCTGTAATAATGTGTCTGTTTTCCATAATGTGAGGAATATGGCGGAACTGATGGCAGAGTGTGACATTGCCGTCACGGCGGGGGGAACCACCGTATATGAGCTGGCGGCGGTGGGGGTGCCTTTTATCTGCTTTTCCTGTGCCGAGAACCAGGAGGCGCTGACGGAGTATGTGGGGAGAACGGGGATCGCAGGGGCGGCTGGTGCTTATCACAGGGAGCCGGAACGGATGTTTGAGAATTTGAGCCGCCTTTTTGACAGCATGGTCTCCCACAGAGAAATTCGGGAGCGCTTCAGCAGGGCGGAGCAGGGGATGGTGGACGGCGGTGGAGCAGAACGTCTTGCAAATGCTTTGGAGCAGCTTTCCAGGGCACACAATTGCGACTGTTTGGAGAGGATTTAGATGGGACAAGGGCAGAAAAACCGTTCTAAAATTCTATATGGCGCTGTGATACTGGTGTTTTTTCTGGTTTTTTTTAATCTGTCCTTGGGATGGGGGGAACCGGAGGAAAAGCAGACGGTTCAGATTGTATTTTTCGGAGACAGCTCCTATGGTAATATCCGGGATGAATCGGCTATTCCTGAGCAGGTGGGAAGGTTGTCCGGAAAGACGGTGTTTAATGCTGCATTTGGCGGCACCAGTGCCAGCAGGCAGGACAGGGGGCAGAGGTTGGATCGTTCTTTTGATTCTCTGTCTCTTGCGGCTTTGAGCAAAGCAATTTGTTTTGAAGATTATGGGGTGCAGAATACTATCCGGCCTACGCAGGATATCACCTGGTATTTTGTGGAGACGGTGAAAAAGCTGCAGGGTATTGATTTTTCCGGTGTGGAGACAATAATCATAGGTCATGGGCTGAATGATTATTACAGCGGTGTTTCCTTGGAGAGCGATAAGGATCCCATGGATGAGTATACTTTTGCGGGAGCGCTTCGAAGTTCCCTGACAGCATTGAAGCAGGTGAATCCGTCTGCGAGAATTGTGCTTTTGACACCGACCTATAACTGGTTGACAGCAGGACGGCAGACCTGTGAAGAATTTGATGGCGGAGGCGGTTTCCTGGAAGCCTATGTGGAGAAGGAAATACAGGTTGCAGCTGAGATGGATGTTGAGGTAATAGATCTGTATCATGACTTTTTTCCACATGAGAGTTGGGAGGATTGGATGCTCTATACCGAGGACGGCCTGCACCCAAATGAGGCAGGGAGAGCCTGGATAGCGGAAAAGATAGCAGATTATCTGGAAGGAGAGATAGAATGATGTCTCCCGGAGAGTTGTTGAATAGCATACAAAAGAAAATCAAACAAGAGTGGAAAACCGCTTTTTTTGCGGCGGCGGCAGTGGGGCTGCTGGTACATATGCCGGTGCTTCTGTCGGATATTCCCAATCATGACGGTCTTGACAGCCTGTATTTTGATCAGAACATGATTACTTCCGGCAGATGGTTCCTGATGGTTGCCTGCGGGTTTTCCTCTTTTTATACCATTCCCTGGATTATAGGACTTCTGGGAATTTTTTTCCTGGGACTGACGGCGGCTGCGTTGACGGAGCTTTTGGAAATAAAGAGGCTCTGGGCTGCTGCTGCGGTGGGGGGACTGCTGGTATCCTTTCCGGCGTTGGCATCCACCTTCGCCTATGTGTTTACCCTGGACGGGTATATGCTGGCCATGCTGTTGTCGGTGTTGTCGGTACTTTTTACGAAGCGATGGAAGTATGGCTTTCTGCCCGGAGCGGTGTGCCTGGCCTTTAGTCTGGGGACATATCAGGGCTATTTGTCCTTTGCCATGATCCTGTCGGTGTTTTCAATTTTGATGCTGGCAATGGAGCCAGAAGGCTTTCGGGAGAAGCTGCGGCGGGGCGCCCGCTATCTTTATATGGGCATTCTTGGAGCAGCGCTTTACTATGGCATTCTTCAGCTTCTGCTGCGTCTGCAGGGAAAGGAACTGGCGGACTATCAGGGAATAGACGGCATGGCGTCAGGTGCGATGCCTGAAGAAGTACTGAGTGCTATTGGAAAAATGTATCAGGACTTTGTTGGCTTCAGCCTGAAAGGAAATGTTCTGTTTCAGAACGGAATATCCCTGGCTGCATGGATTTTGCTGGCGCTTTCGGCAATTTCGATCTTTGCGGTGCTGATTATAAAAAGAAAATGGTGGAAGAACCCCTGGTTTTTCGTTATAATGATATGGACCGTGGCAATTCTTCCGCTTGTGACGAATGTAATTTTATTGATTTCTCCGAATGTGAATTATCATTTATTGATGCGGTATCAGTGGATACTGTACCCCATTGGAATACTGGCACTGACAGGAAAGTACGGAGGGGAGCTGATTGAGGAGGGTGTGGGAGGTAAACCTGAAGACGGAAGAAGACAGAGAGTTGCTCTGCGTGGCTGCGTTGTGGAATGGGCGGTATTTGGAGCGGCATTTGTATTGGTGTTTTTCTATGGGGTGGTGGATAATATCGGCTACAGCAATTTACAGAAGCGATATGAGAAGACCTATGCCTACTGTGTGCGCCTTCTGGACAGGATCGAACAAACCCCCGGCTATTATCAGGGAATTCCCATTGCCATGATCGGTGTGGTGGGAGAAGAGGAGTTTCCGGTTACGGATATCAGCTTACCCGTCACATCAGGAATGATTGGACTAAATGGTGATGTACTTCTGTATACGGGAAATAATTACAGTAAGTTTATTCGAAATTACCTTGGTGCAACTCTGAATATTTTGCCTGCGGATGCGATGGCGGATATGTACTATGAGGAAGAATACATGTCTATGGACAGTTTCCCGGGCAGTGATTCCATCCGTATCATCGACGGAATCATGTATATTAAGACAGAGAATATAAATCATTGAGTATCTTAACCAAATTGTGCGGAAAGTGACGGAAGAGCGGATCAGGCGAAGGAGGAAGGACATGGCGTTGTTGTCAATTGTTCTGCCGGCTTATAACGAGGAACAGAATATCGGCAATACGGCAAGCGTATTGTCGGCGCTGCTTGCGGAAAATGCCATAGAGTATGAACTGATTTTTATCAGCGACGGCTCCAGGGATGGCACATACGAAGAAATTGTCAAAGTGGCCCGGGAGAATCCCAGAGTCAAGGGTGCGGAGTTCAGCCGCAATTTCGGTAAGGAGGCCGGGATCTTTGCGGGACTGGAGTTGACGGGGGGAGATGCGGTTATTGTCATGGACTGTGATTTACAGCATCCGCCGTCGGTGATTCCTGAAATGTGGAGACTCTGGCAGGAGGGCGCCGAGGTGGTGGAGGGGATCAAGACCGCCCGGGGACGGGAAAGCCTGGGACATAAGCTGTCAGCAGGGCTGTTTTATAAAATTATGAGCTGTCTGATCAAAATGGATATGAATGCATCCTCCGATTTTAAACTGCTGGATCGGAAGGTGGTGGATGTGCTGCTGGCGCTGCCGGAGCGAAATACCTTTTTCAGGGCATTAAGCTTCTGGGCGGGCTTTCGGACGGAAGCAGTACATTATGAAGTGCAGGAGAGACAGTTCGGGGAGAGCAAGTGGTCCTTTTTAAGTCTGATGCGGTATGCGATCAGCAATGCAACCTCCTTCAGTACCCTGCCTTTGCAGCTGGTGACGGTAATGGGACTGGTTTCCATTTTGTTCAGTGTTGTGCTGGCGGCTCAGACACTGGTGCGTTTCCTCATGGGAACGTCGGTGGAGGGATTTACCACGGTGATTCTGCTGATCCTGATCATAGGCGGCTTTCTGATGCTGAGCCTTGGGATTATCGGACACTATATTGCAAGAATTTATGAGGAAGTGAAAGGAAGACCCAAATACATCATCAGCAAGGTAACGGATAATGTTAAGGGGGAAATAATCGGAGCCTGGAGGAAAGGAAAATGATTAATTTTAATGTGCCGCCCTGTGCGGACAATGCCATGGTATATATTCGAGAATGTGTACAGAATCAGAAGATTTGCGGCGACGGGGCATACACCAGAAAGTGCAATCAGTGGATCGAGGAGCGGACGGGGACGACAAAGTGCCTTCTTACCACCTCCTGCACCCATGCCACGGAGCTGGCAGCGCTGCTGTCGGATATCAAGCCCGGGGATGAGGTTATCATGCCGGCCTATACCTTTGTGTCCACGGCGGACGCTTTTGTTCTGAGAGGGGCGGTTCCGGTGTTTGTAGACATCAGGCCGGACACCATGAATATTGACGAGAAGCTCATTGAATCCGCGGTGACGGACAGGACCAGGGCCATAGTTCCTGTTCATTATGCGGGAGTGTCCTGTGAGATGAATGCAATCATGGAGATTGCGGAAAGACATGGACTTGTGGTGATTGAGGATGCGGCCCAGGGCATTATGGCTTCCTATAAGGGGAAGGCTCTGGGAACCATCGGGAATTTCGGCTGCTTCAGCTTTCATGAGACAAAGAATTACAGTATGGGCGAGGGCGGCGCGCTGCTGATCCGGGACGGGAAGGATGTGGAAAACGCGGAGATCATCCGGGAGAAGGGCACCAACCGGAGTAAATTTTACCGCGGCCAGATTGACAAATACACCTGGGTGAACTTCGGCTCCTCTTACCTGCCCAGCGATATGAATGCGGCGTATCTGTATGCCCAGCTGGAGATTGCGGACAAGATAAACGACGCCAGACTGGCGCTCTGGAACCGTTATTATGAAAGGCTGCTGCCGCTGGCAGAGGCGGGACGGCTGGAGCTTCCCACGGTGCCGGAGGGCTGTGTGCACAATGCCCATATGTTTTATATCAAGGCCAGGGATATTGAGGAGAGGACTGCAAGGATTGCACAGCTGAAGGAGAATGAGATTCTGTCGGTATTTCATTATATTCCGCTTCATACGGCTCCGGCAGGGCTGAAGTTCGGACGGTTTCACGGGGAGGATAAATACACCACCGCGGAGAGTGAAAAGCTGATGCGGCTGCCCATGTATTACGGGCTTACTTTGGAGGAGGTAGATTTCATCTGCGACGTGATCATGAAGTTTTAGGCGCAGAGCCGCAGCCCCAATTGCCGCCCCAGGGCTTGGGCATGGAGGAAGATATGAAAAAGGCAGCAAGGCATTTCTCTGTGATATTAAAGGGAATACTTATAACGGGGTTCAGCATCCAGATTGCGTTCGGGGCGGTCTGGATGTGCTTTCATTTTGGCTGCATGCAGGAATTTGGCGGGAGTGAGGGAATTCTTTATCGCGGGCTGCGTGCACTGACGGGAGGACAGTACTGGATCCTTTATCTTCTTCAGCTGATCGTTGGCTTTTATGCCGGATATGATTTTTTCAGGACGGTTTGTCCGGAAGGGCATTTTTGGAATAGTTGGAGAAGTCTTGTGCTTCTGTCATTCCCCATGGCTATGCAGTGCCATATGGCGTTGTCACCCTGTTCTCTTGTAAGCTCCTGTTTTTTGTTGGAGCTTTCCGGCGTGATGGCTATAGTGAGGGGGGATGCCGCGACGAAGAGAACATCGCACACGAAAGGAAAAGCTGTCCATCCGATTTTTACGGAAGGAACAGGATTTTTACGGAACCTTGTCCGAGGGGGACTATGTTGGCTGGCTCTTTCGCTGCTTTTGCCGGAATATTTTATTCTGGGAGGGATTCCGCTGGTGCTTTCGGTACTTTTCCGATTGCCGGTTCTGAGGAAGCGCTTGCCGGAGCTTGGGGCTGCGGTGCTGGCGCTTGCGGCCTGCGGAGGAGTGATCCTGGGGATCGGCGGTCTTTCGGGAGAGAAGGGGTATGTGCCGGACCGGGAATCGGTGTGTTTTGCATTGTTCAGCAGAATGGCCTGGCCCACATTGTGGCCTGACAGTGAATATTGGCCCATGGAGGTTCAGGAGGCCGCCGCAGGCTGTGTGTGGGAATCCTCTCAGCGGGCGGACAATATGCAGATTATACTCAGGCCGCGATTACGGGAAAAGTTCGGTGACAGGCAGGCGGCGCAATATTATTTGCAGATGGCAGCGTATTCCTGGAAACGGCACACACCTCTGATCATCCGGCAGATTGGCGGAGATTTTCTGGGATATTGTATGACGCCTCTGATACTGCCCATGCAGCTGGAGGGGGAAGCATATGCCTCTTATTCCGGGAGAAATTATGAAATGATGTTTCAAGATACGCCATTGCTTACAAAATACTATGTCCGTTATGGCTGTAAATGGTTTGCCGTAATGCTTG
The DNA here is from genome assembly GCA_910586835.1 of uncultured Acetatifactor sp. Lineage (GTDB taxonomy): Bacteria > Bacillota > Clostridia > Lachnospirales > Lachnospiraceae > Acetatifactor. The sequence goes on from CAJUJU010000003.1 coordinate 77,254, forward strand.
TGCTGGCTTCGGTGCTGGCGGCACCGAACCGGATCTGCCGGCGGGAACGGCGAAAGTCATGTAATGAAAACAGAAAGAGATTTGCGCAGGTATTGATATGTCTTGTCCCGGCGGGTATCGTCACAGCGGTATATACCTTTTGCGGAGCAGGCGTGATGGATTATAAACGTACTGTGGCGGTGGTGCTTTTATGGCTGGCGGCAGCGCTGTTGGGTATGAGAGGAGCAGAGAGCGAAAATCAGGGATCGGCCGGGGCGGAGAGTATGCCATGAAAAAGTTCAGGGAATATAAATATGAGATAGCGGCAGCAGTGATCTGCATTTTATTACTTTGGGGTCTCGCCGCAGGAAAGCAGGGCTTTCACATGGATGAGCTGCTGAGTTTTCAGCTCTCAAATGCGGAATTTAATCCCTGGATTGTTTCCACACAGCCCGAGGGACGTCTGGCCCGGTTCGTGCACAATGAGATAGACGGAGAGAATCTGAGGGAGACCTTGGGCAATCTGGCGGCGGTGATCGGAGACGTGCTGGAAAACCGGGGAAACAGTAAGCTTTTGACTTATAAGGCGGAGGTCTGGCCGGAGCCGGTGTGGATTACGGCCGGACAGTTTCGGGATTATATTGAGGTAAACCGGGGGGATGCGTTCAATTACCTGTCGGTCTATTTTAATGTGAAGGACGACAACCATCCGCCGCTGCACTTTATGCTGCTGCATACGGTAAGCTCTTTCTTTCAGGGCAAGGCGGAGGCGTGGATGGGATGTCTCATCAATCTGGGTGCAGTTGCGGGAATTCTTATTCTGCTGGTCAAATCCGGCAGGCTGCTGGCGGAGGCGCTGGGACTGGAGGAGTACTCGCACCATGTGGGCGTATTGTCGGTGCTGTTTTACGGGCTGTCAGCGGGGGCAGGAGCGACAGTGCTTCTGATCCGAATGTACGGACTGTTGACTCTGTGGTGTATGGCATATTTTTACCTGGTCATAAAAAAATGGCGGGACAGGAGCTTTGAACGAAAAAACGGGAAGCTGATGTTGGTGGCCATGTTGGGATTTTGGACACAGTACTTTTTCCTTTTTTATTGTATATTGTTGGCGGGACTGCTGTGTGTGCTTCTGCTGCGGGAGGGAAGGAAAAAGGAACTGTGGAGTTTTGTGCGTTCCATGCTGATCGCTGCGGCAGTGGGAATAGCGGTATTTCCGTTTTCCATTGCGGATGTGTTTTCCAGTGGAAGGGGAGTGGAGGCTCTGGAAAATCTCTCTTCGGGTCTGCGGGGCTATGGCAGCAGGCTTGTGGGATTTTTTCAGATTATGTGGGAGAGAACCTTTACCCCGTGGTTTTGGATATTTTTGGCGCTGGCAGCCGCGGTGGCACTGGTCTGGCGTTTTAGTGGGGGGTTGTTCCCGCTTTTGCGCGGAGGAGCCGGACATGGTGAGAAAGGTGGCTGCAATGTGCCGGAGGCCGGAAATAACGGTTTTCCGGATACGACAGCAGAGAAAGACATTGATGTACGGAGGGGAAGAGCGGCATATTTCTGGCTGCTTCTCTTGCCGCCAATTGGTTATTTTCTGCTGGCGGCAAGAATGTCTCCTTATCTGGTAGACCGATATGTGATGCCGTTGTTTCCTTTTGCCGCGCTGACGGTGGGATTGGCTTTTCCGGCGGTTCTGCGAGGCCTGGCAAGTGGCTGTAGAAAAATGCAGGGGAAAAAGATAATACTGACAGGGTGTATGCTGGCGGTGCTTTTGCAGGCAGCCGGAATTCTCGGTGACGGCAGCCGGGAGTATTTATATGCGGGATATGCGCTTCAGGAAGAAATGGCGGAGAGTCTGGCTGATTATTCCTGTATTTGTGTCTATGAGGGTGTGGGCTATTATGAGAATCTGAAGGAGTTTACCCATTATGAGAAAACGCTTCTTGTGACGCCGGCACAGCTGGCTGAAAGACAGGACAGAGAAAGTATTGAGGCGTTGGATAAGGTCGCCGTTCTGATTAAGTGCGACGAGGTGGAGTTGTCGCAGGTGTTGGAGATTATGAGAGAGACTTATGGGTTTTCCGTGGATAAATGGGGTTGGCGGGAGCGCGGAATTCATGGAGACGTGCTTTGTCTGATGAGGCGTGATGTCGCGGCGGAGGGAAAATAGACGCTATGGTATGGCAGATTATTATTCTGTTCTTGGTATTGCTGGTTTTGCCGGTGCTTGTAGGCAGCATTTTTTCCGGGGTGGAGCACAAGGGGCTAAATCTGCCGCTGCGCTGGGTGAGCGGGCAGATTTGTCTGTGGGCTGGGTTTCAGGCGGTGTCGGTACCGTTGATCCTGATGCCCCGGGAAAAGGGTTTTTTCAGCGTGGTGATACTGTATATGGTATTTGGGGGGGCGATGCTGTTGTTTGCCCTGGGTATGGGGATAAAAAGGCGCGTCAGATTGCGGGCCGTGAGCAATACTGCCGCCGCGCTTAAGAAAGACAAGGTGGCGCTGCTGCTCTGGGGGCTGGTAATCTGTCTTTTGCTCCTGCAGCTGATACTGGCGGTGGTACTGGCATATGAGGAGGGGGATGATGCCTTTTATGTGGCGGTTTCCTCTGTCACATCAGAGTCGGGAACCATGTATCAGGTGCTGCCTTATACAGGTGGTTCTACCGAGTTGGATATGAGACATGGGTTGGCGCCCTTTCCCATTTGGGTGGCATTTCTTGCCAGGGTTTCCGGAATGCATGCGGCGACAGTTGCTCAGGTTGTGCTGCCTGTGACGTTGATCGGTATGGCATATATGATCTATTATATGATCGGCAGGCGTCTTTTTTCGGGGAGCAGCAGACGCGGGCTTCCATTGTTTATGCTGTTTCTGGAGGTGCTGGTGATCTTTGGGGGGCAGTCATTGTATACGGCGGAAAATTTTCTGCTGGTGCGGACTGCACAGGGAAAGGCGGTTTTGGCGTGTATTATCATTCCTTTTCTTTTTTTTCTGCTGCTTTTGCTGTTTGAAAGAATGCAAAAACGACAGGGTGCCGAATACTGGATTTTGCTTGGTTTGACGACGACTGCCGGATGCCTGTGCAGTACGCAGGGAGCGTTGCTGACCTGTGTGCTTGTGGGTATGGGAAGTCTGAGCGCCGTGGTGAGCTGCCGGCGGTGGCGGATACTGATTCCTGCGGCGGCGTGCTGCCTGATTCCTGTGGGAATGGCCGTTTTTTATCTGCTGTTAGGATGAGAAGGAGAGTATATGTGGACGGATGTAGTAGGTGTTTTTCAGAAATATATGGGAACCGGCCTGATCGTGATCTGGTTTCTGGGGGCGCTTGTCTATCTGTTTCTCAATGAGAAGAGAAGGGAAAGAAGGCTTCTTTTTGTCTGGCTGCCTGTCATAGTGCTTCTGCTGTATTTTAATCCGTTGTTTGCAGGCGTATTCTGCAGTATGTTGGGCAGTGAGATTTATTTCCGCAATTGCTGGATGATTCCCTTCATTGCGGTGATTGCGTATTCAGCAGTCTGTATTCTGGAAAGGCTGAAGGGGATAAAGCAGCTGCTGTTCGGGACAGCGGCAGTTTTGCTGATCGTTGTCTCCGGAAAACTTGTGTACGCGAATCCGCTGTACAGCAGGGCGGAAAACTGCTATCATGTGCCGGACAGTGTGGTGCATCTCTGCGACGCCATTGTGGTGCCGGGACGGGAGGTTATGGCAGTTTTCCCCAGTGAGCTGCTTTTATATGTACGACAATATTCTCCCTTTGTATGTATGCCTTATGGGAGAAACAGTTTTGTAACGGATGAAAAAAATGATTTTTATATTGCCATGGAGCAGGATGTCATGGATGTAGCCGCTTTGTCGGTTTATGCAGATACAGCAGGTTGTCACTATATCGTTCTCAGGGAGGACAAGGAGATTCTGGGAGAGCCCAAGGACTATGGATGGGAATTCTTCGAGCGGACGGATGGCTATGTTGTCTATCGAAACGTGAAAATGCCGCTGGATTTTTAGTCCGGCGGCATTTTTACGGGTAAGATTTTATTCTTTATCGTAGTAGTTCAGGGCGTAGATAAAGCGTTCCGCTATCTTCTTCCGGCCTTCTACGTTCAGATGTATATTGTCGATCAGGTAGTCTTTGGCATTGTCCTCGGTAATGGTTCCGTAGAGATTATCGATAAAGGTAACCTGGTTTTCTGCACATGCGGCATATTGCTTGATGACATAGGTGGAAAACACATCCTCTGCGTAGCGTATCTGGTCGCTGCTGATATACTCTCCGTTTTCGTCCACCTCGTTGGAAAAGGCATAGGCAGGAGACAGTACAATGATCCGGATGTGAGGATATACGGACTGGAACAGCTTGATGCCTGCGTCCAGATTACCTGTAAACCGGGTGATATCCGAAGGGTTATCGTCATTGTACATGGGGTGGCTGATCAGATAGTCATACCCGTCATACATGATAGCCACTACATCCACGGTGTCAAAATCGATTGAGCGGATGGTGTCGCAGGCTAAATTGGCATCTGCAGGGATATCGTCTCCCAGCACATTGGCGGCCTGTTCAAACATCAGATTGTCGCCAAGATCGGTGGCGAGCACGGAGAGCCAGTAAAAGGTGTAGGCGTCGCGGGGCCTCTCCTCCGCAATGAAATAGGGGCGTTCTGAAGCCAGATAGCTTGTCCCTATGGAGCAATTGTATACGGTTGCTCCGGTCATTTCCCCTATCATATTTACCAGATTATCCTCCGAATCCCGGTCGTCGGCAAAGGGAGAATTTCCGAAGAACGCGATAGAAAGGCCATCGTCGGTATTCAGGGGGACTATTTTGCCTTCGGAATCCGTGAGAGGGAGAATGACGTCCAGGGTATCGCTGTATTCACCTTCAATGTTGTTTCGGATGTCTTCCTGGCTGATGAAGTGCCCCCAGTTTTTGAAACGGAAAAATACAATGCCGATGACGGCCAGTACAACGGCCAGCAGGATGACATGGAGGTTTATACGAAAGCCCTTTTTCTTTGTATTTGGCTTGGGATCAGAGGGCCGGGGCTCTTCCGGGGTATGGGTATCCGTTATCTCCTGCTGAAGGCTGTCTGTGTCATCCGGATTTGCGTCGGAAGCCGTGGGCTTCGGATCTGCATCCTCGTTTTCGCAAACAGGAATGGTGTCGTTGTCTAGGTCAATGATATCAATATCCGGTATACTGTTGTATTTTTGATCCTCCGGATGCTGTCCGGAAGAAATGTTGTCTTTATGCATAAGCTGCCTCCGCACTGTAACTGTATTTCAGAAACAGTATTCTTCATTTTCGTAGCTACATTCTACTATTATGCAACCGGAAAGTCCACAATATTAACCAGATTTAAAAAGATTTAAGAAATTATGAATAAATGTCTCAAAAACTTGATGTAGGGTTCCGGCGATGCTATAATGTTACAGAATTGTTAACTTTCAGACAGACGAGTGCAAATGAATAGGAGCCGGAATGAAGAGATTGTTTCATCATACAAAAAGACCAACAGAGGACTGGGAGGGATACGAGGATTCGGATTTTGACTGGGGGGACGGTGAAGAAGAGGCATGTTATGGGGAGGAAGAACCTGAGGATGACTTTTCTGAGGATGAGGAAGCGTACTATGGGGAAGAAGCGGAAGATGATTATTCCGGGGAAGAGGACTACATAGCAGAGGAAGCAGAAACAGATTTTTCCGAAGAGGAAGCGGAGTACTACGTTCAGGAGCCCGAGACAGGATTCTCCGAGGAGGAAACAGAGTACTATGAGGAGGAGTCCGCAGCAGGATTCTCCGAGGAGGAAGCAGAGTACTATGAGGAAGAGTCTGAGGCAGGAATTTCTGAGGAGGAAGCAGAGTACTATGTTCAGAAACCTGAGACCGGATTCTCCGAAGAGGAAGCGGAGTACTATGAGGAGGAGCCTGCAGCAGGATTCTCCGAGGAGGAAGCGGAGTGTTATGTTCAGGAGCCTGCAGCAGGATTCTCTGAGGAGGAAGCGGAGTACTATGAGGAGGAGCCTGCAGCAGGATTCTCTGAGGAGGAAGCAGAGTGCTATGTTCAGGATCCTGCAGCAGGATTCTCTGAGGAGGAAGCAGAGTACTATGAGGAGGAGCCTGAGACCGGATTCTCCGAGGAGGAAACGGAGTACTACGTCCAGGAGCCTGAGACCGGATTTTCCGAGGAGGAAGCAGGGTACTATGAGGAAGAGTCTGAGGCAGGATTCTCCGGGGAGGAAGCATACTACGCCGGGGCAGAGACGGAATATTATGGGGAAGCGGATTATGTCTCGGAAAATGCTGTATATTCGGACAGCAGGGTGACAGCAGAACAGAAGAGTTATGGAGGAATGGGATCGTTTTGTCCCGGAAATGGCGGGGTAATTCGCTATGAGGATGATTCGCTGTATGCGGTCGGGCAGGACGAAGAGGATACGAAGGGAGCTGCTTCCGGAAAAAGGAATATTGGAAATGCAGATGTAGGAAAGCCCAAAAGTGCAGGAGGACGGAAGGCAGGTCTGGCGGAAAAGTTGCGTGAAATGCCGGTTCTCGACCGGGCCATCGCGTTTACAGGGGCAGCAGTTCTTCTGCTGGCACTGATTACGGGAGGCGCTTTTTTGAGTTCACGGCTGTTGGGGAACAGGACATCCGATTTTGTCAGTGTGGGTACGCAGCTGGAGGATATTTCCGTCATTGGAGAGGCGGGGCTGATTGCGATCGCGGATGCCCAGAGAGCAAAGCTTGCGGCGGCTGTTATTGTGGATGAGGATCAAAAGGAGGAGCAGGAGCATCCGGACTACGAAGAGAACGAATATTCCCGTCAGGTGACGGTGGCCATGAATATGACCTCCATTCAGAAGGATCTGAAAATTAAATTTATCAATCAAAAGACGGGAAAGCTGATCGCCAATGTTCCTTTTTCCGTGACGGTAACGGATCCGGACGGAAAGGTCAGCATCTGGTCGGACGACGACAAGGACGGGATCATTTACAAGAAAGATATTGCGTCCGGCGCATACAAGGTGGCAATGGAGACGCTTACGGATAAAAAGTATGCGGATTATGCCATTTCTACGGATAAAAAATCGGTGGATGTGAAGAAGGATATCGCCTATCAAAAGGTTGACGTAGCCGATGAGGTAAAGTCCGAGAGCGAAGTGGATGCAAAAAAAGAGGATACCGCAAAGAATGAGGTAGCCGTAGAGTCAGAGCTGCAGGACACCGTTGCATGGGTGGACAGCAAGGTTATTGACGCTGTCTACAGTGAAGTGCCAAAGTCTTCGATTCCTGATCCGCTGACCTTTGCATCTCTTTCCGGGAGATTCATGAGGATGACGACTACGGCGGCAATATCGCCTGCGGCGGTAACGCTGAAGGCCGGAGAGACACAGAAGCTTACGGCAAGCCATAATTACCAGCCGGTGTTGAATGCAGGGGAATCCCTGGTTGGAAGCGTGTCGGCGCCGGAGGGGGCCACATGGACTTCCTCTGCGCCCGAGGTGGCTGCGGTTGGAAGCGACGGTACGGTGACGGCAGTTGCGCCGGGGACGGCGACGATCACCTGGCAGGCCAGAGTGACTTATCAGGTGAAAAAGGGTGAGTCTGTCTCTGATAATGATGCAACAGCTCTGGATAACAGGACGGAAGAACTCAAGGGCACCTGTGTGGTGACGGTTGCATCTGCCGCGAAGGGAACGCTGACGGTTGATAAGCCCAGTGTGGCGGTGGTGATTAAGGGCAATGCAGTGATTCAGACAACGGCCGCGGGCTTTGAAAAGGAGAAGAAGCTGACCTACAAGGCGGTTTCCGATCAGCCTTCCGTTGCCACGGTGTCTGTTGATACCGCGGGAAAGCTTACGGTTACCGGTGTGGCGGCAGGCACGGCCAGGATCACGGTGACGGCAAATTATGCGGACGGAACCGCGGCGACGGAGGCTGCCGCAACGATAGATGTGACAGTAGGGGCCAATAAAATTGTCGCCTTTGATAAGACAACCTGCACGGCATATGCCGCCAATCCCATCGTGCTGAACGTTACCATTCAGAACGCAGCCACCAAGTCTCCCACAGTGACGGTGGAATCCAGCGATGCAGCCGTGCTTCGCGGAACGGTGGGCGCCCTGAAAACAGAGGGTAACGTAATCACGGTACCGGTGACAGTGGAGGCGTTGAAGGAGGGAAGCGCCACACTGACTGTAAAGTGTCTGGAAAACGGGGAGGAGGTCAGGGCCTCCTGTGTGGTGACCGTGAAGCCCAATCCGAAGACGGACGAAAAGACCGAGCTGAAGGACAAGGACGGACATCCGCTTTACGTTTTTGAAAATGACAAGTACAGACCGGCACATCATGCGGATTATTATAAATTTGACAAATTCTTCCTGAAGTCCGGAGAGCGGTATACCGGCTGGCAGACATTGGACGGAAAAGTGTACTTCTTCAATGCTGACGGGAATAAGGTTACCGGCGAGCAGGTCATCCAGGGCGCCAAATATGCGTTTGCCAGCGACGGATCCCTTGTCACCGGCACGGGCGCGCTTGGGATCGACGTCTCCAAGTGGAACGGAACCATAGACTGGACGGCTGTGAAGAATTCAGGGGTCAATTATGTGATTATTCGGTGCGGATACAGAGGCTCTTCTCAGGGTAAACTGGTAGAGGATCCGAAATTTACTGCCAATATCAAGGGAGCAACGGCAGCGGGTCTTAAAGTGGGCGTTTATTTCTTCACCCAGGCCATAGATGAGCGGGAGGCCGTGGAGGAGGCTTCCATGGTTCTGGAACAGATTAAAAACTATAAAATATCCTACCCGGTATTTCTGGATGTGGAGTCCAGCGGCGGACGTGCGGATTCTATCAGCAAGGAGCAGAGAACCGCGGTGTGTAAGGCGTTCTGCCAGACGATTCAGAATGCAAATTATACGGCGGGGATCTATGCCAACAAGAGCTGGCTGGAAAATAAACTGAACGCCAGTGAACTGAGCGCTTACAAAATCTGGCTTGCCCAGTATGCATCTGCGCCTACCTATAAGGGCAGATATGATCTGTGGCAGTACAGATCCACCGGCAAGGTCACCGGCATCAACGGAAATGTGGATATGAATCTGAGCTACCTTGGCTATTGATGAAAAAGCGCGTTCTTAAGAATTTTCCCATGCTTTATTTAAGAATAAAAGCATTTGGAAATATGCGGAAATTGTGATATGATAAAGATACTTTATTCAGAAAGTCAGGGCAGTGCCGGAGAAAGCATAACGGCGCGGAAATGGAGATTTGAAGCTATGAGAACCTATCTGGTAACGGGAGGCGCCGGTTTTATCGGCTCCAATTACATTCATTACATGTTTCGGAAGTATGGCGACCAGATCCGCATAATCAATGTGGATGCGTTGACCTACGCGGGAAATCTGGAGAATCTGAAGGATGTGGAGGACAAAGACAATTACACCTTTGTCAGGGCGGACATCTGTGACAAGGAAGCCATCGAAAGGATTTTTGCGGAAAATGACATCGACAGAGTGGTGCATTTTGCCGCGGAGAGCCATGTGGACAGAAGCATCAGGAACCCGGAGGTGTTTATTCAGACCAACGTTCTGGGCACGGGGGTGATGCTGAACTGTGCAAAGGCTGCCTGGGAGCTGCCGGACGGAAGCTTCCGGGAGGGGAAGAAGTTCCTTCATGTCTCTACGGACGAGGTATATGGCTCGCTGCCTGACGATGACAACGCGTATTTTTATGAGACATCGCCCTATGAGCCCCACAGTCCGTATTCCGCCAGCAAGGCCGGCGCGGACATGCTGGTGAAATCCTATATGGATACTTATCATTTCCCTGCCAATATAACCAACTGCTCCAACAATTACGGACCTTATCAGTTTCCGGAGAAGCTGATTCCTCTTATTATCAACAATGCGCTTCAGGGGAAAAAGCTGCCGGTGTACGGTGACGGAAAGAATGTCCGTGACTGGCTTTATGTGGAGGATCACGCCAAGGCCATTGATATGGTGCAGGAGCAGGGGCGGCTGTTTGAGACTTACAATATCGGCGGGCACAACGAAAAACAAAATATAGAGATCATCCATATTATTCTGGAGACGCTGCAGGAGATGCTGCCGGATACGGATCCCAGGAAAGCACATGTGACCACGGAACTGATTACCTATGTGGAGGATCGGAAGGGGCATGACAGGCGATATGCCATCGCTCCTGACAAGATCCGGGCGGAGATCGGCTGGGAACCGGAGACCATGTTCCGGGAGGGCATCCGCAGAACGATTCAGTGGTTTTTTGAGCACGAGGAATGGATGAAAAATGTGACCAGCGGTGATTACCAGAAGTACTACACTGAGATGTATGAAAAGTAAAGAAAAATGCGTAAAATGGGAACGATGAACGTCGTTCCCATTCGGCGTGCAGACAGGGAGGTTATCTATGAAGGGAATTATTCTGGCGGGGGGCTCCGGTACAAGGCTGTATCCTTTGACAAAGGCTGTCTCCAAACAGATTATGCCGGTGTACGACAAGCCAATGATTTATTATCCGCTCTCTACGCTGATGCTGGCGGGCATCCGCGAAATTTTGATTATATCCACCCCACGGGATCTGCCGGTTTTTGAGGAGCTGCTGGGCGACGGCCATCAGCTGGGGATGGAGCTGTCCTATGCGGTGCAGGAGAGCCCCAGAGGTCTGGCGGACGCCTTTCTCATTGGTGCGGATTTTATCGGCAGAGACAGAGTTGCGCTGGTTCTGGGGGACAATATTTTTTACGGGCAGAGCTTTTCCAGAGTGCTCAGGGAGGTTGCGGCCAGGGAGAAGGGAGCTACCATTTTCGGCTATTATGTGCGTGATCCCAGGGAATATGGCGTGGTGGAGTTTGACGGCAGCGGGAAGGCCATATCCATTGAGGAAAAGCCGGAGAATCCCAAGAGTAATTATGCCGTTCCGGGATTGTATTTTTATGACAATGACGTGGTGGAGATCGCAAAGAACGTAAAGCCCTCCGCAAGGGGTGAGATCGAAATTACCGCGGTAAACAATGAATACCTTCATAGGGGAACGCTTCATGTGGAGACGCTGGGAAGAGGATTTGCCTGGCTGGATACAGGGAATCATGACGCGCTTCTTGATGCCTCCGACTTTGTAGCAGCGTTCCAGAAGAGACAGGGACTCTACATTTCCTGTATCGAGGAGATCGCCTACAAAAGAGGGTTTATCAGTAAGGAACAGCTGCTGAAGCTGGCGGAGCCGCTGATGAAGACAAATTATGGAAAGTATATGGTAGAGGTAGCAAATGGACTCTAAGCTGCGCAGGATGACAATTTTGGCGTCTATGGCGGTGATTCTGCTGGCTGCAATGCTGGTGCTTTACGTCAACCGGGAGCGGGGAGAGAGGCCTGCGCCTTCTGACCCGGAGCCCTCTCAGTCTGTGGAACTGCAGGAGGAACCGGACAGCGGACAGATCGGGAACGATCTGAAGGCTTTTCTGAGAGACAACACTTTTTTTGATCCGGAGATGAATCCGATTCTGGAAGCGGCGCGGGATGATATGACGCGGTTGTCGCTGGTTGTTACTTCTGTGGAGAAGGATCTGCGGGTCAGGGTTGTGGATATGTCCGGGGAACCGGTGACAGGTGAAAGCTTTTTTATCAGTCTGGACGGAGTCGGGGAATACAAGGATCTGGATAAGGACGGAGTGATATACATAGGCGGTCTGACGGCCGGGGAATATTATGTGGAGCTTCTTCCGATTGCCGGTTATCATGTGCCGGAAAATGAGACGCGCGTGAGGGTGAAAGATAAGGTGGAGTATCTTGCCATTGACGATATTTCGCTTCTCATCAGGACGGAGGCGGATATTGACGCGGAAGCGGAGGATACCGCCGTGGCAGACGCGCTGGAGGATGCCGATAAGACCGAGATCAAAAAGTTTCAGAAGACAACAGGAAACAGCAGGCTGGGCATTGATGTGTCAAAGTGGAACGGTGAAATAGACTGGGACAGGGTGCGCAGCGCGGGAGTGGAATATGCCATCATCCGTGCGGGCTATCGCGGTTCTGTCACGGGAAGCCTGGTGGAAGATCCATACTTTGCCGTCAACATGAAGGGAGCTGCCGCCAGCGGTCTGCCGGTGGGCGTCTACTTCTTTACCCAGGCGGTAAATGAAGTGGAGGCAGTGGAGGAAGCGTCTGCAGTGCTGGATCTGGTGAAGGAGTACAAGCTGGATTTCCCCATTTTCATCGATACTGAGGGCGCCGGTGGGAACGGCCGTGCCGACGGTCTGGACGCCGATACCAGAACCCTTGTGTGCGAGGCGTTCTGCAGAACCATTGAGAATGCCGGCTATGAGGCCGGGGTATATGCAAGCCGCAACTGGTACAATAATAATCTGCATACGGACAGGCTGGATAATGATTACTGTATCTGGCTTGCGGAATACCGCGGTGTGCCGCTGTACCAGGGCTATTACCAGATGTGGCAGTACACCTCCAAGGGAAAAGTAGACGGCATCGAAGGCAACGTGGATATGAATATAAGCTACTACTAGAAAATCAAGCGGCTGCGAAGCAGACATTTGATTTTCAGTAGTAGCTTAGCGAA